>JBMDXC010000759.1:0-5728 GCA_048594805.1 Candidatus Entotheonellaceae bacterium | reverse complement strand
GGGGAGACTAGACGCATGCCTCCCGTTTGGTTGAAAAAGCGACGACGGCTGATGAGGGCAATGCTGCTGTCGTCGTTTTAAGAGTTTTAATGGGTTTTAAGAGTTTTAAAAATTTTATGTGGCAAATACGCCTGAAAAATCAATGTGTTATGTGGCCTACTATCCCCGTTTACAGGAGGAATCATCCCCGTTTACAGGAGAGCATGGAGAAAAACATCCCCGTTTACAGGATATTGCGACAAGGCATTGATTTGTAAGGTATCAGAGTGTAGCTACCCTTCATGGGAGCGGGCAATTATCCCCGTTTACAGGAGGAGTCATCCTCGCTTACAGGAGAATTGTAAGCCTTTATTTTGGATGACGTTATTGAATCATCCCCTTTTATGGGAAAATCAATCATCCTCGTTTACGGTAGTCCTGGAGAACAGTAACGTGGCACAACTGGCGTCGGCTCTGTATCTTGTGGTCCATTCCCTGCCACAGGAGGACCGCTATGATAAGCAGCTACTCCAAAATTTGAGGCGAAAAGGCAGGGAGCTTCGCACCACAGCAATGGCTGCATAGCGGTCACCCTTGGTGGCTATTCCGCCTCAAACTTCGAGGGCTCTGCTGATACTGACGACGCCAGCGCCAGAGAAATATACGCGATTCGCGTGCCCGAATCCACACTGTGCACAGTTCAATCGTTCCGGCACAGGCAATATCGCGCACCGCTCCTGGACCGGCAAGGCCAGGCACATTGAACGGTTGCGCTGCACCCTATGCCACCGGGAGTTCTCCGAGCGGGAGGGCACCTTGATGGCGCGGAGCAAGCTGCCCGAAGCCACCGTGGAACAGTTGCTGAAATGTCAGCGGTGGGGTGTCTGTGATGAGGGGACGGCGGACATTTGTGCCGTCGATCTCAAGACCGTCCACCGCTTCCAGCGTGTGGCGGCCCACCGGGCGCAGACCCATCATCAGCAGGCCGTGCCGCAGGTGGACGTCACGGGCGTGCAGATGGATGAGGCGCATTCGAAGCTGCGGCGGCGCCGCGTAGAGTGGATCCATACGGCCCTGGCGATGGGGAGTTGGTTTTTGCTCTGGGTGGACTTTGGCCCGCGTACCCAGGAGACTGCCGCCACCCTGATTGCGCAGGTGGTGGCGCGCGTGCGAACCCTGCCCCTCTTCCTGACCGACGGCTGGAAGGCCTACCCCGCGGCCCTGCTCCAGGTGGTGGGTGTGGTGTATCGGCGCCGGCGGCGCGGAAATGTAGGGCGCAAGCCCAAACCGCGCTGGGTGGCACCGAAAGACCTGTTCTACGCGCAAGTGGTGAAAGTGCGGGACAAGACGGGCCACGTTGTGGAGGTCCGCAGGCGTGTGGTCTTCGGTGGCCCACGCCGTTTTGGCAAACAGTTGCGTCTGCGCCAGCTCGGAGAGACGATCCAGACCGCCTTTATGGAACGCTGGTATGGTACCTTGCGTGGGCTGGTGGCGCCCCTGCGGCGCCGTACCCGCTGTTTGTCTTGGATGGCCACCCGTCATCGCGGACGCATCTGGCTGCTGGTCAGCCTCTACAACTTTGTGATGCCCCACAAGAGCCTGTGCCAAGGTCGCACCCGGCGTACCCCAGCGATGGCCATTGGGCTGACCGACCATGTCTGGAGCTATCAGGAGTACATTTGGCTACCGGTGCATACCGATCCTGTCCTCACCAAGCAGATGGGCGAACGGATTACACGGTTGCTGACCCCGGCTCTCCAGGACCCACCGCTTGGCAGGACTCAAGCACCACCGTTTGTCGAGGTGAGAGAAGAACACGAAAACGAGACAGCCCCTCTGCTGAAAGCGGCGTGAGGTGCGCGTTACTATTCTCCAGGACTACCTCGTTTACAGGATCACAGGAAAATACATAACGTTGCACAAACATCCCCGTTTACAGGATGAACGATAGACCTGACAAGCAATCATCCCAAAATAGTTTTGACTCATGGGGATGATTGCTCTATACTATCCCTGGAAGGACTACCCAATATGAGGGACTTATGAAAGAACCACAGAGGCAGTTGCAGCGGGATGCCAAGCAGGAAGTCATAAAGCACAGCGCGGCCATTCAGATAGAAAACAATTTGACGCTACTGCAACGCCGCGCATGGAATGCGCCAGATTCCCCCGGATTTAGTGGTAAAATGCTAAGCCTTTGATATTAGTGAAATTATTTTTGCACTGATCTGGCGACGAAACATCGCCCAGACGTCGTGTAGAAACAGGAAAACGCGCTTTGAGCTGCCCTCACCATTGAAGGCTCATTGGTCTACCACTAAATCCGGGGGAATGTGCAGCTTCACGATCAGGTAGCGGCAGAATCGCCGGATATCCTTGATCAGGCTGTGGCCGAGTTGCTGGCGAAGGACAAGGGTTTTCTGTTTCTCTATGAGCGAGCCAAGTCGGCGCTGGAAAATTATCAATCGCGGCCATCGCTACACGCATTAATCACCCCCTACCTGGAGAAGCATGATCCCGTCCGCTTTGAAACCATAGGGCAACGCTACGCGACACAGCCTGCTGCCGTGCATGCACAACTCGCCGCCCTGGGTGATTAAGCATCACTCATAGTCACGGCCAAGCCTGTGCGCAACCCTTTTGCCTCCGTGTTGCGCCCATCTCCTTCGCCCTCCCCTGCTTTCTCTATGGCTATTCGCCGTCTGCCTGAGCAGCTTCACCTGAATCTTTGTTTCAGCGCCTAGGGCAATTTTCATGCCATATCAATAAGACACACCAAAGAAAACCCATATAGCTAAGGGGCAGCCCCAGTGTTCAGGCATGCATCTGTATCATCCTTGCCTTTCTTTCCGCATTTTTGTATTTTTATCTGCCTGTATGTTCATCCGTACAGAAATACACAAGGGAGCGTGCATGATTATTACGGTTGCAAGTTTCAAAGGCGGTGTCGGCAAAACGACGACGGCGGTGCACCTTGCTGCATTCTTGCAAACGCTTGCTCCGACCCTGCTGCTGGACGGAGACGACACTCGGAATGCCACTGCCTGGAGTAAACGCGGCAAGGGCTTCTCCTTCAAAGTCGCCGATGAAGTCCAAGCCGCCCGCTTTGCCCGTGACTTTACCCATACCGTGATTGATACCGGCCAGCGCCCAAAACACGTCGACTTACAAGTGCTCTCAGAAGGCTGTGATCTCTTGGTCATTCCCGCAGTTCCCGCAAGTCTTGATACGGATGGCCTGGTCTTGATGCTGCAAACGCTCTATGACATTGGCACTGATCGCTACCGCGTGCTCTTGACCAAAGCCCCCCCGCCGCCAGAGCCGGAGGGCCGCGAGCTTCGTCGCGCTCTCACTGCCCAGGGCGTGCCGCTCTTTGCGGTTGATATTCCTAGGCTTAAAGCCTTCGAGAAAGCCGCGGCCCAAGGCGTCCCGGTCTCTGAGGTGGATGACCCCCGCGCTCAACGCGCGTGGGAGGCATACCAAGCCGCAGGAAAGGAACTGGTGACCCATGGCTGAGGAACAGAGTAAATTTAGTAGCGTTCTGGCAACGCTCAAACACCGAGATGCAGAGGAACAACCCACCACACGGCCAGTCTCTCCCGTGGGGAATGCACCGGTGCGGGGGAGGGGGCGTCCTCCCGGCAAGCGCAGCGACCCGGACTATCAGCCAACCACGGTCCTTCTTCGCAAGCACACCAAGAAAACGGCAGCGAGGCTTCTTGAGGATACCAATGCCGCTGCCGACCTCTCAGACCTTATTGAAAAGCTTTTGACCGAGTGGATACACCGACAGGGGTAAATCCATACATTCAGAAATATATAAATATGAAAATACAATACACGGATACGAACAATCTTCTTCTATCAAGAAACAGAGAACGATGACGGAGGTTAATCTCATGCCAACAATACTGCGGACAGTTTTGACTGAGGAGTAGCCGCACGCGCCCTCTTCCTTGAGGTTGTATGATCTGAAGCAACCGAAACGGAAGGAATGCCATGCGACTGCTCCAAAATGTACCTCATAGTCTCAAGAAAACCAAGAAACCGCAGTACAAGGTTGTCACACATCTGTTAGGGCTGATGCTCATGCTCCCTGGACACGCCACCTTTCGCAATATGAGTCGCTATAGTCCCTCTCACGAGAGGACCTTTTCACGGTGGTACGCCAGAGACCTTGACTGGGTCTCGCTCAACCAGGCCGCCATCACCGAAGCCGTCTCTCCTGAGCATGATCAGGCCTTGGTCATGGACGCCAGTTTTGTGCCCAAAAGTGGCAAGCACACCTATGGCCTTGATCGCTTTTGGAACGGCATCCACAGCCGTGCAGAAAAAGGGCTGGAAATCTCGACCCTAGCCTGGCTCGACATCACCGATAATTGCGCTTACTGTCTCAGTGTTGCGCAGACACCGCCAAGCGCTGAGACCGCTGATCCCGAGAACACGCGGATGGATGTCTATCTGGACCAACTCAGTCGTGTGGTCACGGCGCATGACCTGCGTTTCCTGCGTTATGTCGTCACCGATGGCGCTGACAGCAAACAGAAATTTGTTGCGGGTGTGCGAGCCTTGGAGCTCCATCAGATTGGCAAGTTGCGCGCCGATGCCCATCTGCGTTATCTCTACCAGGGACCCAAACGCCCAGGTCCAGGCCGCCAAAAGACCTACGATGGCAAGGTCAACTGGAGCGACTTATCGCGCTTTGAGCGCCTCGATACCGAAGACGAGCACATCGTGTTGTCCCATCAAGTGCTCAACCATGTGCAGTTGAAACGTGATCTCCAGGTAGTGGTGGTGGTCCATACCCAACGCAACCGATATGCTGTGCTCTTCAGCACCGACGTCGACCTGGAGCCCCAGAGGCTCTACCGCTATTACAAGGCACGTTTTCAGATCGAATTTCTCTTTCGCGACGCCAAGCAATTCACCGGTTTGAGCGATTGCCCAGCCCGCTCAAAAGCCAAACTCGATTTGCACTTCAACGCCAGTCTGAGCGCGGTGACCTGCGCCAAGCTCGAAGCACGTCATCAACACGGCAACGGCGACCAAACGTTTTCTATGGCAAGTCTCAAGCGGCGGGCCTTCAATCAACACTTGATCGATCGAATTTGTGAGCACTTAGCCAACGGGCAGAGTTTGGAAAAATCCAGCCCGGATTACGAAGCGCTTTGTAACTATGGCATCATTGCCGATGAGGCAGCCTAAATTCTGCCCGAAGTATTGCTAAAAGGAGGAATGGGTTAACCGAATATTTACTCACAGATTACTGTATGTGGTTCTGGAACTGCCGATAGCGACGCAGTGGAGGAGGTGCACATCCGTACCAACCCTGCCTATGGGGTCGCAAAAGCACTATTATGCAGCCGACCTCTTCTCACCACACCCTGTCCGTGGGCGGTGCCGATAATCCGGCTTCCCGGAATCAACCTTGCCGGTTTTCCCTCTGAAAACGGGAGGGAATCGATTCCATAGAAGACAGAAAAAGCTCTGGTATCAGAACCGATTTTCACCCTACTTCCCACCGGCATATAATTACCCATGTGTGTGAGAGAACGTAATGGGCTCGTGGCACTTTGTTGCCGCGGCGGTGTTCCTCGGCCAGAGAGGAGGGTGCGTATTGGTTGGATGACGTCCGCTATCGGACCGTGTGACATATGGATCGACTTCAGCACAGCAAGGCAGGGAACCATGGCTGACAAACTGACACCTACGACACTTCCCGAATATCTCCTGTGGTATGAGAGATTAC
>JBMDXC010000758.1:0-1762 GCA_048594805.1 Candidatus Entotheonellaceae bacterium | reverse complement strand
GGACTTGTTCGAGAATTTCGTCAAATGTCATGGCGTGTTACTCACCCAGCCGTGCAGCCCGTTCGTGAATTTCTTGGACCAAAGCCGATTGCAGGAATGTCGAACGGAGCGCGTCATCTTCGACAGCCGTTCCCATCTGCTCGGTAGTAGCTTTGGCTTTGCCATACAGTGCTGCTGCTTCACGTTCCTTGCCTGTGCTTTCGTACCAGTGTCCGAGATCGTAGGCAATCGGGTAGAGGAGTGAGGGACTCTGCAACTGTTCAGCAAGTGAGAAGGCGCGTTGCAGTTCTGTGCCTGCCGTATCGAGGTCTCCGAGTTTGGCGGCAATCTTGCCACGTAACGCCCAGCCCAGTGCGAGGTACTTCTGTGAAGAAGTCCTCTGTGCTTCTTGGAGTCCCTCTTCTACATATCGTAAGGCTTGGTCATGGTCACCGGTGGTAGAGGAAAGCTCGGCAAGCCCCAGGAGGATACGCATCTGCCACCGCCAGTTATGGGAGCCAAACGCTTCCCGGACTACGCGATCGAGCGTGGGTGCCCGGGTACGACCAGGCACGGGTATGCTGCCCGAGCGCGAGGTAGTCCCAACCGAGATTGATGAGGGCACTGATCTCCACATTGGCAATGCCATGAGTGCGCCCGAGGTCAGTACTCTCGTGATCCAACTCGGCAGCACGGGACACCGCCCCCAACTCACGGCAGAACCACCCCAAGTGATTCTGCATGCGGCTCAGCAAGAACATATTGTGCTGCTCGTATGCCTTGGTCATGACGTCGTGCGTGATGCGGAATGCCTGGAGATAGTCCCCCTGACTCCAGCAGGCGAGACTCTGGAACGCGAGACAGTGCAGCTCAAGAAAGCCCTCCTGGAGGTTATGGGCAAGCATCGCACCCTCCTGAGCACAGTGGATGGCGGACGGAAAATGCCCCTGCCAGTAGGCAAGCGAGCTGAGGAACCGCAGGGTGCGGGGGAGCGCGTCGTTATAGCCCTCCCTACGGCTGATCTGGAGCGACGCGGCGAAGTGCCGCTCCGCGTCCTCCACCTGCCCCCGATTCACCGCGACTGACCCCAGGGCGGTGAGACTCTGGGCGAGGATGTGGGTATCCCCAAGGCGTTGCGCCAAGTGCTGTGCCTCCTGGGCGTAGTGTTCGACGACCGAGAGTTGGTCGTCCGACTGCATTTGATAATAGGTAAACGCCAGATGACAGAGGCTGATGCCCTCCTGGCGCGACTGCCCGGAGGCGCGAGCTAGCTGAAGCATGCGTTGAAAATCCGCAATCGCCGCCTCGCGTTGCGTCGGCACCATCCAGGCGAGCCCCCGTCCCTCATAGACGGGCAGCAGGTGTGCGTCGTCGAGAGCCGGTGTGATCCGCTCACTCACCTCAAGGGCGCGGGTATAGAACGCAATGGCTTCCTGGTTGGCATATGCCTGGCGGGCTTTATCTCCTGTCCTGGCGAGGTAGACAAACGCTTTCTCCCAGACTTCCCCCCATGTGAAGTGATGGGCTAATGCCTCATAATGCTCCGCCAACCAGTCAGGATACAGCCGTTCCAGCGCGTAACCGGCGGTGGCATGGAGCCGCTGTCTCCGGGTGGTGAGCAGACTGTCGTACGCCACTTCTTGCGTCAGGGCATGTTTGAAGACATAGACCAGTTCCTCGCCTCTAGCACGTTCATAGAGAAATTCCAGCCGCGTGAGGTCCAGCCGCAGGGGTGCCAGTGGCGTTGTCTCTTCCCAGAGCGCCTGTAACAGCCGTGGAGCCA
>JBMDXC010000757.1:0-2139 GCA_048594805.1 Candidatus Entotheonellaceae bacterium | reverse complement strand
ATACATGCCTTCCTTCTAAAGGATGCAGAACTCTAGAGCAAGGACGCAACATATCTCTACATGCCTACGTCTGAAGAACGAGAATGGCTCTATTCCCTTATGTAACAAACAGTTGCTGGTTAGTGGTCGGGGTAATTTCGGTCAGATAGAGAAGATTGCCGAGGAAGAAGGTGTCTTGAAAGCACGGCTGGCGACATTGAGACCACCCTACACGGCCAGAAAGCTATAGCGCAGCGGCTCACAGAGGCGCAGAACGTGCTTCAGAGACTACGGGCTCAGCTCAAGGGAGATTTTACCTGGGAAGAGCAACGGGAACTGATAGAGGTGCTTGTCAAGAAGATCCTGATTACGCCAACTGGGGAAGGGCGCGCAAAAAAGCCAGAAGTTAACGTAACGTACCAGTTTTATGACCACGCTGTGAGGTGTAGCATTGCAAACTACACGAATAACTGTTCCTGGCGGCTTCCACCCCCCATTTCCCCTACCACGACCACGCCGGTATGGATGCCGATGCGGACGGCGATCCGCACCCCGTGCCGCTGGGCGAGCTGTGTATTGAGGGCCTGCACGGCCGCCACCATGCTCAGGCCAGCACGCCCAGCGCGCTGGGCGTCGTCTTCATGCGCCAGCGGGTAGCCGAAGTAGACCAGCAACCCATCGCCGAGGTACTGCGCAATGTGCCCCTCCAGGGGTTCGATCACCGTGGCACATGCGGTCTGGTAGGCACGGATAACGTCACGCAGGTCTTCCGGGTCGAGCTGGCCCGCTAGGGCCGTGGAGTCCACCAGATCGCAGAACAGCACGGTGAGCTGACGGCGCTCGGCTTCCGGGGCGTGGCGCTCGCCGTGGGGGAACTCGCCCTGAGGCACGCTCGGGGCAGGGCTGCGTGCGGGCTCTGGGACTGGCGGTGGTGCTGAAGCAGATTGTCCCACCCACACCAGGATGCGGCCGTTCTCGTCACGGGCGAGTTGTTGCGCCTCGATGAGTTCGATCTTGAGGTCGTCGAGGTAGGCGTCATCGAGTCCAAAGCGGCGCTTCAAGGCGCCATACGAGATGCGGCCTTGATGTTGCAGGAGGGCAATGGTTTGCTCCAGGATATCGGCAAATTCCATCCCCTACCTTTCCCTCTGGAGGATACCTGCAGTCCACAAGCCATATTGACGAGAGCGGGGAGAAAGAGTACAAAAGACCGGCGAGGTATACGGCACGCCAGGCCATCTGCGCATGTAAGGGAGAATGATATACCATGTGGACTACGGTCACCAGTGACATAAAGCAGCCTACCGACTATCAATTGCGTCGGGTAACCGTCGACTTGGGACGTGGGGATATCCATCAAGAGCATGTCTCCTGTCAGGATCTGGAAGATTTTCTCGGTGGTATTGGACGTTCCTTCAAACTGCTCGGTGCGTATGAGGTGACAGACGCCTTTGCCCCCTTGTCGCCCTTGATCATGAACCTCGGGATCTTTTCGGGCACGGAAATGATGACCGGTCTGCGCACCTTCTTCTCGGCCTACAGCCCGCTGAAAGTCGCACAGAATGGTCGTCCTCTGGCCATGTGGTCTACCGCATCCGGGGATTTTGGCACGCGTCTGCTGTCCGCGGGGATCGATGAGGTCATCTTTCTCGGACGTGCCGAGCGTCCAGTCTACCTCCTCATCCACAAGGACGGCGACACCCTGCGCCTCACCCTTGAAGATGCCAGGGATTTGCTGGGTCAAACGACGCATGACAAGATTATGTGTCTCACGGATCGGCATCCTGGCTCGCATGTGGCCGCCCTGGGTCCGGCTGGCGAGCATTGGCAGCAGAACACCTACGCTGCGATTGCCTGCAGCACGGGCAATGAAATCGAGACGCGTGAGTGCAAACCGCGCTTTGCCGGCCGTGGTGGGATGGGCAGTATTATGGGCTCGAAACAGCTGCTGGCCATCGTCGCCCAGGCCCCCATTCCGAAGCGTGCCAGGCTGTCCCCAGCACTCCTCGCGGCAAATAAGGAAATCAGCCGTGGTGAAGGCTCGCGCAATTACCGTGACCCCAAGAAGGGCAATGGTGCCGGTGGCACCTGGCGCAACGTGGCCGGCCTGCATCCAGTTGGGGCGCTGCCTGAAATGAATTTCTGGCCGCAGGGCGACGA
>JBMDXC010000756.1:0-4544 GCA_048594805.1 Candidatus Entotheonellaceae bacterium | reverse complement strand
GTGCGTGACAAACTCGCGATATTGCCGCCACCCGAGCTTACTCTGGCCTTGCTGCCGTTCGATAAAGATGTAGGGCACCTCGACGACTGCCTGGTAGTCCCCACGCCCCAACACTTCCAAGAGAATCTTGTAGCCTTCCGGGTGCAGCGTACAGCCCTCAATGACGGACCGGCGTAGGGCGAAATAGCCAGACATGGGATCCCGCACCGTGGCCAGCGTACCTGGGAGCAGCCACGACGCTGCCAGGGTCGCCCCCCACGAGATCCCGCGTCGCACCACATTCCACTCGCTGACCCCCCCACCCTGGACATGGCGACTCGCGACCGCAATATCCCCCCCCTGTTTTTCCAGAGCCTCAAGAAGCAACGCAAGCGTCTCAGGCGGATGCTGCCGATCGCCAACCATGACGGCCAGAATCTCGCCCCGGGCCTCCTGCCAGCCTCTGAGCACAGCACGTGCCAAGCCGCGCTCCTGTGTCCGGCGTAGCACGTGCAGCTCTGGATATGCACGCATCATCTCCTCTACGACTTGCCAGGTGCCATCGGGGCTATCATCATCCACAACAATGATCTCGAACGTACGCCCTGTCGCCTTCAGCACCCTGTAGACATCTTGAATCAACAGCCCTATATTCTCACGCTCGTTATACGTTGGAATAACCAATGATACTTCGACACGTCGATTTACCGCGGAGGAGATCATACGATGTTCTCGCACGTTTTCTATGCCGGTCCAGTGAGGATGAGGAGGGCACACTGCAATTGCTGCAAAAGCGATTCGTTCCAATGGGGTACCAGGGACACTCCCTATGTGGAAACGATGCTGACGCTGTGACAACGAGCAAGTCGCACAACGCTAGTATTGCGCCGCCAGTGACGAGTAGCATCGCTGATGCATCGTAAAATACTGATGAACACACTGAAGAGCATGGTTTGGATAACTCTCAGATAGGTAAGCCCATGGTTGGACCAGGGAGACTCTCAAGGCTTGGCCTGAAGCTTAGGCATCTTCCGTGATCCTGTGCAGTCCTCGCATACCTATTATGTCAAAGTCAGTTGGCCTGCGCTGGCTGCGTTGTATGTTGCTGACCCCCATAGTCTGGGCCCACCGGGTCTGGGCCTTGCCCTTTCTGACGGTGCTGTGTCCCTCCGAGCGCTTCCATGCCCGGCGTGGCCGCCGCTGGCAGCATATAGACATAATATCCTGTATTATCAATCCTTTCCCAACCGAGGGTCGTAGCTATGCTTGGTACTGTCTCCGCCACGATCAACTTCGCCCCTGTCTTCCCAAATGCACTCAGAGCCTGCGACCGAACTACATTGTTCGCCGCCCAAAATGCATTTTCGTCTCGACGGGGAATCTCCGCGACAATCTTGACCTGGGCCAAATGAGCCCAGTTAGCATCAAATGCTCTGCCAAGCGAAGCCACCTTGTCGCCCGGCTGTACACCCATGCGATGCAAAGACTCAGCCATGTACCATTCTCCATGAGCCGGTGAATCCTTGCGGATCGAGTAGCGCAGGGCAGCATACCCCTTCCCCACGGCTAAGGCTCCAATCGTCCCTATCATCGGGAGGAGCATCGCCAGAGTGACACAGGCTAAAAGTCGCCGCGATTGTGGTGTATCTATAAGGCGGACACTGGACAAGAGCCCTATCCAGAAAAGCACAACGAACGGAGCCATAAATCGCGCCTCAATGTGCACGAGCACATACATACTCAGCGCCCCAATTGCTGGTATCAGGATGCTCCACTGCGTGGCGATATCCTTCACACTGTGCCAGGGTGTGCCTACCATCATGAACAGTATGAGAAAGCCAGTAATGAGCCCTCCCTGAGCGAGCGTAGATATCTTGAAGAAGACCCCTATGTTACGGATCAAGACATGCATCTGCTCTTTTAGATTAAAATGAATTGTAACACCCTCATACCAATAGGTTGGGTCGTACCAAGGTGGGTAGGACCCGCCGATTGGAGTGGCGAATTCATAGATTGCTGGTCGATCGAAAATTTTTCGGGTGGGATGGCGGGGAGTGCCGCTGCCGGACGGCTCCCCTTGCCAGTGGATGTGGCGTATGGCACCGACACCGTTCACATACCAGGCGTAATTCAGTTTGCCAGTAAGGCCGAATGTGAGGTACCCTTTGACTTGCGAGAGCGCCAGCATCCATGGACTGGCGATCACGAGAAATACGATGAACGCTGCCAACCCATGCCAGATCCTGTGTCTGAACGGGCCACTCAAAAATATGCTCGACGCGAGGAAGATAAATGCCAGCGGAAACATCGCAGCCTTTGCCAGATATCCACCCCCTAGGACTACGCCAAAAAGGATAAATGTCCACCACTGCCTTGAGGCTGAACGCATACGCAAGAGAAGGCCAGCAGCCGCATATACGAAGGCCGCAACGCACCTATCGGCAGGTGACACGAAGTCCCCTAGCCAATCGAAAGATGTCCACAGGAACAACGTGTAAGCGATTACGACCACTGCCCACTCGGGCAACTTCACAGATTGGGAGCGTGAGCATTCAGCCATCTTCGCCCGGTGCAGACGGATCACTTCACTGACAAAGAAGTGAAAGCAGCCGAGCATCCCCAGGTAAACGGCGAAATCTACGAGGGGCACTACGGCCAATTTCCAAGAGAGTGGAGGGTGCAGAACATACAGGGCCACCGCTAAAAGCAAGGGATAAAGAGGGCTCCAATAAGCATTGATGGCCATCTGCCAATCCCCGCGCAGAAACGCCTCCCCCATCTCAAAATAGGACGTGCTATCCGGATCAATATGATCATAGAGGGCGCGCCAAGTCGACAGAAGGCCCAGCAGGATCGCGAGGAGCCAGAATATGACGAGTAACCGCTGGCGTTGAATGAGACTGTTGGTCATTGTACAATGCTCTTCGGATAGTCGCATGCATACTCCCCTGGTCCGAAGCAATGAGCTTCGCTCAATTTCTCACTGCGACACGAGGCCGCCAGGTTGACTGTCTGGTGAGTTGTACGGACCAGACCTGTTGTGTCATCAGTAGTATCCTACGAGGATGTGCAGAGAGGTAATGATCCATACAGAGCCCTCGGACAGGGTACACACAGTCTCTTGACGGCGCTTGAACCGTGAGGGAACGATGTCTCTGCCAGCGTCAGGCGGAGACGGAGCTGTATGATTAGGGCTACTGCGTTCAGTGTAGGGGATAGGGTACCAAGTGCGGTTCCGGCGCATCTGGCTCGAGCAGCCACACCCGCCGGTCTGCGAAATACTCCAACAGTCTGCGGTTTTGGGCCGTGTCCATCTCCCGTGCCCACACGACCTTTGCATCGTCAATCTTTGCCTCATTGTAGACCCATTCGTAATAAGCCTCATGTTGGGAGCCGTACCGTACCACGACGAGATGTCGTCCCTCCTCTTTTTGCAACTGGGTCAGTATGCTTCTCCTGTGCAGCCCCCAGTCGTACGTCTGAATTCGCCGCTGCGGCCACAATGCCATTATGATCCACCCGACGTAGACCACCATAACTGCCCATACTATGACCCGCCCTGTTGGCCTGCCGCGCCACCGCCACAGGCGCAGGTGCCGCATCGCTTGCAGGACAAGTACAAACACTAAGCCAGTAATCGGTGCCGCATAGTGTGGCTGTATCCACGTCGCCTCGGCGAGGAGTCCTGCTGCCCACACGCCACATGTGAGCAGTGCAAAGCGCATCCAGCGACTTCTCAGGCTCCACGGCAACACCACGAGAGGGACGGCAAGCACAGGCCCGAGATAGAAGCGAAGCAGGGGCTCGATCTTGTGCGCACTGCCTCGCACAAAACCTGCGATCGAGCGCTGTTGCAGGTACGGCTCAAGCGCCCAGCCCGTGTGAAAGTCCCGTATAACCTTATGGCGATAGACCGGCTTGGGTCGGGCATGTTGCCACAGGAAAAGCGGAGCCACCGCGTAGGTGGCTTCATGCACCTGATATGGCATGAGGAACGCGTTACCGGTAACGCGCAGATTGTACAACCCCATGGCTCCGGCCGTACAGATAAGTACTAGCAGGGTTGGCAACACAATGCGCCTGATCGACACCCGCGCTGGAGGGCCGTGCTTGCCTACCATCCAGGCCAACAATCCTATCCCTGCCGGCAGACTCACCAGGAGTCCTTCAAAGGGCCGGCTGTTCGCCAGGACGGCTACACCGCCGCTCATCAGTATCGCATCGCGCAGCCGCGGGCAGTGGGCAATACGGCGCAGCCCGCCAAAGACTAACGCCCCGCCCAGCGCCGCGACCGCTCCGCCCCAGTAGCTTTGACTCCAGTAGATGAAGATGCCAAAGCGGACCGCCAGCAGTAGCCCACCCAGCAGCGCCCACCCCGGCGGCAGCCACGCCAGCAGCATCCAGTGCATGGCGGCGCAGGCTAATCCGGCACTCATCCATACACCGACAATCGGGTGCCCGCCGATTACTTGCCCTACCGCAAGCTTGAGCCCTTGGGCAGGCGGGTACTTCGACGCATAGGTCGGCTGCTGAATAATGTGAAAGCTCTCGAAATGCACCCACAT
>JBMDXC010000755.1:0-7564 GCA_048594805.1 Candidatus Entotheonellaceae bacterium | reverse complement strand
CCTGGCGCGCTGATGACCGCCCGTGGCCACGACGCACCTGACCTGGCTTGCGTGTGTGCGATTTTCTCCTGGTAACACGCTGGGTACGGACGTCTTCCTCACTATAGGCACTACGCGCTACACGCAAGAGCGCCAGTTTGTTGAGACTGATATCCAGGCGTGAATCTTGGGGGCCAAAGTGCTTCGCCTCCCGCACCGCAGCCAGAAACATGCGCTCAGCGGTATCGTAGTCGCCACGACCGTACGCTTCCTCACCGGCCTGCTGATATGCCTCCCACGACGCCTGGGCAGGGAGTGAGCAGACCATGAACCACCCTATACACACTAGCAGCCATACCCTCGGGTGCATCATCCCGACTCTCCCCAGCTCCTCGTATCCGCTTTCATCTATGCTCACTACGACCCAGGATTATATGTCGATGGGACAGCGCGCCGTCAAGCACCTGGTATAGGTAAAGCGTTGACACACTCCAGGACTTTGCCTATGATAGTATTCTCTTATCATGCTGCGACGTCAGATCTCTCAGGAAGGGTAATAGTGCCATGTCTGAGGCTCTCCATCGTGCTACCCAGACGATTACCCCCAGCGACCTGCCACGCATGGTTCTGTACCAGCGGGACCTCCCAGCGGCCCTGCGTCATTTTCTGCCAACGCGTGACAATATCCTGGACAACGAGACTATGGCGCAGCAGGGTTTCCCTGGCAGCACGGCGGAGCGTTTTCGCGCTTTGGGGCGTATCACCGGCTACATGTGCGAATTTGCGGCTCCGGCTCCAGAGGGTGACGAGATCCCGGTTGGCTATGATTTGCTCGCCGCCACAGTCGTCCACCTCTTCGACGACCCGGAAGGTGTGTCCCGCTGGATGGACGAGATCTTCGTAGGAGAGTTTTGTGCCCATGTCGACCAAGAGTTACACCCTGGACAACGGCTCCTCACGGTCGAGCATCTCCCGCTGTATGGCTTTGCAGATCAGGCCGTGGGCCTGCGTGTACTCCAGAGCAGTGAGCCAGGCCCTGTATCGTCGACGATTATCGATTTCCGTGTCGGGCGGCTCTTGGGTGTAGCCTACGTGGCCACGCTTGGGAACTGTGCACGTCTGGAACTCGTTGAGCAGCTTGCGCACACGCTGGAACGGCGCTTCGTGCAGGTGGCTCTGGAAGTGCGCTAGCCTCTGAGCCTACGCTCACCACGCATCCCACCTTCCGAGAAGAATACACGGCGGCAATCAGGACAGCCAGGAGGATACTATGCCAGATGTTACGGCCTTGTGACAAACCATGGCTTATGTCAACAAAGACGAGAGATCTGCAAGAAGCGCAGAACATAGGTTTGTAGGACGAAGCGATTAGTCAAGCTCTCCTCCGAGGGGTTGAGCTTATGCTTAGGCTTGAGGTCTCCGTTCATACGTCTGGAGCTACGTTTAGCGGGCCGATTTGTAAGGAGAAACGAGCATGGCTACAACACAAGCAGCTCATTCGATTGACATCGGCAATCTCTCTGCATGCGTGGAGGACGCACGTCTGGCTGGTGTTGACCAGGACCCTGGACCGGCGGATCCCACCGATTATGAAGAACTGCAGACCCGACTGTTTCAAGCGCGTGGGAAGCTTCCGCCGCTGTATCGACACACTGTGCACGATCCATTCGCTGCCACTTTAGTGCAACTGGGACCGCGGTGGTTTCATCGGATTCTTCTTACTGATCCGAGTAGAGAAGGGCCTGCTGGATTGATGTTCGATATCGCCCATGCCATTCTTCAGAATGGTGAGGGGTACCTAGAGAGGGCCACCGACGCCTTTCAGGAGGTCGTCACTGATCTCTATGACGGATACCTGAGCGAATCCGATAGGCAGGGCATCAAACCGCCGGATCTCGGGGCTGTTCCGCCACTCGTGAAGTGGGGGAATCCGGATTTTGGCCCTTATACATGGCCCGTCGACACGGTGAAAATGTTCGACGTGGGCGCGGGGATTGTCAGCCTTCCACCCGCCCACGCACGGCACGGTCTTCTCGCCTGGGGGGCTTTGGGCCATGAGACTGCAGGTCACGACATCCTGCACGCGGACATTGGCTTGGACGAGGATCTCACGGAAGCTGTTTTTGACGCGGTCAATGACCGGGATCTTGGACGGGGTCTGGCCAGATATTGGGCCAGGAGAATTGATGAGTCGGCCTCCGATGTGCTTGGTATTCTCAATATGGGGCCAGCGGCGGGTATCGGATTGATTGGCTATTTTCGAGGCCTCAATACCGCCTTCGGAGATGAGGCAAGGCTGAGAAATGAGGGAGCCATTGGGGACCTGCATCCTGCGGATATTCTGCGTGGCTACCTCGCGGCATCTACCGTCCGCTTGCTGAGCTTCGATGGCGCCGCCACATGGGCGCAGATGATTGAGGATGAAACCAATGCTGACCTTTCCCTCATCCGCCTTGGCTGGTTCCCCATTGACACTGACCTGGCACGCCGGTCGGCAGCTGTGGTGGCGCGGACGGTGGCACGGTACCGGCTCGCGAGCTTGGAAGATCATGCGCTCCTAGAAATCCAACACTGGCGCAATCACGACGAAGAGATCGTGGGCAATTTGCGCGAGGTATTGAGGACGACGGAGCCTCTGCCCACTTCTCTGCCTGCAGGGGTCTACGCGGCTCACATAGTTGCTGCAGCCATTGTCGAAGGCCTCGCGGATGGTGCCAACATACCACTGTTGTTCACGAGAATGATTGATCTACTGAAGCTGATGCACGATACAAATCCGTCTTGGGGCCCATTATACATAGCACACCCGGGGGATCGCTCCGCGAGCAGGTTCCCTTGAGGTGACCAACGCCCAGCGATTGAGGCGCCAGGTTGGTAGTTTCGAGTCCAACGGGCTATGATAGTAGATTATGGACAACACTGACGCCTTTGTCACTGGGGACGGTGTGGTTTCCAGGCTCTCGCCCCAGGTGGCGACCACACTAAGCGGGCAATGGCAACCTCAATCGCACAGAGAAGGAAAGCAGAATGTGGCGTATGCACTATGTCTGGGCGCTGGCCGTCGTGCTGTGCCTTACAACAGGGGTGCCGTCCGCCCGGGCATTTCTTGTCAATAGTGAAGTACAATTTGATGCAAACGCCCAACAGTTTTATGTGCGTCTCAGACTGGAGGAATGTTCGAATTCCCATCGCGATGATATAGGCCCTGGCAACTTAACGCGCTATCTTACCATCCCGGGCCTTGACCGCTACACTGCCAGTCGCGAGTATGCATATTCCAACTGGGTTCTTGTGCGGGGACCATTTCAGGCGCGCACTACTTATACCATAGCTGTGGATGGTGCCATTTGCGAACGCCCCGGTACTGGCCAAACGACGGTCACCTTTGGGGCCTATCCTCCAGCCATTGAATTTCTCTCCAAAGGACTGTATTTCTCAAAAATAGAACCCTCCCTGCGTTTCCGCGCCCGTGAGGTGTCCACCATCTCCTGGACCATTTACCGGATCAGCAAGGAAAACCGCTACCTGTTTTCCCGTACTGAGGGCTTGAAAGTCTATCAGTTACAGACCACCGGCGAAGCTGAGCGCTCTGCCAGGGCGTTACCATTCTTACGCTACCTGGAAGACTATCCGGGACAACGCTTTATCACAGTATCCCAACTCCAGCAAAGCGCCGATTGGCAGATACAGGCACTCGATCTCACGCCATTCTACAAAGAAGGCGACTGGGTAGTGGTTGTGGCCCATGTCCCCAAGTCTGCGCACAGTGTGGCAGTGCAGGACATGGATGACACGGAGGATGACAGTGAGGACAGCACTGCCGATGAGGGTGAAACGGCGCACCAGACGGGAGCGTCTGGGCAGCGTCTTGTGCCTCTGGCGAATGCGGTGGTGCAATTCACCAACCTCGGGATGTATCTGCGGCAAAACGACACAGGCCTGTGGGGACAGACCATGGCCCTGGATACTGGTACCCCAGTTTTTGCCTCGGTGCTCTTCAAGCAACGCAATGGCGAAGTGCTCTATCGCACTGACACGGATGTGCAGGGGCGGTTTCAGCTCGCAGCCCAGACCCTGGCCCAGGTCAAACCACAGCTCCACAGAATCGAGGCCATACGCGGCGAGGATTCTGTAGAAATTTTTCTCCAGGAAGGCGCCATCCCGCTGCGCGAGTTCCCAGTTACGGGCGCCGACCATCGTCTGCCTCTGCAGGCATTTGTCTACAGCGACCGCGGCCTCTATCGTCTGGGAGAAACCGTGCATCTGACCACGCTCGTGCGCCATTGGGACCTCACTGCGCCCCAGGACGACCTGAAGGCGGAGCTGACTATTGTCGGGCCAACGGGCCAGGACAAGCTTGTCACATTGCCAGGCATAGCTTTTCAGAACGGCGCTACCGCGTGGTCCTGGGCTATCCCACACGATGCCAAAACCGGCTCCTATCGTGCTGAAGTGCAGTACCAGGGCAAAGTGATTGGGAATGGTACGTTTGCCGTTGAGCAAATCATTCCACCCACCATGGAAGCCGAAGTGCACCTGCAAGAGTCGTCTGCCACCTGGGACCCGGAGCAGTCGCGCCTCTCGGCCATAACGGGCACTGTCGCAGCCCGGTTTTTATTCGGCGCACCCGCCGCGGGGAAGAAATGGGAGTATCGCTGTATCCTGGAAGCCGGGGAATTGCAACTCCCCCAGTACGAGGGCTTTATATTTCACGATGCGTTGCGTGCCTTTCAGCCCCTGACCTTTGTGCAGCAAGAAGCCCAGACGCTTGATAAGGACGGCAAAGGTACTGTGGACTGCACGCAAAGCCAGCAGCTAGCCCCGGATGTGGTCAATACTTTGCCCGGCGTGGGGAGTATCAAGGTCGTTGCTGATGTCTTTGAAGAAGGCGGTCGATCAGTCCAGGCTAGCCAGGCCATACCAGGGTATTTTTACCAGGTCTATACCGGTATGCGTCCTAAGTTTTCCGGAGATCTGAAAGTTGGACAAGCGGCAACGTTTCAGCTCGTGGCCATTGATCCCAGCACTGGCCAGGCCAGGGCCGGCGTACCGCTCAAGATCGAGCTGTATGAGAAGGATTACGCGAGCTGGTATTACTTTCACAAACGCAATGAGCCCTTTGTGGAGTCAGAGATCACACGGACCCTGCGTCTGACTGAGGAGGTGGTCAGTGGCGCCGAACCGCTGTTGTACAGCGTTGTCCCACCAGGGTGTTGCGAATGGGAACTGCGGGTCCGTGTTGGCAATACGGCAGCTGCCAGTCGGGTAGCCTTTCGCAACGGCTGGTGGTGGCAACAGGACACCCCGGGAGGCTGGTCGCCGCTGGCGCAAAAAGTGACGCTACGGGTTGACAAGGACCAGTATACGGTAGGTGAGACCGCCAGGGTACTGATTACTGCCCCCTTTGATGGGGTTCTGGTCCTGCTGCATGAAAAAAACGGACAACCAGTGCAGACTGTCAGTATCCCTGTGGTCAATAAAACGGCTGAGTATCAGTTTCAGACTACCCAGGCGCACTCCCCCTGGTTTCACCTGAACGCCATGCTGTTACGGAGCGTGCAGACGGCTCCAGTTGGTTTTCAGGCGAAACGCGAAACCCCTTACCGTGCCCTTGGCATGCTGCCGCTCCAGGTGCATGCTCCGGAAGAAAAGTTGACTTTGAGCCTCCAGGCACCGCCACAGGTGTTGCCCAATAGCACCTTACCACTGACCATCCGGGCCCAGGATGCCAATAGCCAGAGCCTCCCTGGCCCGGTCTGGCTCACCGTGGCTGTCGTGGATGAGGGGATTCTGCAGCTCGGGCGCTTTGTCACGCCCGATCCCTATGCCGGACTGCACAGACGCCCGGCCTATCCCAATACCTGGTATGATACGCTGGGCCAGGTGGTGCCGTACTCACTGCATAGGGGCGAGAGCGCCTTTGGAGGTGATGAAAGCTTGGAGCGGAGCGCAGTCGAACGTGTCAAACCCATGGCCTGGTGGAGTGGCATTGTGCACACAGATGCCAGCGGCACGCTCACCCTCGATGTCCCCGTGCCGGATTATACTGGTCGGGTACGCATCATGGTCGTGGGCTGGCAGGAGCAGCGTACTGGGTCTACGCAGGCGCAGACGCTGGTTTTCGCGCCTGTGGATCTCTTGACCTCGTTGCCGCGGGTGATGGGTGTATTCGACCGTAGTCAGGCTGTGGCGGAGGTGTTGAACAACACCGACAGTGCACAGGACGTGACCGTGTCGGCCAGTACCAAGGGGACACTGCAACTGGCCGATGCCAATACCGCTACCATGACCGTGCATTTGCAGGCCAGACAATCGTCCACAGTCAGGTGGGAGTTAGTGGGCGGCGGGGTGCCTGGGAAAGCGGATGTCACCTTTCTGGCCCAGAGCGCTGATGGTGTGACCAGAAAGCGCTCGACCGAGCTGTTCATCAGGCCACCCAGTGTGCCACTGGCTTTTGTAACACCATTTCTGGTGCAGGCTGGGGAAGCGTACCAGGTGCCTGTGCCTGAGGGAGTAGACTTTGCCAGGGGGACAGGGCAGTGGGAAGTCGTGCTCTCGACCTCGCCAGCGGCCAAAATTGCCAAACATCTGCACTACCTGGTCGGGTATCCGCACGGCTGTATCGAACAGACCACGTCGCGGCTCTTCGCGATGCTGCTCCTCAAACCCACCCTGGGACCAGACGTCCTCGCTACGGTGCTCAAGGGCAAGACGCTGGACAACATCGATGCCTTTGTGGAAGCTGGAGTCCAGAAGTTGTCCCGTATGCAAATGGCAGATGGTGGGTTTGCCTTCTGGGAGGGTGGTTCGACGCAATACCCCTGGCTGAACGCCTATGTGACACACTTCCTCTGGAAAGCTCGCCAGCTGGGGTATGCCATTCCGGATGCAATGTATAGCAAGGCGCTGCAAAAATTGCAGGGCCAGTTTACCGGCAGCCAGGCCTCTGGAGAACCCGATGTGCTGGCGTATGCCGCGTTTGTGCTGGCCTTGCATGGTCAGGTATCCAAAGCCGACCTGCAATGGTTAGTGTCGCGCTTGCAAGATCCCTCACGTGGCAAGGAAAACACCACCCTGGCTGTGGCGCATGCACTGGCCCGCGGCACGCTGCAGCAGCTCCACCAACCTGCGGGGGCCTTGCAGGCTCTGCGTGGTCTACCCGAGGTCACGCTGGATATGCCACCATCCCAGTGGTGGCGTACGCATCACTTTCTGTCCCGTGAAGCCGCCTTTACGGCCCAGTTGTATACCAGGGCTCTGGCCCATGATGCCAGTGTAGGCTCACCGCTGCAGCTCCTGTTAGAGCAACTGGCGCAGCAACCATATGTTTCGACGCATACTATTGCCTGGGCCTTGCTGGCCGTCGATAGTGTTTTTCCGGTGGGGTCTGAGGCGGCCAGGGCCACTGTGACCACGTCTGAGGGTGCGGTGCATACCCTCACCACTGCCCCTGGCGAGAATCGTGCCAGCGGTCCGCTCCCTCCAGACACCAGGGGAGCGTTTACTGTGACCAATACCTCGCCCAACCGCCAACTCTTCGGCTACATGACGTATCGTGGCTGGCCGGCTCAGCCGCTACAGAACG
>JBMDXC010000754.1:0-2580 GCA_048594805.1 Candidatus Entotheonellaceae bacterium | reverse complement strand
GCCGCTGATCATTGCGGGCTTGACCTGGGTAGGGCTGAGTTGCCTCTGTCTTCCGCTGGGCTCCGCGCTGGCGTGGACGATCGTCTGGTGGACACTGAAAACGTTTGGACAGGCCGCCGCCCTGGCCCCACAAAAAGCCTTGATCAGTGATCTGACGCAGGACGCCATGCGCGGCACCGGCTATGGCCTGCACACCTTTGCCACCAGTCTCGGCTCGGCCGTTGGACCCTTGGTCGGAGGCTGGGTCTATGACACCCGTGGGCACACCACCCCGTTCGTGCTCACGGGCCTGATCTTGCTAGCGAGTCTGGTATGGGTCCCTCTGCTACTCAGGGGGCAAAGCTTTGCAGGGATTCCTCACCACGGTGAGAGCCGTGCATTGTCATGATGAGCCCCTGTGGCGGTATGATTGACCGTATCGAGAAATGCTTGACTATAGTCCGTAGATGCCATCGTCTCACGGTGCTTCACCTCTGCCTTGTGTCATGCCTGGTGGTGCTCTGGGATGGTCAGCCCTGTGCGGCGGCACCGTCGGTGCTGCGGCTCAACCACTATGAGGAGATGTGCTATGGAAGCAGCAGGCACGTTAACGTTTTGGGGTGTGCGCGGCTCAATCCCGGCTCCGGGACTCCACACAATTACGTTTGGTGGCAATACGTCCTGTGTGAGTGTCGACTATCGTGAGCACGTCATTATCTTTGATGCCGGCTCCGGGTTACGGCAACTCGGGCTCGCGCTGATGGCGCGCGACACGCCACCGATCACCGGCAGCCTCTTCTTATCCCACACGCACTGGGACCATATTCAGGGGCTGCCGTTTTTCACACCGGCATTTACCCCGGAGAATCACTTTGTGATTTATGGTGAAGCCCGACCGCGGTATTCGCTGGTCGAGTTGATGGCGGACCAGATCCAGCACCCCTTTTTCCCGGTCGAGATGCAGGACCTGTTTCGGGCGCAGATCGATTTCCGCGAACTGACGTGTGGCGACACCGTTGAGATCCACCCGCAGATCCACGTCACCGCCTTCCGCCTCACGCATCCAAATGCCGCCTTAGGCTATGTGCTGCGGCTCGAAGATATACGGGTCGCCTATGTCACCGACCACGAACACCCCCTCGAGCAGCTCTCGCCCGCAGTCCTAGAAGCGGTGCGCGGGGTTGACGTGCTGATCCACGATGCCCAATACAGCCGCGACGAGCTCCGGCACGGCAAGCAGGGCTGGGGGCATAGTGCCTGGGAAGACGTTGTGCACCTGGCCAGCGAGGCACAGGTTAAACAGCTGTATCTGTTCCACCATGATCCCGCCGCGACCGACGAGCACCTGAACGAACGCCAGTTTCTAGCCCAGCAGAGCTTTCCGCAGACCTGTGTGGCCCGTGAAGGACTGAAAGTGCCGCTGCACAGCGTCAGCAACGGTTCATAACCGCTGGGGCGAATGCGGCTCTGGCGCTGTCGTTCTGAAGCCAAGCCGCATAAGGCTGACGGGTTGCATGCGGCGCAATGCCTCTCGCCTCTCACTGTGAAAGGACGGGGTTCTCATTTTGGGAGTGCCTGGTATGCCCTTTCCCCTGCCAGCCGCCTTGGCCCTATAGCTGTCGCATGAACGCTACTAAGTCGGCTTTCTCTTCCTTGGTGAGCTTCAGTTCCAGAATCAGGTTAAAAAACTCAACCGTGTCCTCCAGGGTGAGGCAGCGTCCGTCGTGTAGATACGGCGGACTGTCTTTGATCCCCCGCAGTGTGAAGGTCTTGATCGGCCCATCACCTGGCTCAGTGGTAAACCGTTCGACTTTGAGATCGTGCATCAGGTGGTCGAGATAGAAGGGAGCGGGATGGCAGGTAGCACACTGGCCCTTGCCAAAGAAGATCTGCTCACCGCGCAGCTCATTCGGTGTCGCTCTCGTGGGGTCCAGGCGGCCAGCCGGATTGAGTTTGGGTGCTGGTGGGAAGTCAAGCATATTTTGCATCTGCGCCATATGGGCCACCTGGACGCGAGGAATAATGGTAAACCCCTTCTTCATGGCATGAATTGGATCCCCATTAAAATACGCGGTGCGAAACTCGAACTCGGTAAAATCTTCGACGGAGCGCAGGCTGCGCTTTGAGCCGTGAATCTGCTGGTTGAACAGGCCCCGCAGGCTCACGGTGTCGAGACGGAAGCGCCGCTGCTGAGGTCGGTCATCCGGGTTCAGGTGGAACTGGCCAGTTGTATGGCCATTCACATGGCAATCGAAACACGCGACACCGAGGCTAGGCTGCGCACTTTTGCGGTCGTCAGTCGGGTTGAACTCTTCCTGCGGAAATGGGGTCAAGAGCATGCGCAGGCCGTCGAGTTGCACCGGGGTGAGGATGTCTTTCAACAGGCGGTAGAAGTTGTTGATAGAGACGACTTCTCCCCGTGACACGTCCCCAAGTTCAGGTCGGTTTTGCAGAAAAATAGCCGGGGGAAACTCGGGGAGAAAGGCTTCAGGGAGATCGAAGTCCACGTCGAAGCGCTCAAGGCGTGGGAACATGGCGATTTGCATCTGGGGAAATACCTGGCCGCCAGTGGTCTGTTTGGGATGAGGTAGTGGTGGATAG
>JBMDXC010000753.1:0-2674 GCA_048594805.1 Candidatus Entotheonellaceae bacterium | reverse complement strand
CCCCGCCGTTGGGCGTGGTGGGCAGCATCAAGCAACAAGCGGTCCGTAGCATGGCGGGCCCAAAGTCGCGTCGTAGGAAAAACTTATGGCAAGATGTTTCCTGGCTTTTTGTGTATATCTGCTGGTATTATTGGTAGGAGCCATACCTTCCAGCTCCAGCGTCGATGCAAGGGAGGCAAACTCACAAACCAAGGCAACCCATATGCGCATACAGTTTAAGACGGAAGGTGGCGTTGCTTTCATTCCGCACCTCAGTCAACTGGCGACAGTCGATAGTAACGATTTATCAAACGAACAACGCGAAGAGTTGCGGCGACTCATCACCGAGGCGCGATTTTTCGAGTTGCCCCAGCGGCTCGGTTCGCCCCCACCGGGCGCCGCGGATTATCAACAGCATGTCATCACCGTTGAGGAGGATGGACATCGACACACGGTAGAATTCACCGATCTTGCCGATAATCAGGCGCTCAT
Organism: Candidatus Entotheonellaceae bacterium; assembly: GCA_048594805.1. Classification (GTDB taxonomy): domain Bacteria; phylum Tectomicrobia; class Entotheonellia; order Entotheonellales; family Entotheonellaceae; genus SXND01. Next base: position 2,203 of record JBMDXC010000753.1, on the reverse strand, counting down.
GCACTTATTGGCTTTTCTTAGAGCGCTGCGATCAAAGCCGTAATAACCCACCCCTTTCAACATGATTATCGTTGTGCGATGAGTTTGGCTGTCGACACATGATGGTTACCTGGAAGGCTCTTGTTGGATTCCAGGGTCGTGGGGTTGCCGATGGCGTACACTCAGACTTTTGTCATTCTCCCCTCCTTGATCGTACAGGAATTTCCATTTTGTGGCTGGCCTGAAGTCCCCGTAGCTCAAGGGTGAGCGAGGTGGGCGAGCATGCCCAGGTGAAGGCCGACGACGGGGTGGATGTGGTGGGCGGGATGTGGTAGAAACGTGCTATCACACATAACCCAACAAACCACGCCATAATTGACTCTGTTGGTTAATTCGGAAACACTCGGAACAGTGGCCTAATGCACCATGTTTGAAGCCCAACAAGATCAAGGACATGCCTCTGGTGCACCGTAAAGTTTCGGCGAACCCGTGACAAGAAGTGAACAGCAGAACACCGCGTCATCATGGCGTCGAGAGTGATTGGGCAAGATGCTCCCCCCACTCTTGATACGGGGTATGACTCTGTCGGGCAGACCAACGCTGCGCTCACCCCGTTTGGCGGTCTCCCAGTCGAGCCATTGGGCTATGGGTCCGAGGTTGGAGCAAGCGACCTAGCGGAGCCGGTGTTAGGAGGTGTCGACAGCTTCCGTTTCATCCTCCGCTTGGGCCCCAGGAGTGAGGGGAGACACCATCACTGGGGCCGGTCGAGCGAGTTCCTCTCTGCGCTCCGGCGTCATATGCCAGGGCAGGAACGAGCTGAGGTCTGTCGGGCATGTGCCGCCGTTTTCGGCACAAGCTTGTAAGAAGGTGCTCAGCCAATGGTGCGGATTGAGGCCCCACAGCAAGACCGTTTGCAATACGCTAAACATCCTCGCTGTCAGGTGGGCACTCCACACACTGCCAGAGCCATAGTAGTTCTTGCGACCCACCACTGGGTTGCGCAGGGTGCGTTCCGCTGTGTTATTGTCCATCGCCACTTCTGGACGCCCCGCAAAGACCGTGAGCCCCTCCCAGTGGGTGTGCAGACTACTCAGGACTTTTTGCTTGGCGAGGTGGAGGGAAGGCTCTTGCAGATGCGCCTGGTAGCACGCTCGCATCTGGCTCAGTTGGGTTTCCAGGTCATGGTGGCGCTCAGCAAAGGCCGACGGTTGTAGAGCAAGCGGCAACGTCTCATCCCACACCTCCAGACGGGCGGCATTGAGACGGTCGAGCTCGCGGATATCTTCGATCCAAACGAACATCCACCTCTCGAGCTCCGGCCAACTGCGCGCCGCCTTGAGAAAATCCCGCCGCACATGCGCCCAACAAAAGGCCAAGATCAAATCGTTACCGTCCTTGGCCAGGCCTTTGTAGGCACTATACCGGTCACACACCAACACCACGTCCACCAGGTCCTTGTGCAGCTTGGCAAAATGCGCTGTGGGGACATCGGCCCCCCGCCCAGGAGCCATGCGGTAAAACACCACCGAGGCCGACTGCATCACCCAGAGATACCAGCGATGACCCGTTTTCCCCTCGACTTCTTCAAACACCTCCCACCGCGTTTCATCCCCATGGAAGCGCTTTTCGCGCATCTGCCGCTCATACAGCTTGAGCATCACCGGCTCAAACAGCACTGCTATTGTTTGCAACCCATTGGTGAGGGTGCCTTGGGACAGGGGTAAACCGTGATGCTTGAGCTGTTCGCATAACCGGTAGGTGGGACGGCCATAGAGGTATTTGTCCAGCAGCACCGTGGTCCACACCGATACCCCCAGCGGACTTTTCCGGATCACGCGCGGCGCGGGCGGTGCCGTCACAAGGCCTGGAACCTGCGGGCACCCACACGTCTTTTGATAACGGCGCCGTTGGATGCGTCGCAGATGGGCCTGGACCTGCACTTCAATTATGGTGGATTCTTCTGCACCAGGAAACGGGGCGACCGCTTCGCCACCGGCCGGGCAGCATGCCTGCGCGGGGCTCAAGTCATGCACTTCGGGCACTACCAGCAGGGCCGAACGGTCGCTGCGGCCATGGCCCTTGCTGCCAGGCTGTTGCCCCCGATGGCGAAGACGCGACGGCTTGGACGCATCCACATCATCAGGACCTGCCGATTTCTCGCTCTTGGTGCCGTAGAGACGTTGGGTCAGGTCTCGGATCGTCGCCTCAAGCGATGCCACTTGTG
>JBMDXC010000752.1:0-2533 GCA_048594805.1 Candidatus Entotheonellaceae bacterium | reverse complement strand
CGGGAGAGAAGCCGTGCAATATTCTGACATCGTCCAGGAGCATTTTGAGCACCCGAGGAACGTCGGTACGATCGAGCCAGCCGACGCCGAGGCCCTGGTCTCGAACCCGGCCTGCGGGGACGTCATGCATCTCTATTTGCGTATTGAGAATGACCGCATTACAGACGCCAAATTCAAAACGATGGGCTGCCCGGCCGCTATTGCTGCTGGCTCTGTCACCACGGAACTGCTCATCGGGCGCGATGTGGAAGAAGCGCTGGCGCTGTCACGGGCTGAGGTGAATACGGCATTAGGCGGGCTGAGTCCACAGAAGGTGCACACGTCAGTGCTCGCCGAGGACGCGGTGCGCGCGGCGCTGAAAAAGTATCGCCAGCGCTAGAGGAGAGGAGACAGCCGTGCCAAAGCTCATGGTGAACCAGCCGTAGATCTCTGCTAATAACTCATGGGCCATTGCGTGTTTGCCGTGCACCTGCCAGAGACGACTCAGGCTCATAGCGGCACGCAGATCCAGGGCTTTGGCTTGCTAGTTGCGCGCTATGGTGAGGGCCTGCTGGCAACACCGCTCTACTTCCACCACATTTCGGCTGGCGTCCTCTTGCCCCAGCAGGAGTTCTCCCCTGACCCACTGCAGTTCCGCTTCCCACCAGCGCTCTCGCCCGCTTTGGACTCCAGCGAGCGCCTCTGCCACGATCCGTAGTCCCTCGTCAGTCTGTCCTCTCTGGCCGTACGTTTCGGCCAACAGGGAAAGATAATACGTCTGGTTCACTTCCGCACCTGTGGCTCACAAGGCCGCGAGTCCTTGGCGCAGCTGGGCTATCCCCTCTCCGCACCCTCCGTGCAGTGCCGGCAGGCTGCCAGCAGATCGATATGTCTATGCGGGACATGAAGCCCACAGAGTACCACAGTAAACCAAGAGGATGCACGAGCAAGATCGCAGGAATATCGCAGCGATAGCGCAGGTAGACGTCAGGTTGCCTGGCGGCAAGTTGTCTATGCTTCTAGAGGCAAGAAGGGAGTCTGGAACTCCGAGCCGGGTCTGTGAACGAGGATCGACAGGCCTAGCAGAAAAGGGCCGCTGCGTGCCTTGGTACAACACTGTAAGAAGGAGCAAGTGTATGCGTCCAACGACCACACTACGTTTTATCCTGTGCCAATCCCCTCGTTCTCTGTTCCACTCATGGTGCCACCTGATGGCGCTGCACCATAGTATGGCTGTTGCATTGCTGCTGGTGCTGACTATGGGCAGCGTCGTCGCCCAAAACACCCCTGGGTCCAACAAGCACCCCTTCACTTTTGGATCTGACCAGACCATTGTTGACCTCAATAAGCTGGTCTGGGAGCCCTTCAAGGCCGAAGGTGTCCCGCCGGGTCCTGAGCTTGCCGTTCTGCGTGGAGACGCAAAAGGCGGTGCGCTCGAAGTGATGGTCCGCCTGCCGGCGAACTATACGTTTCCCAACCATAGTCACACGAGCGACGAACTCTATGTCTGGCTCAAGGGGAATTTTACCTATATTGCGGCAGACGGGACCGCTACACCCCTCAGTGGGCAGAGCTACATCAGTCTACCGGGCGGTGTGCCGCATGCCCTCGCCTGCGGGGCGGAACCGTGCGTGTTCTACGTGCGCTATGCGCGCCCTCTCGACCTACACCTGCACCCCATGCCCCAGGCCAGGAAATAAAACGTTGGACAATCTCTCAGCACCGCAGAGGAGAAGCAGCATGCAGACGAAGACCTTATACGAACGTCTTGGAGGCTACGACGCCATTGCCGCTGTCACCGATGATCTCCTGGCCCGGCTGCTCAATGATCCCCAGCTCGGCGTATTTTGGAAAGGCCACAGCGAGAACAGTCTCAGCAGGGACCGCCAACTGGTCGTTAACTACATGTGCGAGGCCGCCGGCGGCCCGGTCTTCTACACGGGTCGCGATATGCAGACCTCCCACAAAGGCCTAGGCATCAGCGCCAGCGACTGGGCGGTCTTTATACGGCATGCTGCCGCTGCGCTGGAGAAATTCGCGGTGCTAACAGCAGAGCGAGACGAAGTGCTGGCCTTCCTCAGCAGTCTCCAGGGAGACGTGGTCGAACGCACCTAGCATTATGCATTGCGCTTCTTGTACACTGGGTTGCGCTTGCAGTAACCTATTGCCTGACAACGGTCGTCACGGGTCCATGCGTCAGCTTTTGTCTCGGATATGGTCAGCCTTTCAGGTATACTAGCGCCCTTGCCAGGGACCTTTGCGACCATGGTCCAGTGTCCCCTCTCCCGCATGGTGAAGGGGTCTCTGGATTCTCCTGGCTATGTCCGAAGAGGTTATCTGATCGTGTACTGAGGCAGCCCAGACGCCGCTTTGCACCGGGAGAACGGCCATGTCAGAAGAAAACAAGGCGCTGGTGCGCCGCTGGTTTGCGGAATTGGACAAGGGCAACGACCATATTGTCGATGAGCTTGTCGCCATCGACTACATTGACCACAATCCACCACTGCCCGATATGGCGCCTGGGAGGGAGGGGGTCAAGCAGGCTAACGCCTTA
>JBMDXC010000751.1:0-31911 GCA_048594805.1 Candidatus Entotheonellaceae bacterium | reverse complement strand
AGACAGTTGACAACCCGCAGACTTTTGGCCCACAATGTCATGTCGGTCAGTACTCTGAAGGGTGACTGAACTCTTGCTGGAATTCAGCCCCTCATCGTACCTGACCGACGCCCAATTGTCCCGCCTTAGGAGATTCGCCCTCAGAACCATGAGCTCAGTGGTTTTTAAAACATTTTCTCATGCACTCAGTTGAAACTGTTTAGGATAGGGTAGTGATACGTATTTGTAAGCATTATAATCCTTGGAATTTAGCTTTTCTGGTTATTACTGAAAGTCTGAAATTTTTAGATCCTTTTATACTGGATCTTAACAACTCATATACAGGAAAATAGCGAGATGGAGTTACCTCTTGTAGGCAGCCTGACCGCTTCTCGGTTGAGCTTGAATGATTACGACAAACGGTGTAGACCGGAGGCCCATGGACAAGAAAGCGAGCCGAGCAGATGAATAAAGTCATTGTGAGGGTCAAACTGTGTCGTGCCTTACTATGCTGTAGTTTCTTACTCCTATTGCTGTCTTCTTGCTCGGCACCGGTGGCGCCTTCCCGGACTGCCATACCCTCAGGAGAGGAAGCAATGCTTCCTCAGGATTATCTAATCGGGTCTGAGGACAGTGTGGAGGTGCAGGTGTGGAAAAATCCTGATTTATCCAGGACGGTGACGGTGCGTCCGGACGGCAAAATTTCTCTTCCCCTCATCGGGGATGTGCAAGCGGCTGGGCAGAGCGCTGCGCAGCTTACTGATGCAATCACTTAAAAACTCAAGGCCTACTATAAAGAACCTGCTCAGGTTACAGTTATTGTCACTCAAGTAAATAGCTATGCTATTTATATTCTCGGAGAAGTCAAGGAGCAAGGCAAACACCTAGTTAGATCTGGAACAACTTTTCTCCAAGCTATTTCTTTGGCAGAAGGTTTTACTCCATTTGCTTCCAAAAATAAAATCACGCTGCGTCGCAGGGCTGATGATGGCAAAGAAACAGTTCATCTCATACGCTATAAGGATGTTTTAGCGGGTCAGCAAACCAATCTCATCTTAAAACCAGGTGATACCATAATAGTTCCATAGAAAACCCATAAGCTATTGCCCAAAGCATGATTTGCACACCTCGGGGGCTCTTAGCATCATGGATGTGTCCAAGAGAACGGTAAGCTTGGCTCTACATCAGACAGTTCATAGTGTATCGTGGCAAGATTATGTTGCAATCTTTTGGCGACGCAAATGGTGGTTGATCATTCCGTCAGTGCTAGGGGGGGTGGTGGGATATGTCGCATGCTTCTTGATCCCTCCAAACTATCAATCTTCCACCTTAATTCTCGTAGAACCACAGAAAGTCCGGATATCGTATGTCACCCCTACCGTTCCTGGGACAGTGGCTGACCGCCTGCGGACGATAAGTCAGCAGATCATGAGCCGGACAAATCTAGTAAAGATTATTAAGGAATATGACCTCTACACGCGAGAAGATGTTGCACCTGCGCAACGCCATGATCTGCTGGGCCGTGTCCAGGCTAAAGTCAAGCACATGTTGATGCAATACGGTCTCTCTAGAGCAAAGCTATGGACGCCACGGACTCAGGATGAAGTACCTGAAGAGATTATTGGTCGCATGAGACAAGATATTGTACTAAAAGTCATAGGCAAAGAGGCTTTTTTGGTGATCTATAATGGCCAGGATCCTCATACCGTGATGCGTGTCACCAATGCCTTAGCTTTGCTGTTCCTCGCAGAGAATGTAAAGTCAAGAGAGCGACAGGCAGAGGGGACCTCAGAGTTATTAGCGAGCCAACTGGCAGAAGCAGAGAGAGAGTTGCAGAAGCAGGAGCATAAGCTGAAAGAATATCAGCAGCAACATCGAGGGGCGCTGCCGGCGCAACTTGATGCGAATCTCAGGATTCTGGATAGACTCCAGAAAGACTTGAATGCTACCGAGGACTCCATCAAGAGCGCTGAGCAGACCCAGGCGCAGGAGCACAAGAACGCTGCGGAAAAACGCAGAGTACTGCAAGAGCTAACGCTCTTGCAGTCCACAACCACTCCCAGTGCTCTCCAGCCACAGCCACTCGATGTGAAGCTCCAAGCCCCTCCAAAGTTGGAAGCCTTAAAGCAGGAACTAGCAAGACTGCGTGCGACGTTTAATGAAAATTACCCCGATATTGTCTCGCTCAAAAAACAAATCGAAGATTTAGACCAAACAGATCGGCAACAGTCTGAATCATCGACTCCCGATGCAGCCCCAGGGCCTAGGCCCAGTGCTGCATCGACGGCGCTGCCGTCGCCTGCCGCGCCATCTCTTCCATTACCCGCTGCGGCCAAGGAGGCGGCGCATCCTGTCCGTGCGAAGGCGCCGGGGACGACTGTGGCAGCCTTGCCAGTGGTCAATTCTGCTGTCGAACGTGAGCTCGCTACACTCCGTGTGAGACGTGAGCGGATCATCGCACAGATGCACAAGCTAGAAGAGTACGTTAATGCCACGCCGGCCAATGAAGAAAAACTCGCTGAACTCATGAGAGATCACAGTATTTCCTTGAACAATTACCAGTCCCTGCTGGAAAAGAAACTCCATGCCAAGACCTCAGAAAATCTTGAGAAAAAACAACAAAGTGAGCAGTTTCGTATCCTGGATCCGGCCCATTTCCCAACTGCGCCCTCTTGGCCTAAGCGTTCCCTCGTCGTGGGTATTGGCGCTGCACTCGGTGGGGGACTCGGCGTCGGGCTTCTTCTTCTGTTGCATTACTTTCATCCGGTCTTAAGCCAGCCAGACGATATCTATGGGGCGGTTGATGTACCTGTTCTGGTCACCATTCCGAGGTATCATACTGATTTCGGTAAAGACCATAGTCTCCTTGTATTGCAAGAATCTGATTCGTATATCGCAGAACAATACCGCCTCCTGTATACGAAAATTGCTGATTTCAGCAAAGGGAACATCCATAAAATCATTGCTATTACGAGTGCCTTACCAAATGAGGGCAAAACCGTCACGGCACTCAATGTGGCAGTGGTTATGGCCAAAGATTTCGGGAAAAGGACCCTGGTGCTTGAAGGGGATTTCCGCAGACCGAGTATCCCGCTGTATTTGAAAGTAGACCTGCAGGAGGGGTTGGTCGATATCCTGTCGAGTAAGTCTGACCTCCAATTAACCATGGTGCCTGTTGCTAATACTCTGGTGCCCTTTGCCGATGATAATCTTGCTGTGCTCCCAGCCGTACGCAGGACACAGAGTTCTACAAGTCTCTTCAGTTCACCCCGCATGCGAGCTCTGTTTGACGTCTTACGTGAGCAGTACGATTTCATTCTTATCGATTCTCCACCGATTCTGCCATCGTCCGATATGAATATCTTCGAAGAAGTGGTTGATGGTATTGTTCTGATTGTAAGAGCAGAAAGTACCACAAGAGATATGGTTACGAAAGCTCTCGATACCTTGGGGACCGACAAAGTGTTTGGCATTGTCCTTAACGATGTACGCCAAGCCCCATTCTCGCATTACCAGTACAATTATAAGTACAACTTCAAACCCGGTACGAATTAATCCCTCTCTGCCCTCGAGGCCAGCTATGTTCAATGCATTAACCATCGATGTCGCAGATTATTACCACGTGTCCGTGTTTGAATCACCCAACCGTTGCGCTTTTTCATCGAGCGTTTTATTGAGATCACGACCGGGATTTCTCTTCCAGCCGAGGCTACAATAGTGCCAGGCTTACGCATCCAACACTTTGGTGGTATCATCATGCATTCCAAAGCTGTCGTAGGAGAAGGCTGTACCCTCGGAGTAACCCTGGCGATCTGGGAGGGTGGGGCCCCACACATTGGGCATCACGTCCTGATTGGCGCCGGTGCTAAGCTCCTCGGACAGATCGACATTGGTGATTATTGTTGTATCGGGGCCAATGCTGTGGTGCTGACTGCGGTACCGCCGCGATGTCTGGCTGTGGGCATACCAGTGGTGATCAAGGCAAGCACTACTCATGATCGTGATGGCATATTGGATGAGCCTCGTTAGTCATGCCAGCTTTCTACGGTAACAACTCAGGGGTGTCGCATGCATTTCAATGCAGAAGACTTTCACGTGCTCAGGCACGTACAAACCTATTCTATCCATCAACGGCAACATAAGGTGAGCGTGGCGGACTTCATGGATGTGTCTGCCTGGCAGGCCCAACCCACCCTCCGTCTCTTGTTTCCCCATATTCTCAAGGGGAAAGACATCCTTTCCGTTGTGGATGGTTTTGTAGCCGCACGTCGGCGTGGTCGTGCCATCATTTTTGCTCTCGGTGCCCACGTTATTAAGTGTGGGCTGAGCCCTCTCCTCATCGAGATGATGCGCCGTGGATGGTTACAGGGCCTCGTCCTGAACGGGGCTGGGGCCATCCATGATCTTGAAGTCGCGCTTATCGGTATGACCTCCGAAGATGTGGCTCAGAACCTGATCTCTGGACAGTTTGGCATGGTTGAAGAGACGCCTCATTTGATGAACCAGGCTCTGCAGGAGTGTGCGGGTGGGCATATTGGTATGGGAGCTGCGCTCGGCCAGGCGCTGGCGCAGGGGGATTTCCCCTATAGACAATACAGCCTCTTGGCCGCGGCTTACACGTATCAAGTTCCGTTAACCGTGCATGTCGCCATGGGGACGGATACCATTCATATGCACCCCACGACTGACGGGGCTCTCCTCGGACAAGCCACGTATAGAGATTTCCAACGTTTGACGCTGTTGCTGCGCGAGTTACATGACGGTGGTTGTTATTGGAATATTGGTTCAGCGGTGTTGTTACCTGAAGTCTTTCTCAAGGCCCTTACCCTCTGTCGCAATGTGGGCTATCCCGTGGAGCGTTTTCTCACGGTGAACCTAGATATGATCCAGCATTATCGTCCCGCCTATAATGTCGTGCAGCGCCCCACGCAAGATGGAGGAGCGGGCTACACTCTCATCGGGCACCACGAGATCATGCTCCCCCTCCTGTATGCCATGATCCTGGAGACCTTGGAGAGTAAGGGCTAGGGAACGCCGTTTATGCAAACGTTGGTCCGTGCAGATTTCTTTGTACCGTGGCTAGGTGGTTCTATCCATTGGCTGCTCAATACGTACAGCCGTTACAATACCCGGGAAGTCATTTTTGTAGCCCCTCGATGTCATGGCGACCCCCTGGCAGACAAGGCCTGCCTTTCCGCATCTCATATACGCCCATGGTGAAGAAGTCCAAGGCAGTTGCACTTCTCGTAAGCCTGCCTGGTTGCTTCCCAAGCTGTACAATGCGGTGGTGGCGCAGGTGCAACAGCGAAAGTCAAAAAAAGGCGCTAGGTAATGGAGGCATGGTTCGATAGATGTTTGCAACAACCCCGACCAACCATTTTGGTGGTAGGGGACATCATGTGTGATACTTATCTGTGGGGCAAGGTGAGCCGTATTTCACCAGAAGCCCCAGTGCCTATCTTCGAAAGCACGGAGCGAGGTCACGTTCTGGGAGGGGCTGCCAATGTCGCAGCGAATCTTCGGGCCCTAGGGTGTGATGTGCTGTTGCTCGGTGTGATTGGTGCTGACGCTACCGGGCATCGCGTCCGAGAGCAGCTGCACGAACACGGCCTTGCCGATACGTGGCTCGTGCAGGACGAGACCCGTCCAACCACGGAGAAAACACGGCTCATTGCCAGTCAACAGCAGCTCTTACGTCTGGACAACGAAAGCCAAAACCCCTTGTCGCCATCCTTAGTCTCTCAAGCATTGCAGTCCATGGCGCCTCTCATGCGAGACATCGACGGTGTGGTGTGCTCCGATTACCAGAAAGGGGTCTGTACTCCTGCCCTTCTAGAGCCTCTGTTTGCGCTGGCCCGTACTGCTGATCGCCCGATCTTTGTTGACCCCAAAGCGCAAGACTTCTCACACTACCGTGGCGCCACGGTATTAAAGCCCAATCTTGAGGAAGTCAAACGCGCCAGCGGCATCATGGTGGGTGATGAGGCGGCTTTAGCATTAGCGGCGGATAGGCTCTTGCAGCAGAGCCAGGCACGGGCCCTGCTCGTGACGCGCGGGAAGGATGGCATGACCCTGTTTCAGCCTCCGCAGGCACCAGTCCATATCCCGACCCGAGCCCGGGAGGTTTTCGATGTGACAGGCGCTGGGGATACGGTCATGGCGACCTTCAGCATGGCAGTTCTGTGTGGACTCGCATTCGCAGATGCCGCACACCTGGCAAATATAGCTGCTGGTATTGTCGTGGGTAAGTTAGGGACTGCGACGGTCCTACTAGAGGAGCTACGTGCAGCACTGCGCGTTGGAGATACTTTTGGAGCGCGTAAAATACTGCAGCAGGGCGAGCTCGCTATCGCCTTGCAGTACCGTCGCCAGCAAGGAGAGCGTATCGTTTTTACGAATGGATGTTTTGACCTCTTGCACGTAGGGCACATTCAATACCTCCAGCAGGCGCGTGCCATGGGAGATTGCCTGGTGATAGGACTCAATGATGATGCTTCTGTACGCCTGTTGAAGGGAGACAAACGGCCCTTGCTCCCCCAGGACGAAAGGGCACGTCTGTTAGCGGCCCTCGCATGCGTTGACTACGTCACTATTTTCAGCGAAGCAATCCCCTTGGCCCTTATCGAGTTCTTGCGACCGCACATTCTCGTCAAAGGCGGGGATTATACATTCGACACCATAGTAGGCAGCAAGGAAGTAGAAGCCTATGGTGGTGAGGTCCGTATCGTGCCCTATATCCCTGGTGTATCAACCACTGGCATCATCGACAGCGTCATGACGCGTTATGGTACGGGTGCCGAGCATATTTGAACACACACATCTTGCATGTGCCTGCCCCCGAAGGCGCTCCGGGCCATCATCCAGGTCCTCGCCAGAAACTTTTGCCCCTACGACCGGGAGTGCGGTGCGACCCGAGTGATGGGTGCGTTACTTGTGTGCCAATTCCATGTGGTCTGATTTAAAGCATGGCAGCTCGGAGGGCAGCACAGCGGGCTGCCCCGTAGAGCGCTGTCTTGTCGTTCATGATCACACGGACAGGGATCGCGGTAAGCACTGATTGCATTCGGCCTTTAGCACAAAACGCTTGCATGAAGGTCGACTCCTTCAGTTTGGCCACAATTTTCGGTGCGATACCTCCTCCTACGAACACCCCACCAGTCGCCATCACTTTCAGCGCAAGATTCCCAGCCTCTGCCCCATAGAGCGCCACACAGAGGTCGAGTGCCTGCACACAGAGGTCAGATGTACCAGCCAGAGCAGCGCCAGCGATGGCTGCCGGGGGGTCAACTTGGCGCAACTCCTCCGTGAGCCAGGCCGGTTCAACACCACGCTTAGTATCGCGTAGGAAGGTATAGACATTGTATAACCCCGGTCCAGACAGGACCCGCTCCCAACTGACGTGCGTAAACTGTTGTTGGAGATACTGGAGGAGTTCCACCTGCAGGGCATTATCTGGTGCGAAACTGGCATGGCCGCCTTCTGAAGCAAACGGCCAGTGCTGCTTACCGTCCCAGTAGAGACCGGCTTCGCCCAAACCTGTCCCAGCGGCAATCACGGCAGCGTTGCCCTCGGCGTCTGACGTGCCCTCATTCAGGACAACAAAATCTTCTGGGGCAAGAGCCGCAACGCCGTATGCATTGGCTTCCAGATCATTAATGAGCCATACCCTCGCCAGCCTAAATTGTTGGGCAAGTTGCTCTGCATCCACCACCCACGCCAGATTAATGGTCTCACTGCGACCGTGTCGTATCGGCCCAGCAATGCCAAAACAGGCATGGGTGACACGCAGGTTATGTTTCGAGACGAACGTGCGTACAATGTCGCCAAGGCTGGCAGACCCACGACTTGGAAACGTCTCTTCCACGATCGGTTGCACACGCCCCTGTACTATCTCGAAATGCGCCAGTCGTGAGTTCGTACCGCCGATGTCGCCCGCCAAAATCATGAGCCGATCCTTCTCACATGTCTTGCCCTGCCTGGTTGTGGACCAGACGTTCTGTGCCTCATTGGTCGCCCTAGGCGATCATGACTGCCCCGCCATCGACGTTATAGGCCTGCCCGGTAATGTTATCGGCATCAACAGAGGCCAAAAAGGCTGCCATAGCTGCAATATCTTCAGGTTGATTCCGACGTCCTGTCGGGAGGGCAGCAATACGACGCTGGACCTCTTCTTCCACAGAGACCCGATGCCGCTCAGCGCGTGCGTGCAGCGCCATCATAGACATGTCAGTGACAGTGGTGCCAGGACAAATGGCATTGACGTTAATATGGTGAGGTCCGAAGGCCACAGCAGCACTCTTCGTCATGGAAATGACCCCGGCCTTACTGACCCCGTAATGCAAGAAATACGGCTCAGGTTGTTTCCCGGAAATGGAGGCCGTATTGATAATTTTACCACCACTTCCTTGCTGGATCATCTGGCGCGCCACTGCTTGCATCACAAAGAATGCCCCTTTGAGGTTGACATTGCACACAAAATCCCAATCGGCCTCGGTGATGTCCAAGACTTCCTGGATGCGTAGCACGCCAGCATTATTCATCAGGATATCTATGCGCCCCATGCTCGCGACGCTGCGTTGGACCATCTGTTCAATGTCAGCCCGGCGTGAGACATCTGCCTGCAGGGCCAGACTCTTGCGCCCAAGCCCCGCAACTTGCGCGGCAGTCTCTTCCGCCAGACGCCTATCAATATCGGCGGCTACCACGTGTGCTCCCTCTTGTGCCAACCGCACGGCCATAGCGCGTCCGATACCCCGCCCCGCTCCCGTCACGAGCGCTACTTTATCGTCGAGTCGTGCCATGCGCTTGCCTCCTTCTCGGCCTGAGGTCGTCCATCCTCTCGTCTACTGTTACCGTCTTCCCTCTATGACACAGCATGATGTATGTAGCCTGCATGAGGATGCCCCATGTCTGATAGTGATCACTATCAGCTGCGGTGGCAGAGTTGTAACAAAAACCACGGACGCTTGCAATAACAGAGCATGCCGGCTTGCGTTGTGCCAGGTCGATAGCGTATGCTGGGGCAAGGTTTGTCACTCACCGTATCGTACCAGAAGGGAAAGAGCATGAGCGAGCCCGTCGTGTACGTCAACGGACGTCTGGTACCGGCCAGTCAGGCGAGCGTGTCAGTGTTTGACCGTGGCTTTCGTATGGGAGATGGAGTGTTTGATACTGCCCGCACATTCCGGCATCGCCCGTATAAGCTGCGTGAGCATATGGAGCGTCTGTATCGTTCGCTCTATTACATTCGCATCGATCCAGGGCTGACGATCGACGAGATGGAGGCGCATACCCTCCGGGTGGTCGAGCACAATGTCGCGTTTCTCCAACCCTATGACGATATCTGGATCACTCAGGTCATTTCACGTGGGCCATTACGCACAACAGGGGTGCCAACTGTGGTGATCCTGACTGAACCCTTACCTTTTGACAGCTTTGCCCGCTACCACAAGCTGGGTGTGTCGCTGATCACGCCAGGCATCCGTCATACCCCTCCACAGAGCGTGGAACCCCGTGCCAAGACCGTGAGCCGTATGAATCTGGTGTTGGCTGAGCTGGAAGTGCAGCAGCGCGACCCGGAGGCGTGGGCCTTGCTCCTGGATCTCGACGGCAACATCACCGAATATACCTCGGGGAATTTTTTCCTGGTGCGTAAAGGGAGCCTCATTACCCCCTTTGAACGCAATGCGCTTGGAGGGATTTCACGCGAGGTGGTGCTCGAACTGGCCGAGGAACTGGGCATCTCGTGTCGTGAGGCTGATATTACGCCCTATGATGTCTACAACGCTGACGAGGCGTTCATCACCAGCACCAGCAAGTGCATCTTACCCGTGGGGCGTCTCAACGGGATCCGTATTGGTCAGAAGATACCTGGCCCGGTGACCAAACGCCTCTTAGAGACCTGGAGTGCCCGGGTGGAGCTGGACATTGTCGAGCAAGCCCTGAGTCACTTGTCCCCTGAGGAACGTCAAGCCTTAGAGGGCCAGGGAGGATGATAGAGGCCGCGCTATGCGGCCTCTGCCAATTCGCGGGCATTGCGCTTCATGCGGTTCAGCAACGCCGTCAAGCCGCGCAAGCGTAGCGGTGAGAGGACTTTGTGCAAGCCAAGTTGCTGGTAGAGATCGTTCGGTACGGCGACGATGGTCTCGGGAGGAGAGCCATTCAGGCCTTCGTAGAGGATACCCGCAAAACCGCGCACAGTCGGAGCTTCACGTGGTACGTCGATGTAGTAGTGCACCTTATCGTCGAGGAGTTTTGCCGAGAGAAAAACCGGACTCTGACACTCGTGCACCTGCTCCATGGTGTCGCGGGCGTTGTGCAGCTCCTCTGGAAGCTCAGGCAGATTCATGGCGTATTCCAGTAGCATATCGAGCCGTTCTTCCTGGGAAGCATCGCGAAATGTCTCAATAATTTCCTGGAGGGCCTCGGGGTATGCATGGTCCGTCATAGTACTCTCCCTCTGCCTAGAAAATACCAAGCTGATCCTTGGCCTCCTCTGACAGCATATCCGGGCTCCACGGCGGCGTCCATACGACCCGAATGTCCACGTCCTCCACACCCTCCATCTCTTTGAGCTTGTCGTCAATCTGTTGCAGAATATGCGGGCCGGCAGGGCAGGCAGGACTCGTCAAGGTCATGATCAAGTCGATCTTGTTCTCTTCGATCTCCACGCCATAAATGAGCCCCATATCAACGATATTGATTCCAACCTCCGGGTCGTATACCTGCTTCAATATCTCATACACAGCTTCTTGCCCAGGCATCTCTGGATCCTCCTCGTTCTGCCTGGCACCACAGTGTGCCAACCTCTTATAGATCCACTTCCACGAGGATATCGTTGCCCTCAACCTTGACAGGATAGCTCTCCACAGGCTCAACCGCCGGCATGGTCAGAGCCTTGCCCGTGCAGACATCAAACCGCGCGCCGTGGCGTGGGCAGGCAATATAGGTCCCGTTAAACCTGCCGCCAGACAGAGGTGCTCCGTCATGCGTACACACATCCTCGATGGCATAATACTGTCCACCCACATTAAAGAGGAGCACGGCGATACCATCGAGATCGATTGGCTTCTTTTGTCCTGGCGCTAATTCTCCAACCTGAGCAACTTTGACCCATTCTGCCATGGCTTCTCAGTCCTTCTCACTGCTGCACTCGTGGAATGGCCCGATATCACAGCCAGGAAGGGCACTCCTGGCTGTCTACTGCACCCTTGCGCTTAGGCCGTCTTCTCGATCGGGGCACCCACCAAATTGCCCCACTCCGTCCAAGAGCCGTCGTAATTCCGTATGTGAGGATACCCTAATAAGTACGTCAGTACAAACCAGGTGTGGCTCGAGCGTTCACCAATGCGACAGTATACCACAACATCATCCTGTGGCTTAAGCCCGGCCCGCCCCTCGTACAGGGCCTTGAGTTCATCCGCACTCTTAAACGTGCCATTCGGCGCCACCGCCTGGCCCCAGGGGACACTTGCCGCCCCCGGAATGTGCCCGCCACGCAGAGCCCCCTCTTGCGGATAGTCGGGCATGTGCAAGAGTTCCCCGCTGTATTCGCCGGGCGAGCGCACATCAATGAGGGGTTTGTGCGCCTGGATATGATCCGCCACCTCCTGTCGGAAGGCACGGATGGAGAGATCAGGACCGCTGGCTGTATAGGTCGCGGCAGGATAATTGGGGCGTTCCTGCGTCAGGGGACGCCCTTCATCGATCCACTTTTGCCGCCCACCATTCATGATCCGGCAGTCCTGATGCCCGTACATCTTGAAGACCCACATTGCATAGCAAGCCCACCAGTTGTTCCGGTCACCATAGAACACGATGGTGTGGTTGTTACCGATGCCCTTGCCACCCACGAGTTTGGCGAACGCGTCCTTATCAATGTAGTCGCGCACCACCTGGTGCTGCAGTTCGGAGTGCCAGTCCACTTTGATGGCGCCAGGAACATGGCCTACGTCATACAGGAGCACATCTTCATCAGACTCAACAATGCGCACGTTGGGGTCATTGGCATGCTCTGCGACCCAGTCGGTGCTGACGAGTACTTCGGGATGGGCATACTCTGCCATAGGCTTTCCCTCTCCTCTGCCTCAGATGCGGCTTTCAATCGCCAGACGGATTTTTTCTTGCACACCTTCCACGGGAAACTCTGTGATCACCGTCTCAAAGAACCCCTGGACGAGCAAGCGTTGTGCCTCCTGCCGCGACAAGCCGCGGCTCATCAAATAAAAGATTTGCTCGTCGTCCACCATGCCGGTGGTCGAGCCGTGCTTGCAGCGCACGTCGTCTGCCTCAATCTCCAGGATAGGCAGCGCATCAGCGCGCGCTTTATCACTCAGTAACAGGCTATGAGTCGATTGGTAGGCACTGGTCTGTTGCGCTACGGGCCGCAAGTGCACCACCCCACGCAGAACGGTGCGCGCCCGGTCCAGCAGGGCGCTTTTGAACAGCAAATCGCTCTCCGTGTGTGGCGCCAGATGGTCCTGCCGCGTCTGATAATCCAGATGCTGGCGGCCATCGGCGAAGACCAAGCCATAGAGATGTGCACTACTGCCGGCTTCATTGAGTAGCACGCTCTGTGCCGTCCAATGCAACCGACTCCCTAAAGCCGCCACAGCCCAGCGCAACTGGCTGTTGGCAGCGAGCACGGCACGCTGGTAGCTCACGCCCCACAGGCGGCGGCTCCAGTTCTGCACCTGAAGATACGTCACCTGAGCCCCAGCCTTGAGATAGAGTTCCACCACACCGTTATGCAGCCCTGGCAGATCAGCGCTGCCAGAGACATCTTCCTGCACAAAGGTCACCTGGCTGTGTGTGTCAGCGATGAGCAAAATATGCGATTGCTCCATGCCTGACGCCGTCATATGCGCCGTGAGCGCGTGCAGCGGGAGCTGCACGGCGACCCCAGGGGGGACATAGAGAAACGTTCCACCATTCCACAGGGCACCATGCAACGCCGTAAACTTACTGGTCGCTACCGGCACGGCCTCGGTCATAAAGTGGGTTTGCACGAGTGCAGGATGCTGCTGCACCGCCGTATCCATGGCACAAAAAATTACCCCCCGGCTTTTGAAGGTGTCATCCAATATCTGCCAGAGTGCCGAACCATCCTGATGCACTACCAGACCACCCACAGGCGTCTCCGGCAGCGTCATATGTTCCACGAAGAAGGCAGACAGTGCCTCACAGCGCTGCACGGCTGGCACCTGAGGTGGGAGCGGTAGATAATGCTCCAGCTCCAGACCACGCAAGTCAGTGCGCCGCCACTCTTCCTCTGTCCCCAGCGGCAGCGCCAGCTCCTCACTCAACTGCCAGGCAGCCAGGCGTCGATCGCGCATCCACCTAGGTTCGTGTTTGGAGGCGCTGAGCGCCTCAACGGCCTCAGCGCTCAGTGTCTGTACTCCTGTACTGATCGCCACAATGCCTCCTCATCCGCCCCAGTCTTAGCCGACCGAGCCTTCCATTTGCAGTTCGATCAGGCGGTTCATTTCCACCGCATATTCCATGGGCAGCTCTTTAACGAGCGGTTCGATGAAACCATTGACAATCATCGTTGACGCCTCGGTCTCCGATAGCCCACGGCTCATCAGGTAGAAGAGCTGTTCGTCCTGAATCCGGCTCACCGTCGCCTCATGGGCAATGCTCACCTCTGCCTCGTCGACCTCCATCACCGGATAGGTGTCAGAGCGCGACTCTCTATCGAGGATGAGCGCATCACACACGACCTTGGAACGCGCTCCCTTGGCCCCATCTGTGACTTTCACAAGGCCGCGATAGGTGCTCCGCCCACCATCTTTGCTAATGGATTTCGAGGTAATAATCGACGAGGTATGGGGCGCGCCATGCACCACTTTGCCGCCAGCGTCTTGATGCTGACCATGACCCGCAAAGGCAATGGAGAGGATCTCGGCGTGTGCGCCCTCACCACGCATGTAGACGGACGGATATTTCATTGTCAGCTTGCTGCCAAGGTTGCCGTCCACCCATTCCATGGTGGCTTCTTTGTAGGCCACGGCGCGCTTCGTCACCAGATTATAGACGTTATCCGCCCAGTTCTGGATGGTGGTATAGCGGACGCGTGAGCCAGGCTTACAAATGATTTCAACGACCGCACTGTGGAGCGATTCGCTCGAGTACGTAGGAGCGGTGCAGCCCTCAACGTAATGCACCTGCGCACCCTCATCGACAATGATCAGGGTGCGCTCGAACTGTCCCATATTCTCGCTATTGATGCGGAAGTAGGCCTGCAGCGGCACGTCCACCGTCACTCCAGGGGGAACATAAATAAAGCTGCCACCACTCCAAACCGCCGTATTCAGGGCGGCAAATTTATTGTCCTCAGGCGGAATAATCGTGCCAAAATACTCCTGCATGAGATCGGGATATTCCCGCAGCGCCTGGTCCGGCGACACAAAGATGACACCTAGTTTTTCCAGGTCCTCTTTCAGGCTGTGGTACACTACTTCCGAGTCGTACTGTGCCCCCACACCGGCCAAAAACTTGCGCTCGGCCTCCGGAATTCCCAGACGGTCAAAGGTTTTCTTGATATTCTCAGGCACGTCCTCCCAGGTGCGGCCCTCTCCCTGGCTTGGCTTGACGTAGTAGTAGATGTCGTCAAAGTCAATGTCCGAGACTTTGCCACCCCAGGTCGGCAGTGGCTTCTGGAGGAAGATCTCCAGGGCCCGTAGCCGATAGTCACGCATCCACTCTGGCTCCCCTTTCATCTCCGAGATCTGCTCAACGATCTCACGATCTAGACCCTTTTTAGCCCGAAATACCGACTGATCAGGATCGTGGAAGCCAAACTGGTACTCCCCCTTCAGGGCGCGTACTTCCACGCGTTCGTCCTGTGCCGTTGGCGTTGGCATACATGTCTCCTTTGTTTATCCATAGAGAGCCAGGCGTTTATGCCACTGGCTCAGCATATTTTTCGCGGACCCAGTCATAGCCTTTGGCTTCCAGCATTTCTGCGAGTTCTGAGCCACCCGATTCGACTAACTGCCCATCCAGGAGTATATGCACAAAATGTGGTTTAATGTAGCTCAGCAAACGCTGGTAATGCGTGATCAATAAAACACCGAGCTGCGGCCCAATCAACGCATTCACGCCTTCTGCTACAGTGCGTAGTGCGTCAATGTCCAACCCTGAATCGGTCTCATCCAGGATGGCAATCTTCGGTGCCAGCATGGCCATATGCAAGATCTCGACGCGTTTCTTCTCGCCACCCGAGAAGCCCTCGTTCACGTAGCGTCGGGCAAAAGACTGATCAACGCCCAGGTCCTTCATCTTCTGGAGCAATTCACGGCGAAAATCGCGCATGGGAATGAGCGTCGTTTTCCTCTGACCATTGTCCGCCGTGTCCACCGGACCACCGTCACGGGCAAAGCGTACTGCGCTGAGCGAACGACGCAGAAAATCGGCCAGCGTTACTCCTGAAATCGTTGTGGGATATTGGAAAGCCAGAAACAACCCGTGTCGGGCACGCTCATCGGCAGTGAGTTCAAGGAGGTTTTCACCACCCAGCAAGACCTCTCCAGCCTCGATGTGGTATTTGGGGTGCCCCATCAGGGCATAGGCCAGCGTGCTTTTGCCTGAGCCATTCGGCCCCATAAGAGCGTGCACTTCGCCTTGTTTGATGTCTAAGTTTAGACCCCGCAGAATGCGCTTCCCATCAACGCTCACCTGCAGGTTCCGGATGCTCAACTCCGTAACCATTGCCTCTCCTCACGCGCCCATTCTCGCTAAGCATGGGCCATGCTGCGCTATTTTTTGACCTGAAACTGACACCCCTTGTGCCCGTCAAGCCGCGATTGATACAGGATGACCGGCGAGCCCAGAGCAAGTTCCATCGCCTCGCTCTCCATGTCACAGACTTCGCGATGTTCCCGTGCCAAGCTGTAATATGGACAGGTATATTCCGTCAACACAAAGGCGTCGGCCTCTTCATCCACTTTACTCATCACACCATGCGCTGCCAGCAGTGCCGCCAGTTCCTGCAGACGATCGGCCACCGCGGCACCACGCATGCGCTTCGCGAACTGGCGCCCCAGGCGTGCGCTGACGCAGTGCAGCATTTGATGCACCGTGGCAGTATCGGGCAAATATAAAATCTCTTCGAGCAACGCTAGCGCCAGCTCGTCGTAGCCGTGCGCAAACAGCTCCTGGCCTTTCTCTGCCAGGCGGTACACTGCATGCGGACGCCCACGCTTCTCGCGCACTGTTTCTGCCGTCACCATCCCGGTGGTCATCAGTGTCACAAGCTGCTGCCGTACAGCAGTCGTCGTGACGCCAAGAGCCGCTTCAATCTCTTTGATACTGAGCGGTCCCTGTTGCTGTAGGAGCTTAAGAATCTGCCCAGCCGGCGATCCATCGATTCGCATGTCAGGTAGCATAACTGTACTCCCCAACCCAGACAGTATTGCCAGGGAGTATAACGACATAGCCGATTTTTGTCAATTTTGTCTGTCAAAAATGCGAATTTAGGGGGCTATAGATTGAGAAAGGGGGAGGCCATCCTCAGTCTACCCGAGGGCGGCCCCTGGGAGATATAATGAAGAGCAACCTCAGCTCTGCGCGGTGCATAAGTTATAGCGCCAGATGGCCCGTTGCACAACCTCGTCGAGATCGGCTGGCAAGAGATAGCCTTCAGCAATGAGCGCCTCAGCAGCCTCGATTACTCGGGCGCGATATTCTTCTGTAGAGGTATAGCGCTCGGCGACGGACAGTCGCACATCACCAGACTGCGCACGGGCACTCGGCGTTGGCACAAACGGGATCGTCGCACCATACATTCGCATGGATTGCTCGGGGGCTCCCTGCGAGGCGTGGCGAGGATTCCAACCTGTGTATGTGGCCAGGGGCACGGTCAGATCAGGCAGTCGAATACCCGCCACTTCATTGCCATCCCCATCTACTGCCGGGACAAATGTCTTGTAAGGCTCTCCGAGATGCGGTGGCAGCCAGGAGGCCACGCCGCGTTCCCACGCTGGCCCGAAGTCGAGCCGCTGGGGCTGTGGCATGACCGCAGGAAAGGCTTTGCCTGGCAAGCCCTGAAACAGCGCAGCAAGGCTCTGTGCCGGTACCGCTGTGCCCTCAGCCAAGCGGGGATAGCGACTCGGCGGCGGTGGTTCGTTATGACTCACCCAGCGGTCGAGGTGCACCAGGATAGCCCGCAGCAGCGGGGTATAATCGACGCTATTTAGAGGATATTGGCCACGGGCCCCCTCGGCCGTGTTCGTCAGGGGGAGCCGGCCTGGACCATGCTGCGTGCCGGCAAAGAGATACAGACGCACGGTCTCTGGTAAAGCGACATCGGTAGTGCCATCAACACTGATATGGCTCAACGAGGCATCACCGCGCCAGTACTCCGCGGAGGTATTGGTGTAGATAATCTTAGGGCAGTGATCCGTACGCATGAGACGGCACAACAGGCCATCACGCTGTCCCGTGACGGGATCGACCTGCGCATTGTCCGTGAAGGGAAACAGGGAGCCGGGTCCCTGCAGGGTCGCAGCCGACGGTTGAGCGAAACGGTGATTGAACTCCCCGCGCCTGGCGCCAGCAATGTGCGGCATAACCCCGTCGAAGACCATGCGACCCGCTTCGTCAGTATTGAGGCCGAGATAGAGGAAATGGCGCAGAAAACGACCGCTTTGCGAAGCGCCAAATCCATAGGCATAGTCAATGTGCCCGGCACAGGGGTTGTGCTGCCGGTCCGACACATACTTGAAGTGCGAGACCATATCCCGCACCGCCAGCAGGCCCAGTCCCACCACTGGGGCGTGCTGGGTGCGATAGATACACTCGTAGATCTTGCCAGCCTGAAATCCCGTCTCCAGCCAAATAGAGATGGTAGCTGGTACCGGCGTGCCTCTGTCCAAACGAGCGAAGCGCCAGTGGTCGCGAGGAATCACCTGCCTAGAACCATGCTCATGCTCACGCACGGTCAGCACAGCGTCAGGGTCTGCCACATCAGCCGTCGGATAAGGCTGATGCATGCGGTCGGCGAGGAGCATGGTAGGCATCGTCGCATTGGGCCACCATTGGCAAAGCACGTGCCCACTTACGGGCATGTCGCCGACCATCGCCTGGGGCACCCCAGTCCCAAGCATGCCCTCGACCCGCATGACGTCCCCTTGCCAGCCACACCAGGCGAGCGTGTAGCCCTGCTGCAGGAGAAAACCACGGCCAATATGTTCCTCGCGCAGCAGATTCGGCGTCTCTGCGACACCGTCAAACATCCGGAACGCCCGGATGCGCCCCCGGTTCACCACTTCGAAAAAGAGACGTCGATTCCCGCGCGCTGGGTTTACCGGCTGCAGCAGGAGGCAATCTGCCCACCACTCCACTTTGCCAGCTGCGGTACGGGGTGCCTGGTCGAGATCAGTAATGTCATGATTGCGCGGGTGCATGGGGTCGACGGCAAAGGTCACCGTCCCGCGTAGCACTTCGTAAGCGCCCGTGGCACCAAAAGGTTTGCCACCGAGCAGGGGTTCGCGCGCTGTCAGATCAAGGCGTGTCACCGCCATGGCAGTTGTCCTTTCCCTAGCCGCGTGCCTGACGCAGCACTGGTGATACCCGCACAGGCTGGGTGCGATCAGTGAGCGCCGGCATAAACACCATGATGAACGCCAGAGCCACGAGACCGAGCAAAGCGTTCATGCGTAAGGTAAACACCGGGTGGATAGCACTCGCTGTTGCCCCCATGAAGAGAGAGCCAAAGGGGCCAGTACCGATAGCGAGACTGAGGACGCCCAAGGCTCTCCCACGCATTTCCTCACGTGCTGCCAGCATGATGATGGTGGACTGCATGGCCCCAAATCCTGCCGTGCCCAGTCCCAGCAACAGCAACACGGGCAGAGAGAGAATGTACCAGCGGGACATAGAGAACACCAGGAGTCCTATCAGGGCCAGCAGTGATCCACCCAAAAAGACGCGACCGTGATAGTGTAGACGCACTGCTGAGGCAATCAGTACGGCTCCCACCAAGGCGCCAAGACCCTCAGCAGCCTGGAGCATACCCATCAGCGCAGCATCCACGTGCAGGATATCGCGCGCGATGATAGGCACCATCTGGACATATGGAAAGAGGAGGACGTTCATCACCACCGTGATATAGAGCGTGGCCTTAATGGTCTGGTTCTCACGTACGAAACGGAAGCCCTCGAGCAGATTACGCCAGGCACTCTGCTGACGACGTTCTGGGCGTGACCCTTGCGGTATGCGCAACGACCACAACAGCATCCAGGCAATGCTGCAGAAGGCCGTGATCACCACGTACCCACCTGTGACCCCGGTCAATGTAATGAGGAAACCGGCCAACGCTGGTCCACACATGCGGCTGGCGTTCATGCCCACTGCGTCGAGGGCGATCGCATTGGTGACCCCCTCCAACCCCAGCAAGTCGTAGATCACAGCGCGACGCGAGGGAGTATCAAGGGCCCAACAGGCCCCTGTAATCAGAATAGCCATGTATGCATGCCACACCTGGAGAGCACTGGTGCTCAGCAGCAGCGTGAGTATGAAGCTCGACGTCACATTCATACCCTGGGTAAGGCTCAGCAACCGTTGGCGCTGTACCCGATCTGCTAGAACGCCACCCACCAGCCCCAGCAGAAACATCGGGGCTGAGCTAAAGAAACCAACAAGGGCAACCAGGAAGGGAGAGTCAGTAAGATCGAGGATAAGCCAGGCCAGGAGCGTCATCTGCATCCAGCGTGAAGTATACAGCAAGAAGTTAGCCAGCCATAGACGCACGAAGCCACGGTTCGCAAAGGCCTGGAAGGTATGCTTAAGATGCACGTCTCGCTTCGCGATAGGAGCACCGCCTGCCACGGATACATCTCCTGAGTATGGCTTAATATCCCTTGCAACAACCTCGTAATCCTACGACAATATTCTAACCAAAACACCTCGGATACAACCTACATTCTACCCGAGCAATCCTATACGTCAGCCTATGATAGACTACCCTACTGCCCAAGACCGCAGCCTGCAGCGTGGCGCGTATCACCTGCCAAATCACATGAGAGGACATGGGCATGGTACTGCATGCATATCAGGTTATTCTATTTGATCTAGGTGGGGTGTTAGTCGAAGTCGAGGGCGTTGCGGCATTTCAACGCATGCTGGGCAGACCCCTGTCCCAGGAAGAGGTGTGGCAGCGCTGGCTCACAGCCTCTGTCTGGGTGAGTACGTTTGAGTCTGGGCAGTGCACACCAGAGGCATTTGCCGCTGGCGTCGTGACAGAATGGGGTCTTGCTGTGACGGCGGAGGCGTTCCTCGACGACTTCAGGCACTGGCCGACACGCCTTTTCCCCGGTGTTCGAGACATGCTGGCGCTGCTGGCCCAGCGTTGCACGCTAGCTTGCCTGAGCAATACCAATACCATCCATTGGCCACACGTGCGTGATACCTTAGGGCTCAGCGGCCTCTTACACCGCTACTACCTGTCGCACGAGATCGGCCACCTCAAGCCTGCGCGCGCCGCGTTCGAGCATGTCCTCGCCGACCTCGGCTGCGCTCCTTCCCGTGTCGTTTTTCTCGATGACAACCAGCTCAACGTCGATGCGGCGCAGGCCGTGGGCATACAGGCGTATCGCACGGTTGGTATCACGGAGGTCAAGACCGCCCTCCAGTCACTGGGACTTCTGGAACCTTCCTAGCGTTGCTCCCGCTGCTCGGCAACGCTCGTATACCAGTCGAGAATCTCACAGCCGGTCATGAACACCACCCCGGCAAACTGGCGGATGTAGTTAAAAATCATGTCGTAGTACTTGATGCGGTGCGGCACGCCAGTGATGTAGGGATGCGTGGAAATAGCCATGATGCGTGCGCTCTCGGCGCCTTCCTCATAGAGCGTGTCAAAGTGATCACGGGCGCGCGCAAAAATCTCTGACGAGCTGTGATGCTGGATGAGATAAATAGGAATATCGTTGATCTCCACTGTATAGGGAATGGAGACGAGAGAGCCGCGCGCCACCTTCATGCGGTAGGGCTGATCGTCGTTACACCAGTCGCAGATATACTCGATGCCTTCCTCCGCTAAAATGTCCGGGGTGTGAAACGTCTCAGCCAGGCCAGGCCCCATCCAGCCGCGTGGCGCTCTGCCAGTATAGGATTTGATGGTAGCGATGCTGCGACGAATCACCTCGCGTTCGTCTGTCTCCACGTTGAGCGCACGTTGAATAAAGCCATGGCCCAGCATCTCCCAGCCTGATGCCAGGCTGGCGTCGACAATCTGCGGATACGAATGGCACACAGAGGCGTTCAGACTTACGGTAGCGCGAATGCCGTGGCGGTCCAGCACGCGCTTCAGGCGCCAGAAGCCAACGCGCAGGCCGTAGTCGAACCAGCCAAAGTTGGCGATGTCAGGCAGCACAGTCACACCCTGCGGTGGCGGCAACACCGTGCGGGCCATAGGGGCGTTGATGTCCCACTCCTCGACATTGATCACCGGCCATACGGCCACACGGGCGTTGCCCGGGAGTTTGAGGGGCTTGCGCTCAAAGAGCGGTACGTAGTCAGCACGGGGGTTAGGCATAAGTGCTCCTGGTCGTTTCACGCGCCACAGTTCGATACATCAATAGCGAAAGTCAAAGCTTGCTACACTTCTCTTGGAAAGTCGTCCGTTGCTGAGGCGCTTGTTTCTGGAACAGGATAGATCAACGAGGCAAGCACTGATAACAGGAGAACCCCAAGGACGACGGCAAGAGCCCAGTGGACGGGGATGTGGGACACGTCTGACAGCAGCATTTTGATACCAATAAAAACCAACACGACGGCTAAACCATAGCGCAGGTAATGGAACAGGCCCATGAGTCCAGACAATGCAAAGAACAGCGAACGTAGCCCTAAAATCGCAAAGATGTTTGAAGTATATACAATGAAGGGATCAGTAGTCACCGCGAGCACGGCTGGAATGGAATCGAGGGCAAAGACCACATCAGTTGCTTCGACCATCAATAGCACAACAAACAGGGGGGTCGCAAAGTACCGCCCATTGAGCTGCACGAAGAATTTCTCGGCGTGATATGCGGCAGTCACTGGCATGAAACGGGTGAAGAGCCGCACTACAGGATTCTGCTCCGGATGGACATCGTCGTGCTGCTGCACCACCATCTTCAGGCCAGTGAGGACTAGGAAGCCGCCAAAGATATAGAGAACCCAATGAAACGTCTGAATCAGGACCGTGCCCACGGCTATCATCATGCCGCGCATGAGCAGCGCCCCCAGAATACCCCAGAAAAGGACCTTGTGTTGATAGGCCGGCGGCACGCTGAAATACGATAGAATCATGAGAAAGACGAAGAGATTATCAACACTCAGGGATTCTTCGAGCACATAACCGGTGAGAAATGCCAGGGCAGCATCAGTGCCATACCAGAGGTACACACCAAGATTAAAGAGCAGGGCTAGAGTAATCCATATAGCGCTCCAGCGCAATGCTTCTTGGATATGAACGACACGTGCCTGGCGATGAAAGACCCCAAGATCAAGGGCCAACATCACGAGCACAAACGTACCGAAGCTCCCCCAGAGGAGCATCTGGTGCGTCATAGGATGTCCTTCTCGCTAATGGGGTACAGGTGAACGCCCTCTCCGCGTAGGAGAGGGCGTCAGCATCTCTCGCGTAGCTTCTTAGCGTGGTCGCCCGACACCCCTACGGGCCAGGGCTTGCAGACGTGCGATGCGTTCTTCGGTGGCTGGATGGGTACTGAACAAGCGCACGAGCCCTCCTCCGGAAAACGGATTTACAATAAACAGGTGAGCGGTCGCCGGCGAACCCGCCGTCATGGGGATACGCTGGCTCCACGCCTCAATCTTTTGCAGCGCACTCGCCAGAGCCAGCGGATCAGCGCTGAGGTATGCCCCGTGTTCGTCAGCAGCGAACTCCCGTGAACGTGAGATCGCCATCTGAATCAGCGTTGCTGCTAGAGGCGCCAGGATGATGCCGAGCAGCCCAGCGATGGGATTGCTGCCCTCCTCGTCCCTAGAAGAGCCGCCCCCTAGCATCGCTCCCCACATGGCCATATTGGCGATGTGACTCAAGGCTCCAGCCAGCGTTGCCGCCACCGTCATCGTGAGGGTATCACGGTTTTGTACATGCCCAAGCTCGTGGGCCAGCACGCCAGCCAGTTCGTCACGATTCAACAGGCGCAGAATCCCTTCCGTCACTGCTACGGCCGCATGCTGGGGATTACGCCCAGTGGCAAACGCGTTCGGCGTCTCTTGTGGGATAATGTAGACACGCGGCATAGGAATACGGGCCCGCTGCGCAAGCTGACGAACCACCGCAAACAAATCCGGGGCCTGTGCCTCGTCGATTTCCTGGGCGCCGTACATCCGCAACACAATCTTGTCCGACCACCAGTACGCCGCGAAGTTCATCACCCCAGCGAACATCAGCGCGATCATAAAGCCCCCACGACCAGCAAGGGCCTGCCCGACAAAGAGCAGAAGCGCTGTCAAGGTTGCCAAAAGGATCAGTGTCTTCAGCTGATTCATACAACGCCTCCCTAACACAGCTATACTCTAGTTGTGCTCTTAGCAAAATATGTACCCAAAAATATACGTTTTGCAGCATTATTCAGCAAATAGGAATTTTCTGCTTGATTCTTCGTAATAACCGAATTATTGTCACAAATATATGCTATGGCTTAACTACAATCACCTGCATTATTTTTGGATGGTGGCGCGTGAAGGGAGCATTGCTCGCGCCAGTGCACAACTCAAGCTCGCACCGCCAACCATCAGTGGCCAGATTCATGCCCTCGAAGAGGCGCTAGGCGAAAAGCTGTTTACGCGCATAGGTCGTCACCTGGTCCTTACCGAGGTGGGCCGTGTGGTGTTTCGCTATGCGGACGAGATCTTCACACTAGGGCGCGAACTCCTCGACACCCTGCAGGGCCAGCCTACAGGCCGACCGCTGCGCTTGGTGGTCGGTGTCGCCGATGTCCTCCCCAAGCTCATTGCCTATCGTCTCCTCGAACCGGCTTTGCATCTCTCCACCCCTGTGCACATCATCTGTCGTGAAGGCAAGCTCGAGCGTTTGTTGGCGGAACTGGTGGTATATGAGCTGGACGTTATACTTTCGGATGCCCCGAGCGGTGTCCTCAACCGCGTCCGCGCCTTTAATCATCTCCTTGGCGAATGCGGGGTATCGCTTTTCGGCACCACCCAGCTCGCGACGCAGTATAGACCGGGCTTTCCCGCTTCATTACACGGGGCGCCGTTCCTTTTGCCCACGGATAATACTATGGTACGACGGGCCCTAGAGGAGTGGTTTGAAGCCACAGACATTCGCCCGCACGTCGTTGGAGAATTTGAAGATAGCGCCCTCCTCACCGTCTTTGGACAGACCAGCCTGGGCATTTTTGCTGCGCCGGCGGTCATTGAAACGGAAGTCCAGCAGCAGTACGGCGTCGAGGTGATCGGACGCCTCGACGCGGTGCGCGAGCGCTTCTACGCGATTGCCGTGGAGAGAAAGCTGAAACACCCAGCCATCGTGGCGTTGTCCGAAGCGGCGCGCCAGACATTGTTTGGCAATGCTGGAGAAGCGCTGTAAGAGCGACGACGGGCGTGTACTTACTGCCCCTGTCGCTGCTCTAAGACCTGCTGTAGAGCCACTCCAAGTTCTCGCAGTCCCAGTGGTTTGAGCAGGAATGCATCAACGCTCAGGGCTTGCACTTTGCTTGCCGTCATGGCGTGGCTAAAACCGGTACAGAGAATGATCGGAATATCAGGCCGGATGCATCGCAGTTCCTGTGCCAAGCGTTCGCCGGTCATCTCCGGCATAGTCTGGTCTGTGATCACCACATCGAACTGCCATGGAGCTGCTTGGAATGTCTTCAGGGCCTCGACACTACTGGTGTACACCGTGGCATTATAGCCAAGACACGAGAGCATTTCGGCAGTCATGTCTGCCAGTGTCGGCTCGTCATCGACAAACAGGATATGCCCGTGGCCCTGAGGGATAGGGGGATCTTCCGGGAGCTCAAGGCACGGCGTATCAACGTCAATACGTGGGAGATAGATGGCAAACGTTGTGCCTTGCCCCGGGGTACTGGCAACGGTGATCGCACCGCCGTGGCTGGCGATAATGCCATCGACCACGGCCAGCCCCATGCCAGTACCCTCACCTACAGCTTTGGTCGTGAAAAATGGCTCAAAAATTCGCTCCATAACCTCAGGCGCCATGCCGTGTCCGGTATCACGAATCATTATGCATGCATATAGTCCAGGCGTGAGTGGTGCATGTGCAGCAGCAAAGTCTGCAGTGACCTCAACGGTATCGAGATGGACCGCGAGCACACCACCGGTATCGCGCATCGCATGCTCGGCATTAGTGCCCAGGTTCATGAGCACCTGTTGGAGCTGAGTTGGATCCGCCAGGACCGTGCCGGCCGTAGACGCCAGACGGGGGTGGATGGCAATCGTTGACGGCAGTGAGGCTCGGAGCATCCTGAGGACATCGCTGATGAGCAGATGCAGCCGGACAGGCTGACGCTCTGGGGGCCGCTGACGGCTGAAGGCGAGGATTTGCTGTACCAGGTCACGGGCACGTTTCCCGGCGGTGAGTACTTCTTCGAGATGGCGCTGTATCCGACTGCCATGCGGGACGTCGTACAGGGCCAATTCACTATAACCCATGATCGCTGCCAGAATATTATTAAAGTCATGAGCAATCCCCCCTGCGAGGGTACCGATTGCCTGCATTTTTTGGACCTGGCGGAGCTGGGCCTCAAGGCGTGTACGTTCCGTAATATCACGCGCCACCACGAGCACCGCCATCTGTCCCTCGAACTCCATGGGGCAGGTATTCACCTCTGCCTCAAGGAGCTGTCCAGTGCGTGAGACATAGACTAGCTTGCTGCGGCTGGCACTCTGCTGATATGGCGCCGGCCCCAGCTCGCTCCCCTGGGTGAGACAGTGCGGCGCGACAATGTCGCTCAAGTGCTTGCCAATGAGCTCAGAAGCTGACCAGGCAAGCCAGTGGGCACCAACGTCATTGATATAGAGAATACGTCCCTGGTCATCGTGCACCAAGACGGTTTCCGGAATACTGTCGAAGAGCAAGCGAAATTTTGCTTCTGACTCCTGGAGCTTCTTCGTACGCTCATGCAAGAGTTCTTCCACACGTAGCAAAGCACGGCTGCGACGTGCCTTGGTGCAGAGGTCAAGTACATACTCCGGATCGAATGGCTTGCGGACAAACCCATCCGCTCCCAGGCGCATGCATTGCAGAGCGACCTCTGGCGCAGAACCGCTCGTCATCACAATCGCCACCATAGGTGAATCAGGACGCACAAACTCCCGCAGCAATTGATCGCCCGTCATATCAGGAAGATGATAGTCAATGATGACAATCTCTGGTGTCTGCTCACGCAGGAGCTGTCGCCCTTCCTCTCCCGTGGCCGCAGTAGAGACTCTGTACCCCTGGGCTTCCAACGCCCGTCGCAAGATGGCACGCTGCACGACACTGTCTTCCACGAGGACAACCCGCATGGCTGCCTGAGGTGTCCGACCGGCCAGAAGATTACGTATGCTCTCGCGGAAGGTGGTCACGTCATAGGGCACTGCCAGAAAGGCATTCGCTCCGAGATCTGTGGTCACTTGCTCGGTGTCGATACCCGAGAATGTTGCCGAAACAACCAGCACGGGCACAGTGTTCAAGGCGGCGTACTGGGGCGAGCGCAGCAGCTGGCAGAGGCGCCATCCGTCGATTCCTGGCATATGCAAATCGGTAATAATCACATCGACCGTGCCACCTGCGTCCAGGATATCGAGGGCTTCCTCGGCGCTCTGGCAGTGGACAACCTGCAAGCCATCCTTTTCCAGCAGCCCTACCATGAGGTGCAATTGAGACGGATCATCATTAATCACGAGGGCCGTGGGCAGTGGGGCCGTATACATACAATATGACCTCAGGGCCCCTGACCTCATAGCATTCAGTGCCGTATAGAAGGAAGAGCCAAGCGTTCACCTTTTCGACCTCACCTGCGTCTTAACGCCTGGTTTCTGCGGGGGTACACTATACGGTTCTTTTATCGGCAGCAGAGGGGAAAACATTGAGGCTACGAGACCCGTGTTCCCTATTTGCCTTTTGCGGTGTGCCTCGTTAGGATCCTGGAGGCGAAGAACAACCTTGAGGTCATGGCGACGGAGGATCGAGGTATCTATGGCAGAGAACGCGCTACTGCAGGCTCTTCATGAGGCGGTGACCCCGCACAAGGTGTATACAGACCACAACACCCTCAACGTCTTAGCGCGGGACGCGCTGCATCCCGGGCGTATGCCTGGCTGGATGGTCGCCGAACCGCTGTGCGTGGTCCGTCCGGAGCATACCGCGGATGTGGCGGCAGTAGTCCGCCTCGCCTCGACGTATGGTGTCCCAGTGATTCCCATAGGTGGCGGCAGTGGTCTCATGGGGGGGGCGGCATCGCTTGTGCCAGGACTGGTGCTCGACCTGCGCGGGCTCCAGGAGATCCACATCCGACCAGCCGATCGCATGGCTGATGTGGGTGCTGGGGTCACCATCCAGGCGTTGAACCAGGCTGCTGCACCCCACGGGCTGATGTGCGGCCATGATCCGTGGACCGTCGCCGTCGCTACTGTTGGCGGGACCATTGGCACGAACAGTCTCGGTTATCTGGGGGGAAAATATGGTGCCATGGGGGACCAGGTGCTGGGAGTAGAAGCAGTGCTGCCGACTGGCGAGGTGATCGCCACACGTGCGGTCGAAAAATCGTCCACGGGCCCGGGCCTGCACCGCCTGTTTATTGGCGCTGAAGGCTGCTTTGGCATCGTCACCCGCGCCACGCTGCGGTTGTTTCCCCTGCCCCAGGCGCGCCTGTTGCAGGCCTGGGAATTCGCCGATTTTGCTACGGGCTTTGCAGCCATCAACGCGTTATTCCAGGCTGGCTTGCACCCCGGGCTGCTCGAGTATAGTGACGAGAGCCCCACCATAGACTATACGCCCCCGGCTACCCTCATCATGAGCTTTGAAGGTCCACCCCGGGTGGCGCAGGCAGAAGCGGAGGAAGCTGTGCACGTGTGTACAGCCCACCAGGGCCGGCAGCTGCCTTTAGACCATGCTGAGATGTTCTGGGCACAGCGGCACGATTCCGGCGATGCCTACGCTGCAGCACGGGCCGCCGGGCACACCTGGAATCGCTACCTGCGGCGCCATCCGCTGGATTACCTGCACGTGGCTCTGCCGCCCTCTGCCGTGCTCGACTACCGCCGCCGGAGCCTGCAGATACTGGCCCAGCATCGCCTGCACGCCCTGCAAACAGGGCTCTGGTGTCACGCTGGCCTGTTCAATATTGCCTTCTCAGGTGCCGACGCGGCCACTTTCACCACGGTCCAGATGGTCTTGCTCCAGCTCTGTCAAGATCTGCATGGCGCCATGGAATACTGCCACGGTGTGGGGGTGCGTCTGGCACCACTGATGGAGCGCGAGCATGGCATGGGGCTGGAGGTGTTACGCCGTCTGAAACAGTGCCTCGATCCCCAGGGCATCCTGAATCCCGGCAAGCTCAATCTCGTCACAGCCCCCAGCCCGGAGCCAGCTGCGGGACTGTGACGCAGGATACGCTTACTCGACGATTTTCACTGTCATCTCGATCCGTTCACGCGGATTATCGCGGGAATCGCGTGGTTGCGCCACGATTTTATCGGCGACCTCCATGCCCTTGACCACTTCCCCAAAGACGGTGTATTTCCCGTTCAGATGGGGGGTATCTTTCACCACAATGAAAAACTGCGAGCCAGCACTGTCCGGGTCCTGGGAACGGGCCATAGAGACTGTGCCACGGAGGTGAGGACGGTCGTTAAATTCGGCTTTAACTTTGTAGCCGGGCCCGCCCATGCCGTATTTGGACTTGTCTTTCTCGTCTTTCGTGTTCGGATCGCCGCCCTGAATCATAAAGCCAGGAATGACGCGGTGAAAGATCGTTTTATCGTACAATCCTGACTTCGCGAGCTTGATAAAATTCTCGACATGTTTCGGCGCTTTATCCGGAAAGAAGCGCATCTCCATGCTGCCGAATTTCGTCTCAATAATAGCCTGGGGGGTTTTGCCGCTGGCTGTCTGTGCCTGGCCTGGGTCACTCCCTGCAGCCAAGAGCACGGCACCAAGGATGACCAGCCAGATCCATGTTCTCCCAACGCTCATCTGTGCGCCTTCCTCTCTTGCTTCACAGGGCGAAGACGTCTGCAAGACGTTTGATGCCCTCTTCAATGGTGTGCAGTAGCGGATAGCAATACGCCAGCCGAATGCTGTTGCGTCCTGTGCTCCCTGACGCGGAAAAACCGATACCAGAGTTATAGTTCACCTGCGCGGCGCGGGCTTTGTCGAGAAAAGCCTGCGTATCAATGTCCTCCGGCAAGGTCAACCACAGGAACATGCCACCCTTGGGATGGGTCCACGTGGCCTTCCCGGCAAAGTGCGTCTCCAGGGCATGCAAGAGCATATCGCGCTTCTGCTGGTACAGGTGCACAATGTCCTGGACCCGATGCTCCAGATGGCCTTCGAGATATTCTGCCAGGACCATGCTGGCGAAGGTATTCGTGCCACTGTCAAGCTTATGATCAATGAGATAAGGGAAAAGCGCTGGGGGCACCACGGCCCAGCCCAGACGTAGGCCAGCGGCCATGATTTTCGAGAATGTGCCGAGCCAGACGACATACCCCGCCGTGTCCATCGACAACATCGACGGTGGCGTTTCCCCCTCGAAGCGGAGGTCGCCGTAGACGTCATCCTCGACAATCAGCACGCCGTATTCCATGGCCAGACGCAGCATCTCGCGCTTACGCTGCACCGTGAGATCAACGCCAAGGGGGTTGTGGAAATTGGTCAGTGTGTAGATGAATTTGGGCTGCACGCCCTGCGCCCGCAGTGTCCGCAGGGTCTCTGCAAGGCTGTCCATACGCATGCCATCATGATCCATGGGCACACCGACAATATTAGCCCGGGCACGTCGCATCAGGCGCAGGGTCCCAGAGTACGTAAACTCCTCCGTCAACACCGTATCGCCCGGATCCACAAAGCAGTCGATGAGCATGGCAATCAGCTGCAACGAGCCATTGCCAATAATGAGTTGGTCAGGACTCACGGTGACGTGCTCATGCAGCGCCATTTTGCGGGTGACGATCTGCCGTAAACCCGCATGACCTTCTGCTGGCATATAGGGGGCCAGCTCGCGCCCTTCTTTATCCAGAGCCCGCGCGGTTGCCTCGACAAATTCCTGGAACGGAAACGCCTCTGGTGCCGGATGCCCAACGGCAAAATCGTACGGATAGAGTTGCCCTGCTGCCGCACGTGGCGACGTAGCGACGCTCTTGGCGAACAGGGCCTGGTAATCCAAGTCGTTTGCCATGCTCAACCTCCTTTGCATGCTGGCTTGCACATAGGGTTCCATGATAATGGCTTCTGCCAGCCGCCACAAGCCTATTAGAGAGGAACGGACGGCTCTATGCGAGGTTCCCGGTCAACTTGCTTCGCCCCGTGTAAGGCAGTATGCTTGCAGGACCGCAGCCTACGAGTACCGACTGGTTGTCATGCCCTGTGCACCAGAAGCCACTATGGCGACAGGCTCTCTGCACACCATGAGGGGGTTATCGCGTTAGCGTTCACACTATACGAAGGACGCTGAGCGTTGTATACGGTATAATGCCTATAGGTTGTTGCGCCAGTTGCTCCGCGTAGCGGCCTGCAGGAGTATGAGGAGCACGGCTGTGCTCTAGGAGGCTATGTGAGAGAAGACATTCGCCTGGGTAACGAGGCGCTCACGCGTCAGGATCTCGATACCGCCAGGCAATATTTCCAACAGGTGCTAGTGAGCGACGATGCCACCGTCATGCAGAAACGCATCGCGGCCAATCGTCTCCGGGAAATTAGCGAGCGCCAACAACCGGCAGTAGAGCCACGCCCGCGCTCCCCGGCAAAACCACGGACGCGTCGGAAAACCACCGATGCCAAACAGCAGGCAGAGGCCCCTGCGCATCGCTTTGTCCGTCCCCCTGATAAACCAGTGGTGGTGATCAACAGACACTAGAGGTAAACACATACATCATGGCAAAACTGGTGCTAACCAAACGGCTCTCGCTGCGTGCCCCCTACTTAATTGCCGGCTTTGGCGGGTGGCCAAACGGTGGCAATGTCTCCACAGACACCGTGGACTTTTTGCAAGCGACTCTGAAGGCAGAGCAGATTGGTGAGATTACCTCAGACGATCTCTATATCTATTCCTCGCCAACGCTGGCCAGTCGTCCGATTACGGTCATTAGCGAAGGCGTGTTGGAGTCGCTGCGTTTTCCCTCCAACACGCTCTTCGCCTGTCAGCGTCTGGGCGCCGCACACGATCTGCTCTTGCTCCAAGGGATCGAACCCGACTTGCACTGGCAGCAGTTCGCCGATGCGATTGTTGAATGTCTGCAGACCTTCAAGGCGCAGCGCCTGTATACGATTGGTGGGTACCTCGACTATGCGCCGCACACGCGGATGCCGCGTCTGTCCGCGGTGGTCACCCATGAAGCATTAAAGGATGAACTCGAAGCGTACGACGTGGATCTGACCGATTACGAAGGGCCCACGAGCATCCAGTCCTACCTATTGGCAGCCTGTCGTGCCCATGGCATTGAAGGCATTAGTCTCTGGGGAGGTGCCCCAAGTTACGTCCAGGGTTCATATCCACGTCTGACCCATGCTATGCTGCAGTTCTTAAGCCAGCTATGGCGTTTACCCCTCGACCTCGAGGAGATTGAGGAACAGGCCAGCGAGTTGGAGGCCACCCTGCACGAACAGATCGACACCAACCCAGAGCTCGCGGACTATATCAGACGCCTCGAACAGGTCTATGACCAGGCTGAGGGTCCACAGCCCGATATGAATACTGACACCATTGTTGACGAGATTCAGCAGTTCCTGCGTCG
>JBMDXC010000750.1:0-1660 GCA_048594805.1 Candidatus Entotheonellaceae bacterium | reverse complement strand
ACCTGTTTGCGAACCGTTTCTGAAAGCTGCTGGTCGGCGCGCAAGGACAGCTGGTCTGCTTTGGTGGATAGGGCTTTAGCAGTCCAGGAACTGTAATCAAACTCCAGCGAGCGCGAGAAGGCGCGCGCTTTCTCCAGGCGGTTCTCTGGAAGCAGGTTGCTGGAGGTAAGCAGCAATAAAACCAGCGCTAAGGGGATGACCAGATTAAATAAGCGGGTGAAAAACATGCGCGCGATGATACTTCTTTCCTGGATTTGTGTCAAAGGAAGCAAGCCACAGCGAGCCTGGGGGTTCTCGTGCTATAATCGCCAAACCATGAATTTCCTGAGTACTGGTGCAGCCGGTTTCCTGGGTTCCGCCCTGGCGAACCGGCTTGCCCGCGAAGGTCACCAGGTCCGCGGCCTGGACGATCTCTCCACGGGCGACCCCCAGGCACTCTCCCCAGACGTCCTCTTTACTCGCGGCGACGTAAACGACCGGCCGAAACTGTGGACTCTGCTCCAGGAAGTGGACTGCGTCTACCATCTGGCAGCGCGCGTCCTGGTCGCCGAATCCATACTCTATCCCCGCGAATACAATGCCGTCAATGTTGGCGGGACGGTCAGCCTGATGGAAGCAATGCGCGATGTGGGAGTGCGCCGGGTAGTTTTCATCTCCTCCGGGGCGGTTTACGGTGATCAGGATGGGCAGCCTTTATGCGAAGACGCCCTGCCTGACCCGCGCTCCCCTTACGCTGTTTCGAAGCTGTCTGCCGAGTATTATGTGCGCACCATCGGCGACCTGTGGAATATAGAAACCGTCAGCCTGCGCGTGTTCAACGCGTATGGTCCAGGACAGCACTTGCCTCCCTCGCACCCTCCAGTGATCCCGAATTTTCTGCGCCAGGCTGTGCGGAATGGCACCCTGGTCGTCCATAACGACGGAAGCCAGACGCGGGATTACGTCTTTGTGGATGATGTCGTGAATGCGATGGTGGCTGCAGCCACTGCCCGGGATGTGAACCGGAGCATGATCAATATCGGCAGTGGAAATGAAACCAGCGTGCGAGAACTGGCAAACCTGGTCCTCCAGGTCACCAACAGCAACGCCGAGGTGCTGATCAACCCCCGCACAAGCGCGGGCGTCTCTCGGATGTGCGCAGACCTGTCCCTGGCTCGGGTAAAGCTGGGCTACCAGCCGCGCGTTTCCCTGCAGGATGGTCTGCGGATGACCCTGGAGCGCGATCCACGCTTTAAGGGCGAGCAGACCCGCCCCCTCCGTCAGACTAAGCCCCCCGAACCGATCAATTAATCTACCGCGCTGTTAGAGCACACTTACGTCATGGACGCCTGATTCCTCGCGTCCGGCAACCGTGATGCGGATGAATTCGGCCTGCTCGACCAATTCGGGCAGAGTGGCTGCCCCAGCATAGCTCAAACCAGAGCGCAACCCGCCCAGCAGCTGGTGCAGGATGTCCGAGACGCTGCCCCGGTACGGCACCACCGCCTCGACCCCTTCCGGCACTACTTCTATCCATTCTTCTTCCTCTATCACGTCCCCCTGCCCGATCTCTTTGCGCACCAAATTCGCGGTGAGCGAGGCCATACCGCGGACGACCTTGTAGCGGCGCCCACTCCGCACCACCGACGCGCCGGGGCTCTGGTCTGTCCCCGCCAGCAGG
>JBMDXC010000075.1:0-3305 GCA_048594805.1 Candidatus Entotheonellaceae bacterium | reverse complement strand
GGAATGGACCAAAAGATACAGAGCCGACGCCAGTTGTGCCACGTTACTGTTCTCCAGGACTACCGAATTCTTGCTTCTGTTGAAAGAGGTATCGCTGTCATCTGGTGACGATTACCAGGCAACGTCAACTGAGGGACACGTCCACTTTCTCTGACTGATGTGACAATGTTGGCGACCGTTGTTCTGGCTACGCCGGTGTAAGCACTCGTGACCGAGTAAGGATCTTCGACGACAATGACGGACCCATCTGATGTGTTCCGTTCAAAAGACTCAAATGCATGGTACACCATCCATGTTTCTTCATACGTCACAGGACGACCCCGTTTGCGAGGGGAGGCGACTGATGTCCAATGGGGCATCGCTGCATGCCGAAAGAGTGATCAACATGAGACAAACGCGAGGTCCATCTATGGGTGATCACCCAACGAGGAAACAGAGAGTTTAACATGCTGAATTGTATAGGGTTACTTGACGAGAGTCGAGTCTGAGTATACCGATGTAAGCTAAAGATTTCTCCCTAAATTATTATGTTCTTTGGTGTCCGGAGTAATAGCTCCATTTCCATAGAAAACACATGTGGCTCGCGGAGTTGCTCAAAATACCCCTCCAGATCTTCCTGCAATCGGCGCAATAGGTGATGGAGTGGAAGGGCACGTTGTGGGAGTTCTTGAGGAGATGATCCGTTGTGCGTCATCTCTGGTCTGTCTGTGCCACTACGCTGAGCCACCATCTGGCGAAGGGCGATGTCTCCTGAACATGGTCCATTGTCAGTGCTCTGGTTGCTCTCGCGTCCATTGCTGGGAGCAACTTTCTGCGTCGATGTGGCTCCAGAGGAGAGACCTTGTGGAGCGTTGACATTTGATGCGTGCTTGTGTTCGGTCGCTTCTTGTGCCTGCCGTTTAGCCTCTGCTTTTGCCTCTTCTTGGCTTCTTAATTTCTCTTGCGCATCTTGGAGGGCACAGAATTTTCCTGTGTCCTTGTCGCTGGACTTGCACAGGATCTCCACGAGAGTAGGAAGGTGCTCCTTACTGCTGGCGAGTGCCGATAAGTCCTCAACTCTGTGAAGAATAGGATGTTCAATCTCTTCTAATTGCCTAAGATGATTGGTTTCAATCAATGCACGATAAATGTGGAGGAGTTTCCCAATCGTCGCACGTGATTTCCCCAGTTTTCGTTCGGCATTGAGAATATAGGGTAAAGATCTCGTTCCTGGATCTTTTGCCTTGGGCTTGGAGGCTTTCCCATGCTTGGTCTCAGGGTAGAGTGCTTCATAGACCTTCTTACATTTCCCCAAGTGTGCACATAACTCGCCTAGTACTACTTTGTTAGTATTGACTCGCATGAGGTATCCTTTGATAAAAAAGGAGGATACCCATGAATGTCCATGCCAGTCTAGGCGCATTGCCCGAGCTGGAGGAGTTTTTGGCCCCCTTCGAGGTGCGCTTCCGTCGCCCTGAGGGCGAGGCCACCTTAGGAGCGCTCCCTGACCGGGCTGCTGACCGAGCTGCCCAACAAGAACTGCGACACCATAGCCGAGGCTGTCCCCGGTACCAGTGAGCAGCGTTTGCAGGAGTTTCTCACCAACATGCAATGGGACGAGCAGGACCTCAACCGCCAACGGGTGGAAAAGATGATTGCCGAGGCGACCGTTGGTCAAGGGGTGCTGATCTTCGACGATACGGGCTTTGCCAAGCAGGGCAAGGCCTCGGTAGGCGTGGCCCGGCAGTATTCTGGGACCCTGGGCAAGGTGGGCAACTGCCAGGTGGCGGTGACATGCGGCTAGAGCGATCCGCACGCGCGCTGGCCGGTGGCGGTCCGCTTGTACCTGCCACAGGACTGGACGGAGGCCTCCGAGCGCTTGAGGCGCGCTCGCGTCCCCGCTGACGTAACGTTCCAGACGAAGCCGCAGATTGCCCTGGCACTGCTGGACCAGGCGCGGGCCTGGGGTGTACCGCACCGCTGTATCGTCGCCGATGCAGACTATGGCGACAACCCGCATTTCTTGGCGGGCTTGGAGGATCGGAACGAACGCTACGTCGTGGCCAGCCGGTGTGACTTTCAGGTGCGCCCGAAGGGTCGGGGGGCGCTCCCAAGCCAGCGGGCAGACCAGGAGTTGGCCGCTCTGCCTCGGTGTCAGTGGCGTACCATCCGCTGGCGGCATGGAACCAAGGGGTGGTTGCGCAAGAAGTTTGTGGCCGTGCGAGCCTGGCGGGTGACCGCAGAGGGGGAAACCCACATCGGCTGGTTGGGGGGGAGCGGGCGGCCCGTGGGCCGCCCGAGGAGCACAAGTATTCTTGGAGTAACCTGCCGGCCTCGGCCACCTTGGAGGAGCTGGTGGATTATGCCCAGCGCCGGTATGCCATCGAGCAGTTCCATGAGGAGGCCAAAGAGGCACGGGGCTGGGATCAGTATCAGGGCCGGTTGTGGCCGGGCTTTCACCGGCATGCGGTGACGGTGAGGCTGGCCTTGAGCTTTTTGCTCTGGCTGGAGCTGCGGCAACGCCATCGCCATCCCAAACGGGGTCGCCCACGCGACCCTTTTTCCCCCTCGGCCGGATCGCTGGCGTCGTGCGCTCCCGGCTGTCCATCGCGAGGTGGCCCGGTGGCTACGACACCAAGCGATACTCTGGTGGGTGTCCACAGATCGGTTCATGGAACTCTGCTCACTCAGGATCTAACAAAGTAGTATTAGTCCGCAGTCACCCGAGTCATCCGGGCCTATGAGCGGCGCGTTCGGCGAACGCGCCCTACCGCGTAATGTCCCGCACATACGGCCATGTCTCGGGCTCCGATACCAATCCCGCCCGCACCGGGTTCATACGAATATAGTCAGCTTTCTCTGCAAACGATTCGTCCCGGCGCAAGCGATGTTCGTAGAAATCACGTTGCCACGAGATGCCGACATGACGGGCAGCGTAGCGTTTCCAGGCCACGACAGTTTGCACCATGCTCGGCATATGGCTGAAGGATACCAGCATGTGGAGATGATCCGGCATGAGGAGCAGCAGAGGTACCCACCACTGCCCCAACGTCTCCCGGTGCACCGCGCTTTCGCATAGGCCCTGGAAAATGTCAGGCTGGCAGAGTTGATTGCTGCCCCGTGGCAAGGTGCACAGTGTGAGGAAGTATATGGCATCGTCTTTGACCCACGGCGGTATCTCGTGCGGTAATTGCCTCCGTTGCGGTCGATCCTGCGGTAGGGACACCCCTGGTAGGGACGCCTCGCCGAGGCATCTGTGAACATTGCCATCACGGCGTCGACGTTGCAGCCCCTGTGGCGCGTTCACTGAACGCGCCCTACCATGT
>JBMDXC010000749.1:0-1882 GCA_048594805.1 Candidatus Entotheonellaceae bacterium | reverse complement strand
GTGAGACTAAAAGAGGTTTAACTCCGAAAGGAGTCACCGACTTATTGAAACGGAAGAAGCTGAGACACAATGAGTATTACGATATGCAACATTGCTTTGATAATTTGTATGCTCAAAGTGCCAATGGTCAAAATTTCTATGACTTAATGAAACTGGTCAGTTCCAATGAAAATATACGTCTTGCTTATCGAAACATCAAAAGAAACACTGGGAGTAAAACAGCGGGGACAAATAAGTTAACGATTGATGATATTAAGCATTTGTCGGTAGAAAAGGTGATTGAACACGTTCAAGCTATGTTCCAATCATATAAACCAGAATGTGTTCGACGTGTTTTCATTCCTAAAGCAAATGGAAAAGTAAGACCATTAGGAATCCCAACAATCTGGGACAGGATTATCCAACAATGTATCTTACAAATTTTAGAACCCATTTGTGAGGCGAAATTCCATAAACAAAGTTACGGCTTCAGACCAAATAGAAGTACCCACCATGCGAAGGCAAGACTTGAATCGCTTATCAATATGGTGGGTCTTTATCATTGCATAGATGTAGACATAAAAGGATTTTTTGATAACGTTAACCACAGTAAATTACTCAAACAAATTTGGTCAATGGGAATTAAAGATAAATCTTTACTCTCCGTCATCTCAAAGATATTAAAAGCAGAGATTGAACGAGAAGGCGTACCGACCAAAGGCACCCCGCAAGGGGGGATACTTTCACCGCTGTTATCAAATATTTGTCTAAATGAACTAGATTGGTGGATTAGTAACCAGTGGGAAACGTTTAAGAGCAACCATGACTATAAACGAAATGGAAGTAAAGTAAGGGAGCTCAAAAAATCAAACCTAAAAGAATGTTACATCGTTAGATATGCCGATGATTTCAAGGTTTTATGCCGTACTCGTTCACAAGCGGTTAGAATGAATTATGCCATCAAGGATTTCCTGAAAACAAGACTACATCTTGAGGCAAGTGATGAAAAATCCAAGGTTATCAATTTAAAGAAGAATTCTTCCGAATTCCTTGGTTTCGCTTTTCGAGCCATTAGAAATGGAAAAACAAGGTTTGGATTCGTAGCACAATCCAATATGACGAAGAAAGCTAAGTCCAACGCACTTATTAAAATTAAAGATTCCATAAAAGCAATTCAGAAAAAGCCATGCATTGAGACGGTTTGGCACTATAATACCGTCGTAATGGGAATTCAAAACTATTACGCAGCAGCTACTAACATCTCTAATAATCTAAGTGAGTTGTCCTCCCATTTAAGCAAGCCTCTATACAATCGACTAAAGAACTTCAGAACAGAAGCTAAGTTTGAAGATATGACATGCACGCTCAAAAAACGTTATAAAGGATATTCACCGCAATATTATAAGATTAAAAACATGGTGTTCGTCCCAATTTATGCCCAACGGCATAAAACAAACCTTTGCTTCTCGCAAAAAGTGTGTAATTATACTGCCGAAGGCAGGGCAATAATACACAATAATTTAAAAGCGATTAACAGAAGCGTCTTGATCCATGTCATGAATAACTTCATTCCAAAACGATCGATTGAATATAATGATAACCGCATTAGTAAGTTCATAGCTCAATACGGAAAGTGTGCAGTGACTGGAACAGAACTTGGAAAAAGCGACTGGCATTGTCATCACAAAATTCCATATTACATTTCAAAGGATGACCGATATTCAAACCTGATAGTGTTACATGAAGCTGTCCACAAACTCGTTCATCTAACAGATGTTAATAAAATCAGTTCTTTACTTAGTGCTTTACAACTCACCAATAAGCAAAAGGAAAAGTTAATGAACTCCGAAAAATGTGCGAAAATAATATAATTTGATTAGAATGAACTTGCTTCATCAAGTAC
>JBMDXC010000748.1:0-3273 GCA_048594805.1 Candidatus Entotheonellaceae bacterium | reverse complement strand
TAAAATGGCTTGATCAGTGGTTCGCTCACCATATTCCCTGGCATTGGATGACGCGAATCGCGCTCTGGAGTGCTGTGTATCTTCTCCTGGCTGGGTATTATTTCTATACATTACACCAGTATAGCCAATCGCTTGTACAATAAGATTTTTCCTGTAATCTACCCCACTTGACAGTAGCTGCCTCTTCTGCTTTGATGGAGACAGGACAAATTCTTTTGACTATCCACAGCGTGGACTTGAAAGAATTGACGACACTTATGATCATTAGCATTGGCTCTCAAAAGGGCGGCGTGGGCAAAACCACGACGTCTTTAGCGCTTGCCGCAGGCCTCGCCCAGGCAGGCAAAAAGGTGCTCCTTATTGATATTGATTATCAGGCCAATTCCTCCAAGGTCTTACTCCCCGACTACCAAAAGCTTGACATGATGAACACGGTCTGCGCGACCGTTTTGGAGCGAAAACCCCTGACCGTGCACAAGACCCACATTCCAAATCTGGATATCGTGCCCTCGCATATTCTCCTGTCAAACGCCGATCTGACCTTGATTACGGCCTTGGATAACCGCGCCTACCGGCTGCGAACGCAGCTTG
This sequence comes from Candidatus Entotheonellaceae bacterium, assembly GCA_048594805.1. Lineage (GTDB taxonomy): Bacteria > Tectomicrobia > Entotheonellia > Entotheonellales > Entotheonellaceae > SXND01. The sequence goes on along the minus strand of JBMDXC010000748.1, from coordinate 2,682 downwards.
AGAAAGTCCGGGGCCAGTGGGAGTATATCTTTATTGACTGTCCCCCCTCCATTGGCTGGCTGACCCTCAATGCCTTCACGGCATCCGACAAAATCATTATCGTCGTCTCCCCCGGCTATTTCGAGCTGGATTCCATTGTTCAAATCAACAAAACCATCGAGAAGGTCAAAGAGGAGTTCAATCCGGCGCTTGACCTGTTCGGGATGCTCTTTAATCTGAGCGAGAACACCAACGCGACCGTCGCCTCCTTGCAGCTCTTGCGGCAAACGTATCCCAATAAAGTCTTCCGCACGATTATTCCCCGCAATACCGACATCAAAGAGGCGCAACTGAGCAAACAGGATATTTTTACCTTCAACAGCAAGGCGAATGCGGCAATCGCGTATAAAAAGTTAATCCAGGAAATTTTCGGCTATGAGTAAGAAATTCAACGTCAATGACATTGTGCAGGAGCGCAAAAACGAGCTGGACGGCTCACCGTTGTTTCAGGTGCAGAGCCCTTCCGTTCCGGCGCCAGAGGAGGTGTCCAGTGCCCCGCTCCCGGAGAGAGAGCAGGAAGACGCTCCTACCAGGATCCCCTCCCCTGTTGTCACTGGCCAGGGGCAGCAGTCCGCCACACCATCAGTGAAACGTTCATTCGTGCGCAGAACCTTTGATTTCTTCGAAGAGCAAATTGCCTACCTCAAACAGGAGTCGTTGCGCGAGCAATTAGAGGGCAAAGAAGGCAGTATGAACGCGATGGTCCGCGAAGCCATTGACGATTGGATCAAGAAGAGAACCTCGGCACAATAATCCCCTACACCGCACACTCATACACTCGTACACTACTACACTCATACACTCAGACATATAGACACGTGTACACTCATACACGTTAACACTCATGAGTGTACACACGTAGACACTCCCCTGCTCAGACACTCAGACACTCAAACACTCATGCACGTAGACACGTTGACACTCCTACGTGTACACATGCAGACAAATTGTTTCGTATGTGCTTATATCTATCTCATAGATCGGCCTAGACAAGCCCAGGGTAAGGGCAAAGGGTATTAATCACCCGAAGCATACTGTGAAACCAGTGTGCGCCTGTCTCACGCGCGAGTCTGCTACCTCTGAGGGGATACCCAGCTTTATTGCTGGGCAACGAACCTCAGTAACACGGTGTAAAGAAGGGACTGGCCGAGCCATATGCAGATACAAGACTTTATTTCCTGCTACCCGTAGACATGGCGGCAGACTGATCCTAGCAGGGAGCAAAGAAATCTATCCTTGCGCTGGTGCGGAGCAACCCATTCTTCTAAGGAAGAAGTAGGGAACAAGTTGAGACCGGGGAGAGCCTCTCCTTAGGTTAGGGGGTTCGTGTTTGAAAAAACGGCGATTTTCAGCCTATAGAAGTTTAGGGCAAGAGCTGTATGGCCCGCTGTGCACAAAACATACTCACCATTTTCTTACTCAATTTTGATTTCCTTTCGATCTACTGACGCTATACTGCGCTTCAGCCCGGCACGCGCTCTCGCTTGCCGGACTGCGATCTATGCCCGTCAACGGACACACCTTTTCCCCACACACGGTTTTTGCTCCTTCCCAGGATGGACAGCTTCCGCTCGATCGTCCCTCTGTCACGGCCTCGCCGGAGCCCTCGGCCGTCAGGCCAGACGGCCTGCCAGCTGTGCGCGTCCTTAATCAGAATGTTTCCCCACACTCCGGCGTATCGTCAGTGGATGGGGAACGCCCCCGGGGCGGGGGGTGGCAAGATAAAGCCGCCCTGTCGGGCGGCTCGCCAGCCGTGCCACAGCCTGGGCCGGACACCAGAGGTGCGCGGTCCGCTGTGTCGGACACCGGAAGTCCTCGTTCACCGCATCACTCCAAGGTCACAGAGCGCCTGGTCAAGGGGGCAGTCTGGATGAAGCCTGGAGTAAAACTGACGCTCCAGCAGCTCGCGAAGCACGCTCAGTTGAGTTTTTCCGCGACCTGCGCGGAAGGGTTGGAAGTCTTTGCGCGGGCCAAAATCCGCGAGCAGGAGGAGACCCTGTTTGAGCCCCGGATGCAGGCCATGCTGCGGCGGGAGATCCGCGCTTCAGACAACCGCCACGTGCCCTTTGAGATCAAAAATGCGATTGCCGCCGAGCAAACGCGGATTCTCTTCGTTGATCTCTACAAACGCCAGCTTCAGAAAGACGGGGTACCCCTCACAGCGATTAACAAGAAGCTGGATGACGCCTACAACATGGCGCGAGTAAACGTCCTCAATACCCGAACGCCGAAGTTTCAAAACCTCGTTGCGGAGTGGTGGCGTTCAACGGACGAGCAGGCTGCACCCAGGCAAAACAAAGGTGAGAGTAGGGAAGCGGGGAGCGCTGATGCAGGAGAGGCAGGGAAGGGGAGCGCCCATGCCTGATGGCGTATGTTGGCACCAGTTTTGTCAAACGGGGCAAGGTCGGCAACGCCAAAGCCAAAGACACTGTCCGCTACATCCAGCACCGCACAGGCCGCGACAACGAGCGGGTCTGGCGGCCGCTCTTTACCCAGGACGGCCCTGTTGTATCCGCGAACCTTCTCCACGGATTTGAGCAATTTAATCTGCAAAACACTGTGCGAAACGCCTTCCCTCTGACCTGTCCATCGGGTTATGTATTGATTCCTCCCCTCTTAGGTAATGTGGATAGTACGGTAGAA
>JBMDXC010000747.1:0-9106 GCA_048594805.1 Candidatus Entotheonellaceae bacterium | reverse complement strand
CCCGGCGCGACCCAGCGATTCCCGACGGCAATATTCGCATCCACCTCGTGCGTGATGGCTGGATATGGTGGATACCGTTTGCTAACGGCACTGATAGCGTCGGCTGTGTCCTGCACGCGAAAGTCGTCAAGGAACGCGGGGCCTCTGTGGAAGCGCTGTTCGATGAGGTGCTGACGACCTCGCCACGCCTCACCCAGGGGCTAGCACAGGCGCGACGCATCACCCCGGTGCACACGGCCGCGAATTTCTCATATCGTATTGTCCCTATGGTTGGTGACCGTTACCTGGCCGTTGGTGATGCCACCGGTTTCGTCGACCCAATCTTTTCTGCGGGGGTCTTCATTGCGATGCGCTCCGCCGAACTGGCAGCCGAAGCCATTATCCGCGCCTTGCGTCGTCAGGACTTCAGCGCCAGTGCTTTTCGGCCCTATGCAGCGCGACTCCACCATGGGATCGCCCCGTTTCTTGCCATGATCCAACGTTTTTACGAGCCCGCTTTTCTCGATGTGTTCTTCAGTCCAAACCCTCCTAAGCACCTGTATCACGCTGTGCTGTGGGTGCTCAGTGGTGCAAGTTTTGATCATCAGTCCTGGTGGTTACGCAGTAGACTGAAGCTCTTTTTTACTGCCGTCCGTCTCCGTCAAGGCGTGCGCTGGGCTACCGGTCTGCCAGTCGAATCTCGCTGGTATTGGTGAGCATTGTCAGCCAGCCTGGCAGACACCCGGCACAGCCAAGAGCGCTACTGAGGTGGCGGCACGAAAAGGGCTTTTATTCTTTCTATCCGTATTGTATTGTGCTCTTCATCGCGCTTCTGGTCTTTGTAGACCAGCCCTGGAAAGGCATTGTGGATGCCAGCGTGGTCGTCGGTCTGAAGTGGAACATAGTCTCCTTAGGCTCTGTAGAGTGTGTTAGGCATTTTCAACTATGAGATCGACGAAAGACGATGCATTACATCGCAGTTCCAGGCACCTCGAAAGTAGAGTTTGACCTATGTTTCCGGTGGTGACAGTCTCAGATACGGCCGCTTTGCTGTCCGAACAGCTTGGGAGCAAACATAAGTTGTGGTTTCAGCATGAGTCGTCTCTAATGTATCTCTTCAAAGAGGCTCGGTCGAGTACCGGCGAGGATTGGTCCGAAAAAGTTGCCTGTGAATTGTGTCACTTACTTGACTTACCCCATGTGCGCTACGATCTGGCAACCTGGAAGCGCAGAAGGAGTGTCGTGTGTCCCAAGTGCGTCCCAGACGACGGGCAACTCGTGCACGGCAATGAGTTATTGGTCCACCTGCTTCCCGGATACCCGCAACGGCAACTCTTCGGGGTCAGTGAACATACGCTTGAGCATGTCTTTGCTATTCTGCAAGATGTACAGATACAAATGCCGATCGGCTAGACTCCTTTTGCAGGAATAGGCGCGGTGGTTGATGTTTTCGTCGGCTATCTGATGCTGGATGCCTGGATCGGCAATACAGATCGCCATCACGAAAACGGGGGTTTGGTTGTACACGCACAAGGCACGCATCTTGCACCCTCGTATGACCATGCCTCAAGCCTTGGAGCGCATGAAACCGACGCGAACCGGCATGGCAGGCTCACGACGCGCGATCCGGGTCGGTCTATGCAGCGCTATGTCGAGAGGGCGGTATCAGCGTTCTACGCTTCTCCCGCTGACACAAGGCCGATGTCAACGCTCAGCGCTTTCTCGGAAGCGGGTAGGAGACGGCCAAGAGCGGCTCACGCATGGATCTCACGTCTTGAGCGCCTCTCTGCTCAGGACATTGCCAGAGGCGATATTTGCGAACATTCCGTCTGACCGGATCAGCGCTGTGGCGAAGTCCTTCGCCACAAGGATGCTGGCCTTAAATTCCCAGCGCCTACTGACACGATAAGAGGCATTAGCATGAAAACGCTGTATCTGGCTTGGCAAGACCCCGAGGATCGTCGCTGGCTCCCCGTAGGGCGCTTGAGTTTTGACGGCCATGTCTACCGCTTCGTCTACACCAAGGGTGCCGAGCAATCACCACGCTTTGTGCCTTTTGGTGCGATGCGTGATCTCCATGTCGTATATGAATCATCTGCCCTTTTTCCCCTCTTCGCGAATCGCCTGCTGTCAAAAACACGACCGGAATATAAAGATTTCCTCGCCTGGCTCGACGTGCGGGAGCATGAAGATGAACCTCTCGTCTTACTGGCGCGATCTGAGGGCATCAGGACAACCGACTCCTTAATGGTTTTTCCATGTCCAGAAAAAAGTAGTGACGGGCAATATCATGTGCGCTTCTTCAGCCATGGTCTCCGCTATCTACTACCGGCTGTACTCCAGTTCATCGACGATAATCTCCGCCCATCCGCACGGCTTTTGCTCATGCTCGATCCCCAGAATCCATATGATCCGTCAGCGTTAGCGCTGCGCACTGCTGATCCAGCACTGCTCGTTGGATATTGCCCACGTTTTCTCACGGCTGATGTACATCATCTGTTACAAACAGTGTCAGCCACGGTACACGTGGCAGTGGAGCGTGTGAATCGCGACGCGCCTCTGCAACTTCGCCTATTGTGCAGCTTAACTGCCGACTGGCCAGACACTTTTCAGCCGTGTTCAGACACGTTGTATGAGCCACTTGCATAACCAGAGAGATCTTGTATAGGGAGCCTCGCGTATGAAAGTCCTTCTGGTTCATCCGAGCTGCTTAATGTATTCGGAGATCTATTTGCGGCTCGAGCCCCTGGGATTGGAACGGGTCGCACAGGCTGTCCGCACCGCTGGCCATGACGTCCGACTCCTGGATCTACAAGTGTCCCGTCCGACTGCTTATGTCCATGAAATCGGCACCTTTCAGCCACAGGCGATTGGCTTTTCCTTAAACTATCTGGCCAATGTGCCAGAGGTTGTGGATCTGGCCAAAGCGACGAAAGCGCGCCTGCCGCACAGTTTTATTTTCGTTGGTGGGCATAGCGCTTCTTTTATTCCACACGAGCTGCTGCAGCATGCCCAGGGTGCCATCGACTGCGTGGTGCGTGGTGAGGGTGAGGTCAGCACACTACAGTTGCTCGAGGCCATCACTGATGGGGCGGTCGAGACGATTCCTGGGGCGGTTACCCTGGAGGGCACGGGGCCCCCTCCCCTGCTGCTCGACAGTCTCGACCACCATTTCCCAGCGCGCGATTTGCTCGGACAACGGCATAAGTATTTTATTGGAGCTTTAGATCCGTGTGCGTCCATTGAGTTCGCGCGTGGCTGTCCCTGGGACTGCACCTTCTGCAGCGCCTGGACCTTTTATGGTCGTAGCTACAGGCAAAGTACCCCAGAGGCCGTTATAGAAGACCTGGCCCGTATCCGAGAGCCCAACGTGTTTATCGTCGATGACGTGGCGTTCATCCATCCAGAGCACGGCATGGCGATTGGGCGAGAAATCGAGAAGCGCGGTATCCGCAAGCGGTATTATCTGGAAACGCGTTGTGACGTGTTATTGCGCAACCGTGACGTGTTCGCATATTGGAAGCGGCTCGGTCTCCTGTACATGTTTCTTGGCATCGAGGCGCTGGACGAGGAGACCTTGCACCTGCACCGCAAGCGCGTCACCCTTAACGAGAATTTGCAGGCTCTGGAGGTGGCGCGTCAACTCGGCTTGATCGTCGCCATCAACCTTATTGCCGATCCTGACTGGGATGAAGCGCAGTTTCGCTTCATCCAGGAATGGGCTGCCAGTGTGCCGGAAATCGTGCATCTCACCGTCAATACCCCGTACCCAGGGACGGAAACCTGGCATACAGAGGCCCGCAAGCTCACCTCGCTTGACTACAGGCTCTTCGATGTCCAACACGCCGTGCTCCCGACCAGGCTTCCCTTACAGCAGTTTTATAGAGAACTGGTGAAGACGCAGGCCATCTTGAACCGTAAACACCTTGGCTTTCGCGCTCTGTGGGGAGCGAGCAAGATGGTCCTCAGCCATCTGTGGCATGGTCAGACCAATTTTCTCCGCATGCTCTGGAAGTTTCATCGCGTGTACAACCCGGAGCGCCAGTACGCCGACCACTTGCGGCATGTGCCCTATACCTTGAGCCCACCGCAAGGGCAGACCGTCGCCACAGTAAAGCCCAGCGAGCTGTATGTGCACCTTCCCAAGGTGACGCAGCAGCGTGCCAGACGCGCCACGCGAGAAACACTGGCCCGGGATGTGTCAGCCCAAGAGGCGAGGACGCCTGTCGCCTGGATGCACCGGGACAAAAGCTGAGGGTTACACTGCCATAGGGATTGCTGCCGTGGCCAACTACGGTAGCACCTTACACAGCGCTTGGGCGATTGTTGGCACCAGGCGGGGCCGTAGTAAGCGTGCATCGTAGCGGTCCAGCCGTTGGGTGTTCTCCGCCAGGCACAGTTCCAGGAAACGGCGCGGCGTGATGTCCATGCGAATGGACTGGTGGCCCTTCATGGTGAAGTCCTTGTCAGCACGTGCACCCATAGCGCCTTGCACACGACGCCACACCTGCAGGACGCGCCCCAGAGCCCCACGCCAGACAGAGCGCGGGCGCTGCCAGAGCGGCATCTGCGCCTGGCGATAGGCTTCCCAATTGACAAAAAAGAGGATGTGACGCGCCTCTTCTTGCATGACAGGCTCGAACTTCTCGACGAGCACCGTTGGGAAAAAGCCCGAATCTCTGGCAATCGCAAACAGGGCAAAGGTAAAAAAGGCGTCAAAACACTCGCTATACCCCAGCCGCATAAAGGCCCATTCAGGGTCCGCTGGCGCTGGTGGGGACGGCGGGGGTGACACAGCCATGCCGTAGTGGGTGGTGAGCCCCTGGATGATCGCGGCATGCCGCGCTTCCTCATAGCCTTGCAGAGCAATGGCTTCGCGGATTAAGGCATCGCTCTCGAACGGCACCCAGGCTTGAATGGTGCGCGTGGCCGCACGCTCGGTCGCCACCGCTTCGTTCCACACGGGCAAGCTGTGAAGACGCTTGAGACTATCCTCATCGATCTCGGGCCAGGTAATGGCAGCTGGCTCAAAGGCAACATGCGTTTCCAGAAAGAACTGACAAAAAAGCTCCTTGTGCTCCTGTGAACCGACAATGAGAGAACGCGGCATTTTAGTCCCTTTGTGCAGTTTAGCGGTAGAGATAACAGCATTGGCAATACACAGACGATTATGCCAGAGCCTATCCTGATCCTGGCGCCTAGATGGTGGAGCTGCCCTGGTACCTTTTAGGCAGTATCTTCCATACTCGCCAGAAAGCGGTAATACATGCTGGCATTCCGGTAGGCGCGTGCAGCACGCTCGAAGTTGTGGAAAGCTGGAATCCCGATCTCTTGCAGTTCCCGACGCATGTCCACTTCCTCTTTTTCAAAAGGCGAGAAGCCGACCACTGCCAGCAGGGGTTTCGGATAGCGCTCGCGCATCTCGGTGAGGGTGGAAAAAAGCCGCTCCTTAAAGTCCGGCTGTCGAGCCATGCGGCGGTAGAGGAACGTCAGTGGCAGGTCGTTGACCACGGCGTCGATATTGACATCTTCCATCAAGATACGCATGATCTCGTGCAAATTCTCACCGGCCCAGTTCATGCCCATATCAATGGGGTTTTTATAGCTCCCACCAATGATGTTAAAAAACCCTTGAAAGGTTTCATACGAAGCTTCGGTCAGCGGAGGAATATCGAGACCAACGCGGGCAAAGGTATCGGTGATGACGACGGACGGCCCACCAGTCATGGTGACGAGGCCAAAGCGCTGGCCAGTGCTGGGTTTGAGCCATTGCAATGCCTTGATAGTATCGACCATTTCTTCCAGACCGTCAACACGGATCGCCCCGGTTTGCCGAAACAGGGCATCCCAGATTTCGCGAGACTGGGCTAACGAAGCAGTATGCGAGGCGGTGGCGCGACTCCCAGCAGCCGTCTGTCCGCCCCGCCAGATAAGTAAGGGTTTATGCGGTGGGATACGTTTGATCACCTCGAAGAGACGCCTGCCGTTCCGTGGGCCTTCAATATACATGCCAATCACTGTTGTCTCATCATCCTCCAGGAGGTACTCCAACAAATCAGGGCTATCGAGGACCACCGCATTGCCGTAGCTCATGGCCTTGCTAATTTTCAGGCCTTGACTGGCGCCATACAGGCTGAAGTTAATGGCATGGGTACCGCTCTGGGACAGGAAACCGACGTTCCCAGCAACGCCACTGGGTTGCTCGGCGTTGTTACGGATACCCAGCTTGGGATGATACACCCCCATGCAGTTCGGACCGATGAGCGCGAGGTTGGCCTCACGCGCCATGGTCGTGATCGTCTGCTGGAGCTGCCGCCCTTCTTCTTCGGCGGTTTCCGCGAAGCCGGCCGTGAACATCGCCACACCGGCCACGCCTTTCGTAATGGCGTCCCGTAGGACGATAGGGGCAGCCCGGCGCGGCACTGCGACTACCGCGAAATCCACTGGCCCCGGAATGTCCGTCAGCCGTGCGTAATTCGTAAATCCCAGGGCTTCAATGCCCGGGATCTCGTTGGCATCAATGTTCACCGAATACACGGGCCCGCCGGTAAAGGTGCTCATGTTGCGTAGCCACATGTAGTCGTCAACCTTTCTCGCCCCCACCACGGCCACAGCGCGTGGGTGCAAGGCCCGATGTAAGTTCTGCAAAAGCGTGCTCACAAAGCCTCCCAAAAACCGATAACAGATAGCCACAGCGCTGACGCGCATGTCATACTAAAAGCCCTGGCTGTGCTTGTCAACGACCCGGACAGTGTGAGAGCCTTGTCTGGCATGACAAACATGAATGTTCTACATAATTTCCATGAGTCAAATATATGAAAAGAGCTTGACAGAGCGAAGCCGGAAAGGCTATGCTGACCCAGCATACTATCGTGCTAAGTTACAATCTTTCTGAGCCTTACCATAGTCCGACGCACGGAGGGAAATCTATGCGCAGCAGGATATGGGTGCGTCTTGGGACAGCACTCCTCGTTACTTGCCTCATCGCGGTATGGTGCCTGCCGGCACCAGCAGAGGCTGCGAGGAAACGCATCCTCAACTTTGCCTCTAAGGAACCGGAGACGCTTGATCCGCATACGAGTGTGCTTGGCCAGGTGCAGGCTATCGTCCGTTTCCTATACCGGGGTTTGACGCGCTTTGCCATCAAGGATGGGAAAGTGACGACCACGGAAGTGGAGCCTGATCTGGCTGAGAGCTGGACGACGTCAGACGATGGCACCGTGTGGACGTTCAAGCTGCGCAAAGGCGTACAGTTCCACAAGGGCTTGGGGGAGATGACGGCAGAGGACGTGAAGTTTAGCTTCGAGCGCCAGATCAAGCGCACGAAGGGCATGCTCTTCGCGCAGAATCTGGATGTGATCAAGGAGATCACCGTTGTTGACCCTTACACTGTACAGATCACGCTGAAGGCCTATGATCCGATATTTTTGCTGCGCATGGTAGGCTATCAGCACGGGTACATTGTGAGCAAAAAAGCCACTGAGCGCTTTGGTGATCAGTTCGGCTGGAACCCTGTTGGGACTGGCCCGTTCTATTTTGACAAGCACCTGCCCCGAGAAAAAGTCATCCTCAAGGCCCACGATAAATACTACTTTGGCCGTCCGCAGATCGATGAGGTGCACTGGTTTGATGTGCCGGAGGAGGCTACCAAGTTGATTGGCCTGGAAAAGGGCACGTTTGATATCTTACAGGTTGAGGCACAAACGGCTGATGTCGTAGAGCAGGTCAAAAAAATCGGTGCGGTGCTCGACAAACGCGGCCCTGGCAGCCAGGAACGCATCTATATTAACATGACGAAGCCACCCTTTGATGATATCCGGGTGCGTCAGGCTTTTATCTATGCGGTTGATCGGCAGGCCATTAAAGACACGCTCTATCCTGGGGAGTTGGCGAATCTGGGCGTGAGTCCCCTACCACCCGGCTACTTCGGGCATATACCAGTGGAGATGCCGGAGTACAATCCCGACAAAGCCAAAAAGCTTCTTGCCGAAGCTGGACACCCCAATGGCTTCACCATCAAGGACTACTTCATCAGCAAATCCTTCTTCTATCCCAAAATGTTCACCCTGGTGCAGGAGCAGCTCAAGAAGGTAGGCATTAACGTTGAGCCCCAACTCGTCGAGCATGCCACCTATCACGAAAATATCCGGAAAAACCTGAATCCCTTCGTGTTATATGGCGGCACCCGGATCACCGACGGCGATGTATGGTTCGGGCTGTTCTTCCATTCCAAAGAAATCCCCGACCCGGCCACGGGCAACAAGGGGAGCAATTTCTCACACTACACCGGGATCGATGACCTCATTGAGCGCGGCCGCCTGGAGCGCGACCAGGAGAAGCGAGCCAAGCTGTATCACGAGGCCCAGCAGCGGATCGTGCGTGATGCGGTGGTGATCCCTGTGGTGGATGTGCCAAACTTGCAGCCGCGCAATCCTAAGCGCATACAGGCGCCGTTCGATCCTGAGTATGGAGAGTTTGCGGTGCATTATACATACAACTATCCAGAAATGCTGAAAATTCTGGATTAAGCGCGGCTCGCCAGAGCAGGGAGACGGCGGTGTTTCAGTATGTTATGCGACGCTTGTTGCTGGCTGTGCCCATGCTCCTCGGGGCCATGAGCATCGTCTTTTTTGCTATGCGCGTCCTGCCAGGCGACCCCTGCATGGCCATGATGGGAGACCAGGCGACCAGAGATGCGCTCAAGGACTGCGTCCGCGATCTCGGCCTGGATCGTCCCGTGGTAGTGCAGTATGGCGAATTCTTATGGAAGTCGGTGCGTCTTGATTTTGGGCAGTCGTTTCGTCAGCGCTATCAAGTCACCGACTACATCCTGCGTATGTTCCCCTACACCTTTACCCTGGTCTTGGCCAGCATGGCGATTGCCTTAGCGATAGGCCTGCCGACCGGCATCGTGTCAGCGCTGAAGCGGCGCAATCCGCTCATTGATTACAGCGTCCGCATTATCGCCCTGCTCGGGCTGTCCATGCCGGTCTTCTGGTTCGGCATTTTGCTGCTCATCATGTTTTCCCTGCAATGGGATATCTTCCCATTGATTGGTGGTGGGGACATGACAACGGTTCTCGACATGCTCACCTCGGGGGAATTTGTGACATATCCTGAAGATTTT
>JBMDXC010000746.1:0-5573 GCA_048594805.1 Candidatus Entotheonellaceae bacterium | reverse complement strand
AGGACGGTACTCCTTTGCGTTGTCTGAGGCGGTGGCTCGCGGCGCACTGCGTCCCCTGCGCAATCTCGACGAGCGTAGTGAAGAGGAAGAGTGGTGACGGGGGGCGCGTAACTTTCTGTTCCGTTGCTACTCACGGGCGTAGGAGAAGCACAGAGGTGAACGGCCCCCCCTACAACACGGTTCGGCTTGCGAACCCGGTTAAATAACGAGCCGCTCACACCAACACACTGACAAACCCTTCTGCACAAGAGGACGCCGCGCTCGCGGGACTGTCCGGTCTGTGCCCCCAAAGCAGCGGGGGGACCTCCGCCCTTATCGACTCGACGCCGCCGTTTTCAGGACGGCCCCCTCCGGCAGGACTCCTGTCTTTAAGAAGCGCCAGAGCGCGATCAAGAGCTTACGAGCGAGGGCCACAATCCCAAGCTTGCGCAGCCGGGCACTGCCCGCCCCAAACCGGCGCTCATACCACTGCGACAGGGCACTGTCAGGCTGGAAGCGGCGCCAGGCCCAGGCGATCTCAATCGCCATCGCCCGAATATGCCGATTGCCCGCTTTAGCGATCCCCAGCTCACGGCGTGACTGCCCACTCTGATAGGGCGTCGGGGTCAGGCCAGCCAATGCGCCCACCTGCTTGGACGTCTGGAAATCCCGCCAGGCAAAAAATTCCATGACATAGAGCCAGGCGCTATTCACGCCAATCCCCCGCAGCGTGAACAGCTGGCGCACCTGATCGATCACTGGGTCCTCACGGCGGCGTAAGAGGGCCCGCCGCTCGGCCTCCAGCGTCTGAATCTGCGTGGTGAGAAAGCAGACCTGCTGCCAGGCACGCTTGAGACGGCTCAGGAGGGCCGATGGCAGGGGAGAACCATCCCATTGGTGCACCTGGTCAAGCTGGGCGTCCACATCACCCCCCAGGGCGAGCTGCACGCCATGACCTGCTAACAAGCCTTTGATACGATTGATGACCCGTGTGCGATCCTGTTTTGCCGTCAGCATTTCGCGGTGGAGTTGCCGGCGGTCTTCCTCCTCCACGCTGGGTACCCGCACGACACTCCAGACCTTCTTCTCGCCTGCGCTGTGGCGCAGCAGCATCGTCAGGAGCTTGCGGACATCGAGCCGATCCGTCTTGGCACGGCGTTGGCGCCGATTGACCTCAATACTGGCGGAATCGATGACGTGGTTCTGGACGCCATGCGCGACCAAGGTGCGGTGGAGCCAGAAGCCATCGCGGCCCGCCTCGTAACAGCTTACGACGCGCGCGTCCTCAGGCAAGCCAAAGCGCTGCTTCGCCCGTGCGATCTCCTGCTGTAAGGTTTCGAGTGCACCAGCCGGGATCGTCCGTTCGCGCGGCTGCTGTACCATGCCGATGGTGAAGCCCAGTTTCCACGTGTCCTGCCCCAGTTCAAAGGCCAGGAATAGTGTGGGCTGGGGAAGCGTATCTTGCTCGATGCGGATCTTGTCGGGTGTTGCCATCGTCTTCACTCCTTCTTGAGAATACGGTTGCTGAAGGAGCTTAACAGCCGCGGCCGGTATGTGCTCTCCTCTCCTACATAGGATCTACAGCGTCATTTAATTCACTCTCGAATGTGCTTGTACGTCAGAGTGTAGTAACTTCTCGATCCTGGCTCACTTAGAGTACTCTCCACTGGTCGTGGGCCCCACGTCCTCCGTCTCCTCAGGTGAGGAAACTTTTTGGCGGTGAAATTGAGGTTTGAAAACTATTATCGCTCAATTTATAGCAGTTTGTAGCAAGGGCAGGCATCACAGTATGAGATAGCATCCGTGTCTCAACCGGTGTGCGTCCACCCGTTCACCGGTGAACACTTGCCGGGGGCACGTGCTGGGCCACCATGTGAGCAAACCTCTATCAAAATATGGCAGAGGACCACACCTATAAAGGTGTGGGTGAATGCCATCCTTACAGGGAGTTTGAGGGCATGCAGCCTTCAAGATAAATGCAAACTTCCTTAGCAAGTGCCACGGGCGTGAGCCCGTGGGTATCTACTTCCACGCGATACAACCGCGATTGCTGCGTTGGATGCTCCAGGTTCCTGTCCCTTCAACAACGGCATATGCGAGGCACAATTTTCGGCCCTGGGGGGTTCGCCAACAGTAGGTCATGATCCGGCAATCACCACCGCGCATGGAAATCGCCCTGCTATTTCCTGCAGAGTATCCGCCCGTTTAGTGAGCACAGCCCTAGTGTCCATTAATACCCGCCTCATGTGTCCAGGAATCCGATACAGATACGTCAGTCAACAAACCCCTCGACACCACACAATGCCTGCACAGAGCCACTTCAATTATGGCGCACATGCTTTAGTCGGCTGTACCCTCTACAGTCACGGCGAGCTTATCGCCCGTACGGACCACCAAGCCCGCCGCTGTGCAGTCCCACGATGTTGCACCGCGCGGGAGCAGGATGGTAGTAGAGCGACGCGTTGTCTTATTCTGGCAGACCACCTTCGCCAGCGTAGCCCTCGTCACTGCCCCACCGAATGGAACGCATTTGCCTCTACTCCCGCCATTAACGATGGCGCGGATCTCGGACGCGCCTAGGACCCTATCATACACAGTCACCTCATCCAGCAGACCAGGAAAAAAGAAGGCTTGCCCAAAATCTGAATGGATGGCGCCAAAGCTCACTGGGTGTGTCGGCATAGTCCGCACTGCCGTGGAGATGGCGACCGCTTGACCATTAATGTACAGGGTATGCTGGTTCGCTTGGTAATCAAAGGTGAGCGCGATATGCGTCCACGTGTCAACCAAGAGCGGCGTTGGTATATCGATATCATTGGCACAGCAACTGCCCAGATTGACCACGAATCGATGAGGCGCAACACCAGGACCTCCTCCAGGTCCCGTGGCGGACATCCACAATCGGTCATTGCCGTTAGCAGTCCCAAAGGTGCCAAGAAGTCCGTGGAGAGTGGATAAGGAGCTTGGCTTCACCCATAGCTCCACCGTCCCTTGTTGGGGGAGGAGTACAGGAGTGTTCGCTACCCCAGCAACGCCATCGAAATAAAAAGCTCCAGCGACAAAGCCAGGCACACCAGCTTGTGCCCCAGGTTGGAGCACAGCATGCTCGTGGTTACTGGAAATATCTTGGGCATCGGTATTGCCTGTCCACCAGGCAATCACGCTCGCTGGCGGTGGCACGCAGGTTGAGGCAGCCATGCCATAGCCCGCAGTAGCTAGTAGGCATGCAACTACAACGAGAAGACAGTAAGTATGGGTGGCGCGTTGCATTGCTTTCCTTCCTCAGAGATACATCGACAGAGAGTATAGACTCTAGTAGTATAGTCTATATATAACCAGAACTTTCTGTACAAATATATCCAATTTGTTCCCCAACCCTGTATCTCGCTGTACCACATATTTGCATGAATGTTCGCCTATCTTTTTCTGTTTCTATGTTACTATATCTCTAAGAACTACAAATATAACCTATCTGGGGCAGTGCATATGTCAATGGCGGACGCAAAAGAGCAACTCAATGTTGAGGTATCGCGCTCGCTGAAGCGCGAATTAAAGGCGCACTTAGCGCTTGCAGGCATGCCCATAGGACGTTGGGTTGAGGGCGTGATACGCGAATTTCTCGCCCATGGCGCCCAGAAAAGCCGCGTGCACACGGTACTACACGACCTCCAGGACAAATGATATGCCACGCATAAGCCGTGCACGCCAAGAGATAGCCGACTACCAGGCTGATATCAAAAAGTATGGCTTAGACCAGCCAGTCACGGCAGCGCAAAAGAGAGCCTTGCGAAGAGTTGGATACAAAGGCGCAACACCTTCTACCCAAAGCCAAGCGAAGGCTATCCTGGCAAAGCTGAAGCGAGGGCAATATGACATCTGATACCGCCATGGATGCGGATGAATTGGCGCAGAGCCTCGAGCAGGTTGCGGACAACTTGCCCGTGCTCAGCATATTGGACCATGGCTTTCAGCGCATAGCCTATGTCCATGTGGTAGGACCTCCACCTACGCCATTACCAGACGTACCCGAGCATTGCCGCATTGTCTACCATGTCGCAGCCTGTCCACGCCTGGCATCGGTGAATTGTGCGTGTGGCTGTGCGCCCCTTATTCAGAGACCCTTTGGCATTATCGATGCTACGCCCCGCAAGCCAACACCTGAACGCCAGCGGCACAACACACTCACCCCTGCCCAGCGCTCAGAAAATGCTCGGCGGAGTTGGGCGAGACGTCGCGCGAGGGCAAACGGATGAAATTGGCCTTAAACCAACATCTCTGTCACCAAGGGCAAAGTAGTGCTGTGATGGTGCGAGAGGGCAACCATGACAAATAGGGTCTCTTGCAATGGGGTGACCATAAGTGCTGTAAACTAAACGACCACCAGCTGAAAGCTGGTGGGTTCAAAAGCTTTCGGCGGACTTCACCGCCGACTGAAAGAGATAACGGCTGAAAGCCGGTGGATTGAAACCACGGGCCAAGCGCCCTTCGGGCGGGCTAAAGCCGCCTATTGGAAAATCAAGAGATGGCCTCCCCGCAAATACCCTGCTACATAGGCTACACCCTATGTGGCATTGATGGATTTCATCCTCTGCCGAGGCAGCAAGCCAATAGCAGAACTTTGCTGCAACCCTTTTACTTATAAAATGTTGCAGCTACTTTGCACTTCATAACACCAGTGTTGGTATAAGGCCTATTTAGTTTGTAAGCGACTAACACCATTGGTTACTAAGCGTCGGGTCGGTGGCAACCGCGTCCGGAAAGTGCCTGCTGTTGCCTGGTGACACTATCATCCCCAACAACTTGACAATGCCAGAGAGGATCATGCCTGGCTTTGCCCCCGCTGTCACACCGGCCAGGTCGTGAAGCGCGGTAAGACCAAAGAGCACATCTGAAACACGACCATAGCGAGCAATTGAGCGCGCGTGGTTTGCTCAAGCCCTTGTCCTCACACGAGCGGCCCTGGATCTTCGACAGGCATGAGCTCGTCACGTTGGAAGAGGTGAGGCGCAGTAGCCATACGCGCTACCCGTGAAGCGCCATATGATGGCGCTCTGGCAGACGGCGCCTCTACGACACCCCCCACAGCAGGACTTTGCCGTCCCAGCTACCTGAGGCCAGCGTCGCTCCATCTGGGGCGAACGCCACGCTGGTCACGCCAGCCGAGTGTCCCTCCAGGACATGCCAGAGCGCCCCATCGGCCATGTGCCACAGCCGCACTGTATAATCATCCGCCCCTGAGGCAAGTAGGTCGCCGTCGGGCGAAATTGCCGTACAGGTCACGCCTCCCATTAGTGGCGCTTGTGATCCGAGGCCCACTCCCGTCGCTGCACTCGCCCCGGACTGCACCTGAGCATCGTGTCCAATGAGGGTACGTAATGGCGTTCCGTCCGGCACTCGCCACAGGCGCACAGTCGCCCCACCCGATGCCGTCACGAACGTTCGTCCATCTGGAGTGAACACGAGGTCGTTCACCCACCACGTGGGTTTCAGATGGTGCGCGAGTGCTAGACTGACTCGAGGACGGCCTTGAAGCGTCGGATCAGTCACGGTATAGAGGAGCCTCCCGTCCACCACCCGCCAGATGCGCACAGTCC
>JBMDXC010000745.1:0-3880 GCA_048594805.1 Candidatus Entotheonellaceae bacterium | reverse complement strand
ATAGCCTTCCAACGCTATCAATGGGTCAACCTCTTCGAGCCCAACGGATTTGATCGTATTGTTTGCGCCATCCATGCCGAGTTAGCCAAACGCAAACTCCCCACCTTTACCAATAGCATCGGCATGGAGTTTGTGCGGATTCCCGCTGGGACGTTTATGACGGGGTCCCCAGATGCTGATAGACAAAGGTTCAGTGACGAAAAGCCCGCCCGCCAGGTGACCATCAGCCAGCCGTTTTATCTGGGCAAGTACCCGGTCACGCAGGCTCAGTGGGAAGCGGTGATGGGGACGAATCCGAGTCATTTCACAGGCGATCGAAACCGCCCTGTGGAGCAGGTCTCCTGGGATGATGTGCAGGAGTTTATCTGGAGACTCAATACAAAAGAGGGTGACGCGATATACCGCCTCCCCACGGAGGCAGAGTGGGAATATGCCGCCCGTGCTGGTTCTACGACTGCTTATAGCTTCGGTGACGACCCCCGTCAGTTGGATGAGTATGCCTGGTATAGCGACAATTCCAGCCAACAGACGCCTCAGACGCCTCCGGTGGGACAGCGTAAGCCAAACGCCTGGGGACTCTATGACATGCACAGGAACGTCTGGGAATGGGTGCAGGATTGGTACGGGGCGTATGCTCCGGAGCCGGTGACCAATCCGCGAGGTCCCTCATCAGGCGAGCTCCGGGTCATCCGAGGCGGTAGCTGGATGCACGACGCCAGGAACTGCCAGTCGGCGTGTCGCGGCAGCTCCACCCCCGGCGCCCGCATCGTCTACCTCGGCTTCCGCTGTGCGAGTTCAGACCCCAGCAAGTGACGAGCGGAGCGAGACATGCCGGAGAAGACGACGCAGAGCGGAGTTGGGGAGGCATGGCTGGCGCAGCGAGAAAGCTCCTGGAAGCCTTGGATCTGATAACAGTACTTTAGGTACTCATTTGGAACTACGCTGCTACGTGTCGAGAGGCAAAACCGTGGAGGGTGATACCGGGAAGAGTTATTCTCGGCACCACTGAAGGACAAGTTGTGTATAAGCAGAACCCTCAAAGTGCGAGGCGGAATAATCTCCCAGGCCAACAGATACCTCGGTGGTTTCTGCTCCGCTCAAAAGATCTTTCCTCCTCAACCTATCTAGGTACTTCTTATGCTAAGAATGTATAATGTTTTTATTGGCGACTCAGTACTACTTAGGTATATCCTTTTAGTAGCTCCTTATAGGAGATCGGAGTGAGGCAAGAGGAGAAGAAGCTTGGCATGGTAAAGTTAGGTGAGTGCCGCTGTCGTTGTGGGCATGAGTGGCCACCACGTCACAAGGATGACAAGCCGCGTGTGTGCCTAAGGAGTGGGCCACTGGATGACTGACAACCACTTTCCCCTCGGCCAACGAATCACGCTTCCCGGCCACTTTGCTGAGCCAGTCGTACTCGAAGCTGTACGCCCCCTCGGTAGTGGCTATGAATGCCGAGTTCGTTTGTCCAATGGTAGTCCCGACGAAACTATTCTCTCGCCAGAGGAAGCCGATACCCTCCTCGGGCATCGAGTTGATGCGTCCCCTACTATCATCCCGGTCGATGCGGAGCAAATCCGCCTGCTGGTAGAATCAGCTCGTATCCGCCTCGCCTATACCCACGACCGCCATTTTGCTGTGAGTCTGTCCGGTATTCGGACGCTCCCGCATCAGATTGAGGCCGTCTACCTCCGGATGCTGCCGCAGCCACGCCTCCGTTTCTTGCTCGCGGACGATCCAGGGGCTGGGAAGACGATCATGGCGGGGTTGCTTCTCAAGGAAATGAAGCTGCGCGAGGCCATTGAGCGCGTGCTCATCCTCTGCCCAGCGCCGCTGACTATCCAATGGCAAGACGAACTCCTGCGGTGGTTTGGCGAGCCGTTCGACATCATCTTTTCCGCTGTGGACCAGCAGCAGCTCATTAATCCCTGGCAACGCGCCACTCAGGTGATTGCGTCGCTCGACTACGCCAAGCAAGACGACGTGCGTGAGCGCGTGTGGCACGAGCGGTGGGACCTCGTCATTATTGATGAGGCGCACAAGTGTAGTGCTTACACCAAACATACCGCTGGACGAAGCGATGAGCCGGAGAAAACTAAACGCTATCAGGTGGCCGAACGCCTGACCTATGATGCCGATCATGTCCTCCTCCTCACGGCGACTCCACACCACGGCGACGATGACCGTTTTGCACACTTCGTGCGTCTTCTTGATCCTGATCTCTTTCCTGAACCACATCGGGTGGGGTACAAGGCGACGGAGATCCGGCGGGATATCCTCCGTTTGGGACCCGACTGCCCATGGGCGCTGCGGCGTCTCAAGGAAGACTTGCGGGATCTCCGAGGGCGACGGCTGTTCCCTGACCGCCATGCACACACAGTGACCTTCCAGCTCAACCGGGAGGAGTACGACCTCTATAAGGCTGTGACGGCCTACATCAATGCCTTTCTCCCACAGGCGAGTGGACGCAGACAGGCCAGCGTTGCCCTGGCTCGGACCGTCTTCCAGCGACGACTTGCCAGTTCTACGATGGCCATCTATGAGTCGATCCGCAGACGCCTGGAACGGCAGGAGGCGCTGGTGCACGAACTAGAGGCACTTCCGCCGGCACAACGTGCTCGCCGTCTCGCCCAGCTGCAACAGCGTCTTCCCGATATCGAGCAGGAGGAAGACGATCTCGACGACGGCGACCGCGACCGGCTTACAGACGACTACACGACGGCCGTCGAGTTAGAGCAGATGCGTACTGAAATTGCCGCGCTCCAAGATCTCCTGGGCCAGGCGCGACGTGTCCGCGACCATGCGACTGATTCGAAGCTTGCCACCCTGCGGGCATGCCTTGACCGGGCGGACTTCCGCGAGCTGAGCGACGGCCGTGGCAAGCTCTTGCTCTTCACCGAGCACCGCGACACGCTGCACTATCTCTGTACCCACCTGGAGCAGTGGGGATATACGACCTGCCAGATTCACGGAGGCATGAACCCCCATGAGCGCAAGCGTGCCCAGGAACTCTTCCGCACGGAACGGCAAATTTGTGTCGCGACTGAAGCCGCTGGCGAGGGGATTAACCTGCAGTTCTGCCACTTGATGATCAACTACGACTTGCCCTGGAATCCGACTCGCCTGGAGCAGCGGCTTGGCCGTATCCACCGCATCGGGCAGGAACGCGATGTCCATGCCTTTAACTTCGTGGCCAGCGACTCTGAAGAGGGGCAACCGATCGTTGAGGGACGCATTTTGGCGCGTTTGCTCCAAAAGCTTGAGCAGATGCGCACGGTACTTGCGGACCGGGTTTTCGACGTAATCGGCGAAGTGCTGTCACTGAATGACGTCAACCTCCCAGACATGCTCCGTGAGGCCGCGTTCGACCCTCGACGGCTGGAAGATTACCTCGATCAGATTGCGCGTATTGATCCCGTGAAGCTGCAACAGTATGAGCAGGCCACCGGGGTTGCCCTCGCACGAGGGAATGTAGATTTCTCCAGCTTTCAGGAGGCCAACGCGGAAGCAGAAGAACGCCGCCTCATGCCGCGCTACGTTGAGGACTATTTTCTGAAGGCAAGCCAGGGGGTTGGTCTGAAGGTCGACCCAAGAGCCGATGGGCTCTGGCGGATCGAGCACGTGCTTGCTGATCTGCGCTCTGATCGCCTGCAGGCGGTACGTCGGCTCGGAAAGCCAGAGACCACATATCGCAAAATGACCTTCCACAAGGAGCACCTGGAACGCGACCAGCATCTCGACGCCGTACTTATGGGGCCTGGCCACCCGCTCTACGCGGCGGTGGACGAGCGCCTCAACGCCTTCCTAAGCTCCATGGTTGGCGGGGTAGCGGTGTATGTCGACGCAGTGGCTGAGGCGCCCTATCGGCTGTACTTCTTTG
>JBMDXC010000744.1:0-5064 GCA_048594805.1 Candidatus Entotheonellaceae bacterium | reverse complement strand
CTCCGCGTGGCGAGATCGACCACGGAATACGAGCCGGTGGTGAAATCGGTCGTGAGCACAAACGCCGTATTGGGCCGGGTGAGGGACGTGGCCGCGGTGGAGGTGACGCGCTCCTGCGAGGCGGGATCGGTGAGCCTGAGGAAGCGGAGATTCACCTCGATTTCACAGGGATCTGCTACCACCTGGGTGCCGGCCTGGGGCCCCTGACCGGTCCGGAAGCTACTCTGGTCGAAGCGCACGGTGCACGACCCCAGGGTGACGGTCCCTGTGGCTGTCTGGCCCCCTGACTCCAGGGTGAGGGGGGCCGTGGCGCCGGTGAATGTCCCAAATTGCAGCGTAAACGCCTGGCCCGGGGGCAAGCCAAAGCGGATGGCGAAGGTTTGACTGAGGCCAGAGGGAAAGGTAAAGGCGCGATTGGCGAGATCATTCGCGGTCGCTGCGGCAAACTGGGTGCCACTACCGCTACTCGTCGGCCCACTGTCCCCACCATCATCACCGCAACCCAGTAGGGACAATGGCAGCAGCAGTAGCATTAGGATACCCACTCTCCAGCTCATCTCTTCCTCCCTTCGTTCTCGCTTTACGCTCAGGTGTTAAAATTTCCCCTCAATGGTCCCAAAGAATGCCCGTCCGGGCAGTGGAAACCCTCGAAAATCCTCAATCCGATTGTCGGTAATATTTTTCGCCTCGAATGTCAATTTCAGACGCTTTCCCAACGGCAAGACGCTCAGACTCAGGTTGTGGAGGAGACGGCTGTCAATCACTAACACATTGGCACGATCGAGAAAATTCTGCGCGATATAGTCCAGCTCATAGACCAATTTGCCCTGAGGAACAAAAAGCTCAAGCCCTTGATGCAGTTCATGCTGGGGGCGCCCGGGGAGCTTGTTCCCACGCGTAAAGGTATCGCTGGTATCCTCCGTCTGTTGGTAGGTGTAGTTCCCAAACAGCCGCAGGTGCTGCCAGGCGGTCGCACTCCAGCTCACCTCATGGCCGCTAATGTTCGCGCTGCCGATATTCTCGGCGCGCGCGGTATTCTGCGATCTTTGTACAAAGACAATGAGATCATCGGCCTTACTGGCGAAATAGGCGTACTCAAGATACAGGCGGTTCAGGAGACCCAACTCTGAGTACTCAAACACGAAACCGATATCCCCATTTGTACTGCGTTCTGACTTCAGCTCAGGATTGCCCAGGGTGGTGCCACGGTCGCCAAACAGCTCGAAGAGGGTCGGCACGCGCGTAAACTGCCCGATATTGCCTTTGAGATCGAGCCATGACGTGAGCGTATATTTCACCCCCAGACTCGGACTCACGGAGTCCTCCTGGGCATCCCGCGCCGTACTGAGACGGCGCACACCAAACGTTGGATCAGCCCCAAAATCACTGTGTACCAGTTGGTAGCGCAGCAAAGGGCGCAGCGACAGTCGGTCTTGCCAGAGACGCAGCTCATCCTGGAGTGCCGCAATGAAAGTGCTGCGCTGCTGGAAAGGTCCCTCACTGGCAGGTAAACCACGCATTTCAGGGAGCAGATCCACACTGCGGAAGGTCTCATAACGCCCTTCGAGTAAGAGCCCAAGGGTCTGCCGCCAGCGCTCCAGATACCAGGTCAGCAGGCTGTTAGCACTATATGTGTTGGTGGTATTACGCGCATCCTGTGCGCCCACCCCTATTTCACCTTGCGGATCGGTAAAATGCTCCCGGTCGAACGTATACGCGAGCTGCACGGCCACGTCCGTAGAGGACCAGGGGAAGCGCTTCTTTTCGGCACGCAGGGTCGCGACATCGCGCCAAACATTAAGACTGGCGCTCTCAGACTGGTTGCTCGATTGCCCAGGTACTCCCTGATCCTTGGTATAGATGTCATTGGACAGGGTGAATTGCCAGCCGCCGAGGATGGCTTCGCCTTTGGCGTTGCCGTTAAAGGCACGAAACCCGTTGTTCCGACGCCTGACAACCTCATCGTCCAGCAGGTTCAAGGGGGTCCCATTATCATCAAGAAATGTAAAATTCCCGAGACTTTCCATGTAATTGAAGAGGACCACATAGCCCACCTTGTCGAAGCCCTGCGAGCGGTACAGGGTGACCTTGCGCGTATCAAATGAGCCATACGAAACACTGGCACTGTTCGTGGTCGTACCTGCCGCAGGTCGCGTCACGAGATTAATCGCACCGCCAATGCTCCCGGCCCCGAGGTGCAAGGGCGCAAAGCCACGATAGGTTTCGATATGTTCGACGTTATCCAGGGGCACGCTGCCGAGGTCAACGAGACCAGCATTGGCGCTATTGAGCCGGACATTATCCAGGTAGACCTCGACCTGGTTGGGCGTCGAGCCCCGAATGGAGACCGTCGAAAAGGCCCCAAGGCCACCAAAGCGGCGCACCTGCACCCCAACGCTCTCGCTCAGCACATCGGCAACGCTCTCGACTTTGGCCGTGGCCTCCGTAGTGTCAATGGTCGTGGCGAACGTTGACGTCTCACGTACAACCTGCTCCGCTCCGAGACGCTGGCTGCGGACCTCCACAGGGGCAAGCTGGAGTGGTGCCGCGGCGCCAGGAGAGGATTGGGCAAGGCCATGCGATGGCACACCCACCAGTCCCCAGACGATGGTCAGCCAGAGCACGCTAGCATAGATGTGGACAGGACAAGAGTGCTGCGATGGCATGCCCTCTTCCTTTCTGCTATCACTGACCATGTCAAGGGGTCGGCCTGTAGCGGTAGGCATAAAAAAACCCCAACCTTGGGCGATTGGGGTCACTCCAGGAGCCTGACCACCTTCCCCTCGAAGGTTTTATCGGCAAGAAAGTCAGCAGGTTTCCTGGCTTGCGGCAGGCTCCTACTCTCTGCGCCTTCCCAAGGCTCGCTAGCCTCAGTGGTCTCCGCAGATTTCGTTCCGCTTACAGTTGCGGGGCAGCGCTGGTCTTGCACCAGCTTCCCTGGTCACAGGTATCCCCTGTGGCACCCTGACTTTCATCGTCTAAAGTTATTGGGGCACAATACTACGGGATGTACTCTCGCTCTGTCAATGCCAATCCGAGACGCCATAGGCCACCGCCATACTGGCGGGGGTACCTGGTCGTACGCAGTACCCAGGCGCGTTTCCCGTGTATCAAACCCGCGGCGTATTGACTGCGCACGGTACTCAGGCATCATGGCCGTGCAGGAACGGGTTCTCGTCCGGCGCATCGGCGGGTTTCAACGCCGGCGGCATCGGCTCGCCGAGATATTTTTCGCGCAGCTCGTACCACAGGCGCAGACGCTCCCACTGTGGTTCTCTGAGGATCTTCTGGTCGTCGGAGAGGAACGGGTTCGGCAAAAACACCGTGGTCATCTGTTCACCGAAACCATTCCACATACGCAGGCCCCAGCTCTGTCCACCGGCACAGCCGCGCCCGCGGTCTTCAAAAAACGCGATCTTGGCAACTGGACGATTGCGTCGTAATTCTTCTGACGATGTCCCGGTGTGCGTCCCAACACAGAGATGAAAGTGCCAGGGACCCAGGTTCACGGTCAGATAGCCGTCGAGGTAACTGAGCTTAGGGGGTTGCTGAAAACATACCTCAAAGACAGCTCCCTGGATGCACGGTCCAACGACGATACGCTGCCAGTTATGCTCGAATAGATCCTGGACCAGGGCGCGCATCGTCTCGTCCGCAGGCTCAAAGTAACTCAGGACTGTCGTCGTGCCATCGAGTTGTTCAATGGTCTCCTGCCTCAGCAGTTTTGTTGGGGTAGCTGTGCTCATAGACTCCTCCTTAGAGGAAGGTTGCCATTTGTCATAAGGGTGCGCCCCCAGCCAGGCGCAGTCTGGCATGGCCGTGCCCCAGCGATTATGATGCACGAGCGTCTCCAGAGGGACACGCGCGCGCCAGCCTTTCTGCTGGAGCTCAGGCTCTGGTAAAAACTCACGCACATAGCCCAGGCATAGATACGCCACGGGATGCACGTGCGCCGGCAGACCGAGGAGCTGCGCCAACTCCACAGGATCCAGAATACTCACCCAGCCCACCCCAAGGTTTTCAGCGCGGGCCGCCAACCAGAGATTTTGGACGGCTAGACAGACGCTGAACAGATCGGTCTCGATGATGGTGTTGCGGCCCAGAACATGGGGGCCACCGCGCGTGCGGTCGCAGGTGACGCACAGGTTGAGCGGGCTGTCGAGGATACCTTCGAGCTTCATCGAGCGGTACAGCATCGCCTGCTCACCCGTATAGTTGGTGGCAGCACGGGCGTTTTCACGCGTAAACATCTGCTGCACGGCAGTACGGATCGCCGAGTCGTCAATGACGATAAAATCCCACGGCTGCATGAAGCCTACGGAGGGGGCGTGATGCGCTGCCGCAAGCACTCGACTCAGAATCGCCGAGGGGATAGGATCGGGCCTGAACTGTGAGCGGACGTCACGGCGCTCGAAAATGGCGCGATACAGGCCGCGCTTTTCCTCAGGGCTAAACTCCTGGCGGTCAGCATCACAGCGTTCTAGCACAGGTACCCCCTGGGGGTGATGAGGCGGGCCTGAAAACACCGCGTCCGCGAATTCCCGACAATCACGGTGGTAAGCATATCAACAGCGGCATGCGCCAGACCGGACACCGTCGTAAGCACCACGGTTTGATCCGGACGATAGGCATTCCGCACCAGCCCCACCGGCGTCTCCGGCGTACGGTACTGGCCAAGCAGAGCACAGGCCCGCGCAAACTGCCACTGTCGCCTGGCGCTCTTGGGATTCAGCAGGACCATGACGAAATCCGCCTCGGCCGCGGCGGCTAGGCGCTTTTCGATGACCGTCCATGGCGTCAACAGATCACTCAGGCTGAGCACCGCAAAATCGTGAGCGATGGGCGCCCCGAGCAGGGCAGCACAGGCATTCACCGCGGAGACTCCGGGGATGACCACTACGTCTGGAAGCACCGTGTTATCCTGGTGGCGCTCCAAAACCTCCAGGACCAGACTGGCCATGCCATAGATGCCGGCATCCCCACTGGAAATGACACTCACCGCCTGCCCTGCCAGGGCGCGCTCGACGGCGAGCTTGGCTCTGGCCACTTCCTGGGTCAGGGGCA
>JBMDXC010000743.1:0-2718 GCA_048594805.1 Candidatus Entotheonellaceae bacterium | reverse complement strand
ATGCTCGCTGGCAAAACTGCCATCGACAATACCAGGCCCGGGAACTTCGTCCGGAGTCTATCGGGGCAGTGGGTCAAGAAGTAAGCAGGGCAATATGTGTGGGAGATAGGCCGCTGGCAAGTGCTGGACTTAGCCGCCGTGCGCGCACCATGTTACTCTGGGAAGGTCACGGGAAAATATAATCGTAGTACAACTGGATGGGATGTAATCATGACAACCGTCACTGACATTGGATCATTGATTGTGCGTTCGGATGATATCCGTGGCGGCCGTCCGCGCGTGGCCGGGACGGGGGTGACAGTACGGCGTATTGTTGGATGGTACAAACAGGGTCTGACTCCAGAAGAAATCATCACAGAGCTTCCTCACCTGTCATTGGCACACATATATGCAGCTCTGACATACTACCACGCCAATCGAGAAGAAATCGAAGCGGATATCACTGCGGAAGCTGCCACAGCAGAGCGCCTGGCAAAGCAGCATAATCTTCACCAGAACACGCCGTGACGATCCGCCTCTACTTTGACGAAGATTCGATGCAGCACGCCCTGGTCAACGCTCTACCGGCGCGCGGCATCGACGTATTGACAGCACTGGAAGCTCAGAGAATCGAGCGTTCGGACGAGGACCACCTCAACTTCGCCACGGCACAGGGCCGTGTGTCGTATAGTTTTAACGTGGGGGATTTCTATCGACTCCATACGAGCTACATGGAGCAGAACAAATCTCATGCCGGCATCGTTCTTGCCCTGCAGCAACAGTATGGCGTGGGTGGACCGATGCGTCGCTTATTGCACCTGATAGCGCATCTCACAGCGGAAGACATGCAGAACCGCGTGGAGTTTCTCAGCGCGTGGGCACCCTGAGCTGACAAGCTGCGTACAGCTGGGGCGATGTTCTCACCGTCTTGAGCGTTACTGCACTGCCATGAGCACGCGATTGTCAAGGTATTGCCAAACGGTGTCGACTTCGCGGAACCCCGCCTCGTATAAGGCACTTTTGTGAAAATCGTACCCTGCCCTGACCCAATCGCGAGCCCGCTGCGCAAAGCGCCGCTCACGTTCAGCAAGTAACTCAGCAAAAGCGGGCTCGGCCTGGGCCGCTGTCCACCATTGCTCCCAGTCTTCAATGCCCTGCTGGGTGAATGCCTCCTCATACCTTTTCGCCTTCAGCGTCGCCGCGATCTGGTTGAAAGTCTCCAGGTGCGTCGCAAATTTCATATGGTCGCCATTGAGGAAGACCCCGCCAGGACGCAGCAGCTGTCCGAGCTGGTGATAGACGCGCACCAGGACATCGTTGCGCAGCCAGTGCAACGCGGTGGTGCTCAACACGGCGTCTACCTGGGTGACACCCAGCGCCTCGATCCAGGCCGGCGTATTCAGGTCCACCTCGACCCAACGCAAACGACCGCCCATATCACCCAGGGTCTGCCGGCCGATGGTGAGCAGGAAAGGATCAAGGTCAACGGCGATACAGCGCGCCTGCGGAAAGCGCTGCAGCAGACGCTGGCTGATCGCTCCTGGCCCACACGCTAGATCAAGGGCGACAAACTCGGCAGGCATGATACTCTCCAGCACGTCGAACATGGCGTTGAAGCGTGCCTCGCGGTCGTGTAAGAGCCGGTCTGCTGGGCATCCCAGCGCTGGAGCCAGGCGTGCCAGTCAATAGCCGATGCAGATGTAGCAGTCATAGGGCATCTCTCTTTGCCTAGCGGAAAGGCCGGCGTAGCACACAGAATATTGACATTGCCGCATTCTACCGGCATCCTGTCTCCCTGCCAAGCAGGTGTTATGCTGTGCCAGCAGACAATATAGTCTGGGCATCAGGAAGCCTGGGCGCAGACCTCGAGACATGCGAAGTTTTCGTAGAAGGGGAGGGCGGCTATAGCAATGTGCTATCGGGCAGACCATGTGGGGAGTTTATTACGACCAGCCGGGCTTTTGGAGGCGCGTGCGGCCTATGCCGAGGGGTGGCTCGATCTCGATGCACTACGCCAGGCAGAGGACCGTGCAGTGCTGGAGGCGATTCAGCTGCAACGCGATGTTGGTCTGGGAATTTTTACTGATGGCGAGTATCGCCGTGGCTCCTGGCTCACCGACCTGGCCGACGCCGTCAAGGGCTTTGTGCCCGACCACGTGTTCCTGGAATGGCATGGCCCAAGCGGCGGCACCGAGGCGAGCACGGCCCGGGTAGTTGGTGTCCGACTGTGGCAGACACGGCGACTCACAGCGCATGAGGTCGCCTTCCTCAAGGTACACACACCCGGTCCGATCAAGATGACCGTGCCGTGCCCATCAAACTATGTGATTGCCAGCTACAAGCCCGGAGTGACCGGGCGTGTCTATCCCACCCACAAGGCGCTGCTACACGAGATTGCGGGCATTATCCGTCGCGAGATAGAGGCGTTACTCGCCGAAGGTGTGGCCTATGTGCTGCTGGACGCCCCGTTCTACGCTTACTACCTCGACGCCACCACCCGGGAGCAACTCCGCACCAGTGGGGTTGATCCAGATCAACTCTGCGCCCAATCGATTGCGACTGATAATGCCTGTATCGCAGGGTTGGCTCGCGCTGACGTCACTCTGGGCCTGCACATCTGCCGTGGTAACAGCCGTAGTCGCTGGTATGCGCAGGGCGGTTATGCACCCATAGCCGAGCGGTTGTTTGCCGAGATGGCGGTTGACACTTTCCTGCTGGAGTACGACACTGACCGTGCAG
>JBMDXC010000742.1:0-1784 GCA_048594805.1 Candidatus Entotheonellaceae bacterium | reverse complement strand
AGCATAATAAGCCGCATACTGCTTCAGAAAGTCAATGAGCCGAGCGGTTGAGATGTGCTCACTGAATTGCTCTGACAACGATTCTATGATGCTTTCGTATGGTAGACGTAGGGCTACTCTTTAGTAGACCACCCACGCTCCAAATCCATGCCCATATATTCTATTCCGCGGATAGTGACGGATGCGGGCCGGAGCATAATTCCTTTGGCATTTTCGGCAATGCCCTTGGGTTCCTGCGTATTGTATGATCGTCTTCTTGAGCCCATTGCGCCTTGAGACAAGCTCAATAATATATCTTCGCGATATTGCCGTCGTCGGTATGAGGGGTGTATAGGCACATTGAGGACAGACCTCATCTGCTGGAATGGCAACGATCTTCTTTGCCCTCCGCCTGACTTCAGCTCTTACCCGATTTAAATGGTCATAGTGCCGTCTTGGTACTGCTGATGTCTCTGGTTGACGTGCTTCATGCGCCTCCCGTCGAAAACTGATCTTTTTGTCATCATACCCAAAATGCGCAAATTGGAGAATCTCTTTAAACTGGCTGTGGACTTGCTGCCCGGCCTCAGAGACTGGTTGGTTAGGCTTGTTCGCATCCTGCACACTGGACAACACACCCCCAGAGTGTTGCATGCTCGCGAGTTCATCAACGAGCAACTTCAGTACGTGGCAATCTTCCCTGTTGTACGTCACCAGCATGTCTCGGTATGTCGCCTCTTGTGTGTGCTCCCAATGATGCCGCCATACGAGGCTTTGTAAGCCGGAGGCCTGGGGCGATGTCCATGTCGCTCCTATGAAATTGCCTATCTCCTTCAACCGATTGGATCGAACAGGGAAATAGACTTTCCCGTATATGTATCTATTGATATTGACCAAACGCTTGATGATGTGCTTGGCATCGATCTGGTAGCGTTTTGCCAGTGTCGCGAAGGCGCGGGGCTCGTAACTGCCGTAATGATAAATCGGTGCGTCAAGATAGGGCGTCACCTTGTCCACGAACTGTTGCCACATGTGATGCTCATCTTGGTCCGTGTTCGCCCAGAAGGCATAGTGCTCCATGGTGTCTCCCTGCCATACCGATAGACCAATGAGATAATAGAGCCCCCTGTCAGGGACCCCTTCCATATCCACAAACAGTTCCACGGGCTGTCGAGAGACCGTCGGCAGTTCTTGGAGATAGATTTTTTGTTCGCGTATCGCCAGGGCTTGTAACGCAAGCTTATGCGTGACCGGGGGTGGCTTTCTGCTCCGTTTCTTGGGTTTGCGTGGCTTGAACAGGTAGGAGAGCTGTTTGACGGTGAAGATGCCCTTCTTTTCATACTGGCGCATCACCCGGGCCGTGACGCCATCAAGGAGGCTGAGGTTATCCTCCTGCTCGGCTTGCGCGTGGCACGCGCGCTGAAAGGGGCAGAGCAGACAATGCTTATTCAAAATGATGGGAGGGGGCTCAGGGGCAGCCTCCGTTGTCGACGTGTGGAGGGCGTTCAGGAGTGGCAGGAGGTCTGTGGCACTCGGGTCCAGTTTTATGGTGTGAGAGGTGCCATCCATCGTAATGAGTCGGCCAGTCGTCGGCGGTCTGGACTGGAGATGTCCCAGGACATACCCGGTAAAGGCGAGCGCCAGCTTCTGCGTGGCACTTATGCTGTACGTCCCCACACACAGCGTGGGTTCATACCGAGGTTGGCCGCTAGGCGATGGCTCCTCGACCCGGCTGAGGACGTCACACTCCGCTGCCAAGCCATCAGCCTGGAGACAGGCATGACGCAGCACCGCGCTCCCATGGC
>JBMDXC010000741.1:0-9550 GCA_048594805.1 Candidatus Entotheonellaceae bacterium | reverse complement strand
GATCTGTGATGTTGTTGACCCGGTGACGCGCGAGAATTACTCCCGTGACCCCCGCAACATCGCCAAAAAGGCTGAAGCCTTCCTGAAGGCTAGCGGCATTGCCGATGTGGCCTACTTCGGTCCGGAAGCAGAATTTTTTGTGTTTGACGATATCCGCTACGACAGCACGGAAAATTCTTGCTTCTACTTTGTCGATTCGGCAGAAGGCCAGTGGAACACCGGGCGCTCCGAAGGTCCAAACCTGGGCTACAAACCGCGCTACAAAGAGGGCTATTTTCCTGTACCGCCCATGGATAGCCAGCAAGACATCCGTTCTGAGATGGTCCTGCTCATGGAAGAAGTGGGGATTCAGGTCGAAACACATCACCATGAAGTGGCCACAGCCGGGCAAGCCGAAATCGATATGCGTTTCGACTCCCTAGTGCATATGGCCGATAAGCTCCAGTGGTACAAATACATCATCAAACAGGTGGCGCGCCGCCACAACAAAACCGCCACCTTCATGCCCAAGCCGCTGTTCAACGACAACGGTAGCGGCATGCACACACACCAGAGCCTGTGGAAGGGCGATCAGCCGCTGTTTGCTGGGGATGGCTACTCTGGTGTGAGCCAGACATGTCTGCACTACATCGGCGGCATTCTCAAACACGCTCCGGCGCTGTGCGCTTTTGTGGCGCCGACGACCAATTCGTATAAACGCCTCGTACCTGGGTTTGAGGCGCCGGTGAACCTGGCCTACTCGAGCCGCAACCGTAGTGCTGCGGTGCGTATCCCTATGTATTCCCCGAGTCCAAAGGCGAAACGCATCGAGGTGCGGTTCCCTGATCCGGCCTGCAATGCTTACCTGGCCTTTGCGGCCATGCTCATGGCCGGGCTCGACGGCATCGAGAATCGTATTGATCCAGGCGAACCGCTGGACAAGGATATTTATGCTCTGAGCCCGGCGGAATTAAGCAAGGTGCCCTCGGTGCCTGGCTCTCTCGAAGGGGCACTCAACGCCCTCGAAAGTGACCACGAATTTCTCACCAAGGGTGATGTGTTCACGCAGGATGTGATCGAAACCTGGCTGGAGTATAAGCGCGGCAAGGAAATCGATCCTGTGCGCCTGCGGCCGCATCCCTACGAGTTCAAGTTGTATTTCGATATTTAACCCCGCCTGCCTCTGCTCCCCATCCTCTCCCTTGAGGAGAGGGTGGGGGTGAGGGGCTTCTCCCGCAGTAGGAGCCATTCCTAGCCCTGGTCTGTCAGCGTATCAAAGGCATTATATGGCCCGTCGGAGCATGGCAGTCAGCCGCACTGCAGCACGCAACACCTGGAGGCGCACGGTGGGATAGTGGCGCTGGCGATAGGCCGGCCCGATCGCACCATCCAACGGATATATATGCTCCCGCGTAATCAGCGCCTGCGCCTCATTGTGCCAGCGTTGGACAATGGCCCGCCACTCTGCCGACGTGCGTGCTGTCAGAGGTGGTTCCGCGGCCTGCACCCGCCGCCAGAGCGGACGGAGTTGCTGGGCCAGGACCGGGGCCTGGTCGGGATGCACAAAGCCTGTGGTGGCTTCTAGCAGTTTGCTATCCCACACGGCGTGTAGATTGGCGCCACTACACGTGATCTTGCCGTCGCTATGGATGTGCTGTGATGGTTCCCCCATCCACGCCACACAGGCGAGATTGCCCCCACGGTCTTGCAGTTGCCCCGCATGCAGGGGCTGATGGATGTCACCAACGAGATGGGCTACCCAAGCCAGAGCCACAGCCCGTCGTGGCAGCGGAGCGCGGCGGTCAGCCAGTATAGTATATTGGGCCAGGAGGGTTTCAATAGAGCATATGCCATCTGGGCAGTGTTGGGCCCGATTATAACGGGCGGTGAAGGGGAGATTAACATAATGACGCTGCTCATCAGCGGGTAACATGCCCGGCTGCCGCTTGTACCAGTCTGGCCAGTTTGCCAAGGCGCGCAAGACGTTCCCTGGGCGCGGCAGATCCATGCCGAGCAGTGCCGCCTGCACGTGCTGATACTGCGTGGGGTGACGGAAGCGCGTGAGCAGGGTGCGCAGTGCCGCATGGTGGGTGAGCAGCTCGTCCTCTGCCAACTGACCAATCACTGCATGAGCCAGGGTTCCCCAGCCCAGCGTCGGTGTGGTGTGACCCAGCCAGAGCATGAGACAGCTGAGGATTGTGAAGGTGCACCTGCTCATGCGTCACAGCCCATGGACAACGGCGGCTTACGCGTATGAAAGTCAGTGGCTGCTTCAAACGCTGCAGCGACCTGCAAGAGTGTCGTTTCACGAAACGGTGGGGCGATCAGCTGCAGGCCAATGGGGAGCTGCTGACCCGTGAACCCACAGGGAATGGACATGGCTGGCAAACCAGCCAGGTTGACCGGAATGGTGAACACATCGGCGAGGTACATCTGGAGCGGATCATCAAGGCGCTCTCCGAGGCGAAACGCCGCCGTGGGCGAGACGGGGGCCAGCAGGGCATCGCACTGCGTAAAGGCCTGTTGAAAATCCTGCCGGAAGAGGGTGCGGAGCTGCTGCGCTTTTTTGTAGTAAGCATCGTAATAGCCGGCACTCAAGGCATAGGTGCCTAGCATAATACGCCGTTTCACTTCTGGGCCAAACCCCTCAGCGCGCGTGCGCATGTACATGTCGAGCAGGTGCGTCGCCTGCGTTGTGCGTACTCCATAGCGCACCCCGTCGTAGCGCGCCAGATTCGAACTCGCTTCGGCATTGGCGAGAATGTAATAGATCGCTACGGCATAGCGCGTATGTGGCAGCGACACATCGACCAACTCAGCACCGAGTCCCCGCAAGGTCTCGGTGCCAGCGCGTACCGCCTGCTCGACTTCCGCCTCCATCCCAGCGACGAAATACTCACGTGGGACCCCGAGTTTGAGCTTCCGCACACCCCGATCGAGCCCCTGACTATAATCCGGCGCCGGCACATTCCCAGAGGTCGAATCATGCGTGTCGTGTCCGGCAATCGCTTGCAGGAGGAGCGCGGCATCGCGTACGTCCTTGGTCAGTGGCCCAATCTGGTCAAGGGAGGAAGCGAAGGCTACTAAACCAAAACGCGACACCCGACCATACGTCGGCTTCATCCCAACGACTCCCGTCATAGCAGCTGGTAAACGAATGGAGCCGCCTGTATCCGAGCCCAGCGCGGCGATGCAGGCATCGGCAGCGACCGCTGCAGCTGACCCACCGCTTGAGCCACCAGGAACATAGCTCAGATCACCCCAGGGATTACGCGTGGGTCCAAAGGCGGAATTTTCTGTCGAGGAGCCCATGGCGAATTCGTCCATGTTGGCCTTGCCGACGAAGACCGCCCCGGCGCTGCGCAGGCGCTGGATCACCGTGGCATCGTAGGGCGGGATAAAATTGGCCAGGATACGCGAGGCACAGGTGGTACGCACCCCGTGGGTACAGATATTGTCCTTGATGGCCAGCGGGATGCCTTGCAGGGGTGAGTGTATCTCCCCACACGCAAACGCCTCGTCTGCGGCGGCGGCTTGCTGCCGCGCCAGTTCCGGCGTCACGGTAATGTAGGCGTGGACACGCTCCTCCACGGCTGCCAGGCGCGTGAGCACCGCCTCGGTCAGGGCCATAGCACTCACCTCACCACTCATGAGCTTGTCGTGTAAGGCATGGATCGTCAAACCAGCGAGTTGCATAGGGGATTACTCAACAATCCGGGGCACGACAAAAAAGTGGTGGGCCGTCTCCGGCGCATTGGCCAGGGCGGTGTCAGCATCGAGCGTTTGATGTACGGTATCGTCCCGCAGGACATTGACGAGATCAAGCACATGCGCTGTTGGTTCCACACCCTCTGTAGGCACCTCGTTGAGTTGCTCCATATAGCTCAAAATCGCGTTCAACTGCTCGGTAAAGCGCTGTTTTTCCTCCGCGCTCAGCGCCAGGCGGGCCAGGCGAGCGACATGTTCCACCTGCGCATCAGAGATCAACATCTCTCCCTCTCCCCCTTAGGCCTCAGGAGAGCGGCTGCATCGGTGCGTACTTGGCCAGCAGCTTCTTGAGGCCATGGTCGCGAAAGTGCACCGTGAGTTTGAGTTGTTCGCCGTCTCCCTCGCGTTTCTGCACCACCCCACGGCCAAAATGCTGATGGAAGACCCGGGTCCCGACGGCATAGGTTGGCGCCGAGGCTGCTGCACTGCAGAGCATTGCTGACGTGGTCACTGATCGCGCCGAGGCTACCTCTGGTGTAATCGTTGACCACGGCTGGCGTGCGGCGGTGAGCACAGGCTGCGCCGAATAATCCTGGATACACACGGACGGAATATCGACCAGGAACAACGACGGTGTATGGCTCTGCTCCACCCCATAGATGCGCCGCCGTGCCGCGCTGGTGAGAAACAGCCGTGTCTCAGCTCGTGTCATACCAACGTAGCACAAACGGCGTTCCTCTTCCATCTGCGCCGGCTCATCGAACGAGCGACTGTGGGGAAACAGACCATTCTCCATACCAGCAATGAATACCACCGGAAATTCCAGACCCTTTGAGGCGTGCAGTGTCATCAGCACTACCGTCCCACTGTCATCCGCCAGGCTATCCTGGTCAGAAATCAGAGCGGTATGCTCCAGAAACTCCTGGAGGCTTGCCCCAGGCATATGACGGTCGAACTCATCGGCAGCATTCACCAGTTCGCTTAGGTTTTCCAACCGGGTTTGCGCCTCTGGCGTGCGTTCCATCTTGAGCTGCGCGTCGTATCCTGTACGCCTCAGCACCTCCCGGGTGATATCCGCCACCCCCATGTGCGGGGCATCGTTCCTGAGGCCGCACAAGAGCTCGTGAAACGCCCGTAATTTGCCCAGTGTCCCTTTATTTGCCAGATCAGTGGCCAGTGCCAACTCCAGGGCTTCCAGGCCAGACACACCCCGTTCGGCGGCCAGGGCTTCAATTTTGCTCCACGTTGTCTGGCCAATGCCACGCCGTGGCACATTGATGATGCGCCGCAAACTTAACGTATCGCGCGGGTTCACCAGCAAGCGCAGGTAGGCCAGGGCATCTTTGATCTCCTGGCGATCGTAAAAGCGCAGTCCACCCACTAC
Organism: Candidatus Entotheonellaceae bacterium; assembly: GCA_048594805.1. Lineage (GTDB taxonomy): Bacteria > Tectomicrobia > Entotheonellia > Entotheonellales > Entotheonellaceae > SXND01. The sequence continues at coordinate 4,479 of JBMDXC010000741.1, read as the reverse complement.
CTGATACGGAATGCCAGCACGACGCAGCCCGTCCTCCAGTACGCGCGACTGGGCATTGGTCCGATAGAACACCGCAAAGTGTCGATACGGGAGCTTTTCGGTGCGGTGCAAGCCAGCGATGTTCTGGCAGATCGTCTCAGCTTCGTGGACTTCATCCTGCGCACAAAAATAGCCAATCGGTATACCCCGAGCATTGTCTGTCCATAGCGTCTTGTCCTTACGGCCCGGGTTCTTCGCTACCACCGCCGTCGCCGCGTCGAGAATGGTCGCTGTCGAGCGATAATTCTGCTCCAGCTTAATCACTTTCGCATCCGGATAGTCGCGTTCAAAATTGAGAATATTGCGCACATTGGCACCGCGGAAACGGTAGACACTCTGGTCGTCGTCGCCTACCACGCACAGGTTCCGGTGTTGCGCCGCCAGCAGATGCAACATATGATACTGTGCCATATTCGTGTCCTGATACTCGTCCACCATAATATAGCGCCAGCGATACTGATAGCGCGCCAGAATGTCAGGATGACGGCGAAAGAGCTGCACGGTGAGCATGAGCAGGTCGTCAAAATCCACTGCGGCGTTGTCGCGTAGGGCGCGCTGGTACAAGGGATAGACTCTGGCCACCACCTCATCGAGGCCAAAATCCCCAGCGTCACGCATGAAGGTGTCGGCATCAATCAGGTCATTCTTGAGCGCGCTGATACGGCGCGTGATCGCCTGCGGGGCATACAGCTCCTGGTCGATCTTTAGCTCCTGGGCGCACTGTTTCATCAGAGAGAGTTGGTCAGCCGTGTCATAAATGACGAACTGGGGCGAGAGTCGGAGTGCCTCGGCCTCACGGCGTATGAGGCGGGCGCTGGCAGCATGAAACGTACTGAGCCAGATGGGCAACCCGGAGGTGCCGAGGAGCTGATGCACCCGCTGGCGCATTTCCTCTGCGGCCTTATTGGTAAACGTCACGGCCAGCATCTGCTCCGGGAGGACGCCACACACCCGGATAAGGTACGCGATGCGGTGCGTAATGACCCGCGTTTTGCCTGACCCCGCACCGGCGAGAATCAGGAGAGGCCCATCGCCGTGTTGCACGGCTTCCTGTTGTGGAGGGTTGAGTTGCCCTTGCAAAACTGCTGCCATGTGCCTGAATCCTCAATTGGCCCCGCCAAACTGGCTGGGGCAATGAGCGCTACGCAGGAGCCGTGCGCAGCACTCAACTTTACTGGCGTTGCCGCAGCAGAGTTTCGAGATGCGCCAGTTCGGCGTGCGTGTTGACGCCCAGGACCTCCTGGGCATCAGCCACAGTGACATGCGCCACACGGTGCTGCTCGGCCACTGCGAGAGCCACGACATCCGTGAGATACTGTTCCCCCTGGGCGTTGAGGCGTCCGACACGCCGCAGGGCAGGAAAGAGAAAAGAGGCCCGCAGACAGTACACCCCGCTATTAATCTCGCGCACCGCCTTTTCAGGCTCCGAGGCATCCCGCTCTTCCACAATACGCGTGATCCGACCAGCCGCGCCGCGTAGAATACGCCCGTACCCGGTGGGATTGTCAAGACACGCCGTGACGATTGTCACCGTGGCCTGCTGCCGCCGATGCACGTCCCATAGGGTGCGCAACGTCGCTGCCTGGAGCAGAGGCACATCGCCATAGAGCACCAGCACATCTCCTTGAAAATCGGCCAGGATTGGCTCTGCCTGCGCCACGGCATGCCCGGTACCGAGTTGGGGCTCTTGCAACACACAGGTGACGCCATACGGGACACAGACCTGGCGTACCATCTCTGCCTGATGACCCAGGACTACGACCAAATGCTGCGGTGCTAACGACGTAGCGATGTCGAGGACGTGGGTGAGCAGCGCTCGGCCAGCGAGGGGGTGCAGGACTTTGGCAAGCGCCGAGTGCATGCGCGTGCCTTTGCCAGCTGCAAGCACAATCATAGCCAGAGGGGAATGCGACGATCTCATAGCAGCCTCTTAGGCATCACTGTGGGGAAACAAGAGCCCGAACTCGTGGATTTTTTTGCGCAACGTATTGCGATTAATGCCGAGGATCGAGGCGGCTTTGACCTGATTGCCGCGGCACTCATGTAAGACGACAGTCAGCAACAGCTTTTCTACATATGATAAGACTGCCCGGTACAGTGAGCCCCGACCTAAAAGTTCCAGGCTCGGCATGAGTGCACGCAAGCGGCGTATCATGGCGTCTTCGAGACGCACCAGCGTACCCTCTCCGGCTTCAGATGGGGTATCTGCCTCTGAGGTAGACTCATAGGTGAGACACCAGAGTTGGCGGTGCTGTCGCACCTGGGCTCGCAGTGAGACCAACTCCATAGTATGATCGAGCATCAGGCACATCGGTCCCAGGGCTAAAGGTTTACCCATAGTATTCGTAGCTACCTCCAGCATTTGCTGGGGAATATGATCGGCGCATTCTGGGGAGTAGGTGAGAATCACTGGCAGGTCAGGGATTTCAGCGTGGAGTCCATCTAACACTGCCCTATCGGGCACCAGCGTAAGCGACACGAAAGCGGCTTGATAAACATGGGCCCCAGCCAGAACCAGGGCATTAGCCATGGTAGTGGTTGTGTGCATCTCATAGCCACGCTTGGCTAGCCCGAGTTTTAACACGTCGTACGCCCCTTGCTCGTGATCCACCACGAGCACCTTTGCATGGACCATCGCCAGGCCTCCGCTCCTGAAAAATGCCAAAAGCTCGCCCTGCACAGGGCAGACGTATCCTGCGTTGTATGCCTTCACAGAAGGTCAGGGGGTGATTACTGTATGCGAACAGTTGCGGAGCTTTACCTGGCCATTTACGTAATATAAGTCAGCCAGGCTTTGAAGGTGTCATCCTTCCCTTGCACTACCCGGAAGAACGCCTGCTGCAGTTTATGCGTGATGGGACCGGGGCGTCCGCTCCCAATCGTGCGATTGTCCACTTCGCGAATCGGGGTAATCTCCGCGGCTGTCCCCGTGAAGAATACCTCGTCGGCAATATAGAGTTCGTCACGAGAAAAGATCGTTTCGTGGACCGTCAGGCCGAGGTGACGGGCCAAATCGATCACGGAATTGCGCGTGATGCCCTCAAGAATTGAGGTGAGTGGCGGTGTCTTGAGTTCACCACGCCGGACGATAAAGATATTTTCGCCCGAGCCTTCCGCGACGTTACCCTGGACATCCAGCATAATCGCTTCATCGTAGCCAGCGTTGATCGCTTCCATTTTGGCAAGCTGTGAATTGGCATAATTGCCGACGATCTTGGCCTTCGTCATCATGACGTTGACATGGTGCCGCGTAAAGGACGAGACACAGACGCGAATCCCCGCGTCCAAGGCTCCTTCACCGAGATAAGCCCCCCACGGCCACACGGCGATGGCCGTGCAGACGGGATTGTGGCGGTTGTTGATGCCCATTTCGCCGTAGCCCAGATAGACCAGCGGACGGATGTAGCACTCTCGCACCTGGTTGCTGTGCACGGTGTCAAGAATCGCGCGCCGTATGTCATCCTGTGTCCACGCCATCTTCATGCCAGCAATATGCGCTGAATGAAACAAGCGCTCGATATGTTCCTGGAGGCGAAAAATGGCCGGGCCGTGCGCCGTGTCATAGCACCGAATGCCTTCAAAGACACCGAGCCCGTAGTGCAGCGTGTGACTGAGCACGTGTACCTGGGCCTTGTCCCAATCTACAAACTGTCCATCCATCCAAATTTTTTGCGTGGCTTGCATGGCGCGATTCCCCCCAGGACCCAGGTGCCTTTGCCCGCGTGGTCATCTCGGCTCTATGTGGTGCACCACTCTAGCAGAGCGCCATGCCGGGCGCAAGGGTTTTTCTTGTCCTTCTGATTCTCTTTTTGCCCTGTATTGACAAGCTATGTCTGACTCAGTATCCTCTACAGAATTCTTGCCGCTGGGAGAGTCCAGCTCCCTCTTTGGGCCGTTAGCTCAGGCGGTAGAGCAGCTGCCTTTTAAGCAGCGGGTCGCTGGTTCGAGTCCAGCACGGCTCACCTGCTGATGCGTCCCCATCGTCTAGCCTGGCCTAGGACACCGGCCTTTCACGCCGGCAACAGGGGTTCAAATCCCCTTGGGGACGCCTAAGTTGATGGCTCACCCCATTTGCAAGGATATCAAACGGTTTTCTATAAGTAACACAAAGGGTTCCGTCTTTCAGGGTCGAGTTCAAAAGTAAGAATTGGAGGAGCTTTGCCCGCTCTTCATGGGGCTGTTTCAGGTAGAGGTCGTATGCCTTGTTGGCGAGTGTCAGAATCTGGACGCCTTGTTGGAGGTAAGTCCTGTCGGCAGTGAGATGCGCACTGAGCTGCCGCTCTAGGGTCTCCTGCTGGGTTTTATATTTGTTGTGTAAGTCGGACCACATCTGCTCGTCGATCTTGCCATCCAACTTATCCTCATAGGCTTGACTCATCCGACTTCGGAGTTTACCGAGTTCCCGGTTGAGATCGTCCACCGCTTGGTGATGAAATTCCA
>JBMDXC010000740.1:0-2276 GCA_048594805.1 Candidatus Entotheonellaceae bacterium | reverse complement strand
GCGTGCAGGGTCTCGACGGCCGTGCCGCGCACAAACCCGGAGATAATCCGCCCCCCGGAGATGCAATCCAGCATGGCAATCTCTTCGGCCATCTTGACCGGATCATTGAGGGCGATGACATTGCCCAGCATGGCGATCTTGGTTTTTTTGGTGACCTTGGCAATGACTGCCGCATCGACGTTGACCGAGGGCTTCATGCACCAGTAGGAGGAGTGGTGCTCATTCGACATAATCCCGTCAAAGCTCACTTCATCAGCCCAGGCGTACTGCTCATGATAGTTGTTATACAGCACATGGGCCTTTTCGGGATCAAAATTGGTATTGGGAAAGTGCATGCGACCCGACTCGTAGGGCGCCAGGTCGTCTTCTGTGACATACCCGTAGGGCTGTTCCGAGAACCAGTAGACGTCTATCATGTCTGACTCCTTTCAGGGGCACGGGAGTCATCTGAGCCCGGAGAGGAACTCAGTAACCACGTGCAAAAACTCCTGTGGCTTCTCGATGGCTGGAGAGTGGCCGCAGTGCTCGATGACTTTCAGGGTGGTGTTAGGCAAGGCTTGCTGGAAAAGCTCACCGCATTCGACTGGCACAATGGCATCCTGTCTGCCCCATACGATCAGCGTTGGAGTGGGCACCTTGCGCAAGTAATAGGGCAAGCTGAGGTTGTGCAAATAGGGCCGCCAGCACAGGCGAGAGGCCATCTCGCGATTGGCGTGTTCGATGACCTGCTCTTCTGGTGTCAGCGGTCGGGTGTAGCGCTCGTAGTTGGGCACCTGCGAGGGGTCATAAAACCGTTGTTGAAGTCTGGTCTGGGCTGAGACCATAAAGATTTCGGCAATCTCCCCCTCGACCGGCTTGATGCCAGCTGCGTCCACCAGGACCAGACCGCGTAAAGTATGGTGGCACATGGCGGCCATTTCCGCCGCAACCCAGCCTCCCATAGAGGAACCCATGAGAATGTACTGCTCGAGCCCCAGCTGTTGCACCATGGCCCTGTTAAAATGGGCGACATCGGTAATCGTATAGACCCACTCGGGGCGCTCAGTACCGTTGAAGCCCGGCTGTGAGGGCACATAGACTGTATAGTGTCTAGCGAGTTCGTCATGCCAATCTTGCCACCCGGCATTGCCCCCGGCCCCGTGGAGGAATAGCACGGCTGGTCCAGCCCCGCCTGAAAACATCTCGACCTGGGTACCATCGACGACGATCGTCGATTTGCTGCTACGTTGCGTCGTAGTCATCCACCAGCTCCATCCTGCATCGGCTGAGTCGTGAGCGCACCTGTGAGCCTGGGCGCAGTGCGCCGGCCCTGTATGAGGTGCACCCCACCAGGCAACCTGATTCTGGGATAGTAGCCTTTACTTGTCAAGGCGATAGCACTGTGCTGGAGCGATGCCCACGCCGACGATAGCGCAGAGGGTTTATGCCTCAGCAGGGCGCTCGCCGTAGACGACAGCCCGCGCGAAATGCTTCCACACACAATCGACATTGCTAAAACCCGCCTGCTGCATCCACTGGAGATATTTGTGGAGGTGCGTGCTGGCGCCTCCCGAGGGCTGGCTGTTGCGGCTGCGGTACTCGGCATAGGCTGGTGTCTCGACAATGCCCTGGCGCTCGAACTCCTCCGCGGTCAATTGCCGATAGCGCTCGCCCAGGGCCGGTGTCGCGGGCTGAAACGCATCGCCCAGGACCAGCACACCACCGGGACGGAGAGCCGCATAGAGGCGATGAAACAGGATGGGTTTGGCCGAGGGCGGCACATGGTGCACGGCAATGGCCGAGATGGCGGCGTCAAAGGGTCCAGGAAAGGCTATGTGACTGATGTCGCCCTGGTGCAGTTGCAGGCGTGTACCGGCGCGGGCCAGCTTGGCGCGAGCGCGCGCCAGCATCTCGGCGGAGACGTCGTATCCTACCACCGTACTCTGCGGGAAACGGTCGAGCAATTTTTGTGTCAAGTTCCCGGTCCCTGTGCCCAATTCCAGCACACGTAGCGCGCTCTCGCGGGGAAACTGCAGCATAGTGAGAATCATCTCGTGGGTAATATCGTAGTCGTGCATATGCGTGATGAACAGCTCATCGTACTGATCGGCCATGAGATCAAAATGCTGACGACTCAAGACCACATTCGGATGCTCTGTGGGCATAACAGCCTCCTGCTGGTAATAGGACGCTCTTTGGGGCGCATCAACCCGTGGCAACCACCCGCTGAGACGGGCAGTTACAGCGGCTTGACGGCGACCTTGCGGAACTTGATCACGCCGGCGCCGTGTTGCAGC
>JBMDXC010000074.1:0-9813 GCA_048594805.1 Candidatus Entotheonellaceae bacterium | reverse complement strand
ATTCCTCCTCTCGCAAGGCCACGGTGGGGATGAAGGCCAGGGGGAAGGTCAATGGGTTAGATCGCCCAGCCAGACTCCACAATCAGCTCGGCGATCTGATTCAGGTTGGCATCGACGATGGCTGACCATGCCTCTGTGGTCTGCCCACGCCAGCCTAGACGCTCTAGAAACGATTGACGATAGGCAGCGTTTTCAAACAATCCGTGCACATACACACCATAGACATTCTCCTGGCACCACCCCAGACCGTCAGGTAAGTAGGCCTGGACGCCCTCGCCAGCCTGCGTCTGCCCGTGGTGAATTTCGTAGCCATGCAGGAGGATCCCTTGCCAGGGCACCTGGCGCTGGCGTGTGGTCTTGTCGGGTACTAAAGTGGTCGTCAGCGCGAGCAGACCCAGCCCTGGGCAATCCCCGCTCTCGATGCAGTGTGGATCATAAATCGCACGCCCCAGCAGTTGCAGTCCACCACAGATACCGAGCACGGGCACTCCACGCTGGGCAGCGCGACTGATCTCCGCCGCGAGCCCGCTCTGGCGCAGGTAGCGCAGGCTGGCGACGGTGTTTTTACTGCCCGGCAGCAGAATGGCGTGGTACCCATCAAGGCGTGTACAGTCGCGGATAGGCACCACGGTCACCCCTGGTGTGTGGACCAGCGGGTCGAACTCGTCTAGATTGCTGGCGTAAGGGTAGACCACCAACGCTAGGTTGATCTGTTGTGCATCAGGCTGGGCACGGTGATGCAGGGTGTCTTCTTCAGGCAAGGCATGGCGCACCATGGGGAGGAGAGCAACCGTGGGAATACCGGTGCGCTCGTATAGCCAGTCCATGGCGTTCCCCAGTAATGCTCGGTCACCGCGAAACTTATTTAATATAAAGCCTTTGACGAGGGCTTGTTCCGCGCCTTCGAGACAATGCCAGGTGCCCAGCAGGTGGGCGAACGCTCCGCCACGATCGATGTCGGCCACTAGATAGACATCCGCCTGACACTCACGGGCTACGCGCATGTTGACGATGTCGCTGGTGCGCAAGTTGATCTCCGCCGGACTGCCCCCACCCTCAATGACCACCTGCTCATAGTCGTGTAGCAGGCTGTACAGGGCCTCGCGTACAATGGGCCACAGACGGGGCTGCCGCTCCAACCACGGCAGCGCGCTGAGGGCGAGATCCACTCGACCCATGACGATCACCTGGCTCTCCGTGTCAGCGCTCGGCTTGAGTAAGACCGGGTTCATGCGTGCCTGCGGCATGGTGCGCGCCGCCAGCGCCTGCAGGTACTGCGCCCGCCCGATCTCCGCGTCATCCGGCGTGACCGCAGCATTGTTGCTCATGTTTTGCGCCTTGAAGGGTGCCACGCGTACACCACGATTGGCCAGGTGACGACACAGCGCCGTCACGGTAAACGACTTGCCGGCATCACTGGAGCAGCCCATGATCATGATGGGATTGGTCACACACTTCTCCCTCCTCACACTCCCGCCAACACCTCTCTGACCCTGTCAGACCTGCGGGTTCTGGGCCTTCCGTAAGGCGCCGCGCCGCCATCACACTAACTTTTTATCAGCCCCTGACGGATTTCTCGACGCTCTGCTTCATCCATGCAGCATTCTACCACGTTGCAGGGCCTGGTTCACACGAGGTAGGGAGAGGCTAATCTCTGCTGGATGCAGAGCCTGGACCAAGCGTTTAGTAATGCATGATGCTACAATAAAGCGTCTATCTGTTCGTCACGAAGTTAGGGTTCAAGGGTGCGGTGCAAAGATAGGAAAGAATAGCACGTGTCCCCATCCCGACGTCGGCCAACCATAGCAGCTGCGTCCACGACTGTGGCTCGTGCGCCAGGAGCGCCGCGGACGACGACACCCTCGGCGCGATGGGCTATCAGTCTGTCGATCATCCTCGGGTCACTTACCCACTCGGTGATGATGGGCTCGATCAACATTGCTGTGCCGACCATGATGACCAGCCTGCGAGCCGAGGTGACGGAGATCCAGTGGGTCCTCACCTCCTTCATGATTGCCCGCACCGTCGTAATGCCCACCCTGGCCTGGCTCGGCGGTCGGTTGGGTAACCGCCGCCTGTATCTCACCAGCCTGAGCCTCTATCTGGTAGCCTCGATGCTCTGCGGCTTGAGCTGGAATCTCGGCAGCATGGTGCTCTTCCGGGTCTTGCAGGGGATGAGCGCTGGCTACCTCACCCCTCTGGGGATGGCTATCTTGCACGAGACCTACCCCGCTGGCAAACGGGGCATGGCCATGGGGGTCTTCATGGCGGGGATGTCTTTTGGACCAGCTATAGGTCCATCGCTTGGTGGCTATCTGGTCGAGCATCTGAGCTGGCGTGCGGTGTTTTACATCAACTTGCCCATTGGTCTTGTTGCCCTGATAGGGGCCATTGTTGTGACCTTACCTGAAGGCGAACGGCGCCAGAGCAAGGAGCTGGACCTGCTGGGGCTGGTGACGATGACGACCTTTGTCGTCAGCCTGCTGCTGGCTGTCAGCCAGGCACGCACCTATGGTTGGGATTCTGCCTATATCCTTACCCTCCTGGCGATTGCCAGTGTCAATCTCGTGGCCTTTGTCGGGGCGGAGTTGACCTGTGCAGCGCCGCTGGTGAACCTGCAGGTCTTTGCCAATGGGCAGTTTGTCCTGGGAGCACTGGCCAATTTTTGTGAATCCTTCACCAATTTTGCGATGAACTTCCTCATGGCGCTCTTTCTGCAGCAAGCCCTCGGCCTCAACGCCCAGCACGCCGGGGAAATCATGTTGCCAGCGGCGTGCATCTGGGGGCTGACATCGCTGGGCACCGGGCGCCTGTCAGATCGAATTGAGAGCCGCTGGCTCATTGCTATCGGATCGCTTACCCAGGCGCTCGCCCTCTGTCTCTTTCTCAACGTCACTCCCTGGAGCAGCGCCTGGGTGGTTTCCGGGCTGCTCATCTTCCGCAGCCTGACGCGCGGCTTTATCCAATCCCCGATCATGACCGTCACTATGGCCACTCTGCCCGATCATCAGGTGCGGCTGGGGGCTGGTCTGCGTGGCCTGCTCAATAGCCTGGGGGGAACCTTTGGCATCGCCTTCGCCGGCATCGAACTCCAACAGCGTCTTGCCGTGCGCACCATCTCCCTGTTGGAGAATGAGTACCGCGCCTCGTTTGAGCATACCCAACTGGTCGAGTCGCTCCATCAGCAGTTTGCAGAGATGGGGGAAGATCCCGCCCTATTGACGGTCCAAACCGAAGCTATGCTCAACCGCTGGTTGGTGCAAGAAGCCACGACGCTTGCCTACCATGACATGTTTCTCCTTACTGCGGTTCTCGTGCTCCTCACTGCGGTGCCTGTCCTGTGGTTACGCCAGCGGCGTGGCGTCTCCTAGGAGCAGCTCCAGACGGCAAGATGTTTGACTTTCTGTCATGCAGCATTACAATGAGGCTATTCTATGTGGTCTGAGGAGAAAGAGCGGCCCTCTCCTCACACCTGTTATATATAGGTCTGCTCGTCTCTGGCAGGCGAGATGAGATCGTCATCCTGCCAAGGCTTTATCCCCAGAAAGAGGTATGCATGCTAACGGTTACTGAAGCGGCGAAACAGAAGATTTCAGCAGTTATTCAAGCGCGTGGGAAGCCAGGGGATGGCCTGCGCCTCGCCATAGTTGGGCGCAGTTCGGCAGGCTTCACCTATGATATGCAGCTCGTCGAAGCAGGAGACGCAGAGGCTGAAGATGTCGTCGTGAATGTAGGCGATTTCGCAGTGCTCATCGACGCTGAGAGCGCCCAACATATGCGAGACGTCATCATCGACTATGTCGAAGATCTGCAGCAGAGTGGGTTTCGGATTGGTAATCCCAACCCGGTCTGGGCTGATCCTCAGGCCCTGGCCATTCAAGAGTTGCTCGATACCCAGATCAATCCTGCGGTCGCCAGCCATGGCGGCCATATTGAACTCGTGGACGTGCACGATAACATCGTCTACATACGGTTTGGGGGCGGCTGTCAGGGCTGTGGCATGGTCAGCGTGACGCTGAATCAGGGAGTTGAGCAGGCTATCCGTGAGGCATTTCCTGCGATCCGTGAGATTGTTGATGTCACGGACCATGCGGCCGGTACTAACCCCTATTATCAGTCGTCCAAAGGCTAGCCGCCGCGCACTGAGGGCTCACACCGGGATATGTGCCGTATGCCGCGCCTCTTGCTCCTCATGACTACAACGACGTATCGAGCCTCGGCCTTCCTCGATGCAGCACGGCGGCTGCAGGTGACAGTGGTCGTTGGTTCTGATCAACCCCAGGCTCTGGAGGCGCTGACTCCAGGGAGCACGTTGACCCTTGATTTCTTCCATCCTGAGCAAGCTGCCCGCACGATTACCGCGTTTGCTGTGGCGTCTCCCCTTGACGCTGTGGTGGGAGTGGACGATGACACCACGCTGACAGCCGCCATGGCGGCAGAGGCGCTTGGCGTGTCGCACAACGCCGTGGCGTCGGTAGCCGCGGCGCGCAACAAACACCAGATGCGTCAGCTCTTAGCCGCCAGCGGTGTCCCCTCACCGCGCTTTGCCTGTTATAGCATAGATGATGATCCCGTCGACGTGGCACGACAGCTCACGTTTCCGTGTGTAGTCAAGCCGCTCTTTTTGTCCGCCAGCCGTGGGGTCATACGTGCCGATGATCGTGGGGAGTTCGTCGCAGCATTTCACCGACTTGTGGCTTTACTGCGCCGTCCCGCAGTGGCCGTGCGGGGCGGGGCTTTGGCCCGCCAGATCCTGGTTGAGGCATTTATCCCAGGTCAGGAAGTGGCCGTGGAGGGACTGCTCACGCGTGGGCAGCTCAAGGTGCTGGCACTCTTCGACAAGCCTGATCCCCTTACTGGGCCCTTCTTTGAAGAGACCCTCTATGTGACCCCCTCGCGTCTTCCGGAGGCTGTGCAGGCAGCGATTGTCGCGTGTGCAGCCCGCACCGTGCGGGTGCTGGGGTTGCGGGAAGGGCCAGTACACGCTGAGCTGCGCGTCAATGACCAGGGACCGTGGATCATCGAGGTTGCAGCACGCTCGATTGGTGGCCTCTGTTCCCGTACGTTACGGTTCGAGGCCGGACGCTCGCTTGAAGATGTCATTTTGCACCACGCGCTCGGACATGACGTGACGTCTTATGCACGCGATCAATGCGCTTCTGGTGTGATGATGCTCCCAATTCCATGCCGTGGCATCCTCCGAGCTATCCATGGCCAAGAGGACGCGAGGCGTGTGCCCGGTATCGAAGATCTCAGCCTCACTATCCCTCTGGGGCAGGAAGTGATTCCATTGCCTGAGGGTGATAGGTATCTGGGCTTTCTCTTCGCTCGTGCTGCGACACCGGACGGCGTCGAGACTGCCTTGCGCACGGCGCATGCACGGCTCTCCTTTGTGATTACACCAGTATAGAGCTGCACGGCGACTTTGGCTGGCACGATGTGGTAGGTGGATGCGCTGCAGCTATGGGTACTGAGGAACAACGACACCCCCAACCGGGCTCCTCAGAACCCATGCTCTCCAGAGGTCCCCCGCTAGGCTATACGTCTTCCCTCAATGCTCCCACAGTATGGCATTAGCCTCGGCAGCACGCGCCACTGGCCTCTGCTCCCGTGCTCCAGGAGTGCCGCTCTCCTAGCGGTCACGGCGGGGCTCACGGCGCGGCTCACGCGGGCGTGCTTCGTTGATGGTCAACTGGCGGCCCTGCATTTTGACATTCTGGAGCCCTGCAATGGCAGCCTGGGCCTCACTGGCATTGGGCATCTCCACAAACCCGAAGCCGCGTGGCCGGCCCGTCTCACGGTCGGTGATGAGATTGACACGCCCTACAGCGCCATAGGGTTCAAAGAGCTCCCGTATGTCCTCTGGGTTTGCGGTAAAGGGAATATTGCTGACAAAAATTTCCATACGTCATCCCTTCCAATGAGGGGTACGCACGTGCCAACTCGCCGGCCTGACACGGCTGAGGTGGCAGGGAATAGCCTGGAAGCATCACGGCGCTTGCCGCCATCACCAGGGGCTCCGGAGGGAGGCACGGTCGCAGAGAATGGCCACGCAGGCAGCTTGACCCAGTCTAGCACTAAAAAACGTCAGAAGGAACAATAATTCTACTTGACACAAGGTCAGAGAGAGACCGCACAGCATGCGCTTGTCAGGCCGAAAACAAAGCATTATCCTGTATACTATATTCCTGAGCGCTCGTGGGCGCACTGGGGAGTGCGGGGTGCTGTGTATGTGACCCTGGGCACTGTGAGGCGCGGCGGCGGGACCCAAGAAGGACGTTGAGGAGAGAGACCATGCAACAGGCAGACGTGGCCGTCATTGGTGGCGGGATTGTTGGGCTCGCGACCGCTTACAACTTGACACAGCGGTTTCCCGAGCGTCGCGTCGTCGTACTCGAAAAGGAAGCGCAACTGGCACAACACCAGACGGGGCATAATTCCGGCGTGCTGCATTCCGGCATTTATTATAAGCCTGGCTCGCTCAAGGCCATCAACTGCCGCGCTGGCAAGCAGGCTATGGAAGCGTTCTGTGCCGCAGAAGGAATTGAGTATGAGATTTGCGGCAAAGTCATTGTCGCCACCAGCCCATCCGAGTTGCCGGCCCTGCAACGTATTTATGAGCGGGGCCAGGAGAATGGGGTGCGCTGTGCGATGATCGAGCGCGAGCACCTCCAGGAAATCGAACCCCATACTGCCGGGATCAAAGCCATTCATGTGCCTGAATCTGGCATTGTGAACTATCCACAGGTCTGCCAGCGTCTGGCCACGCGCATTCAGGAACGCGATGGTCACATCATGACCAATGCCCAGGTAACCGCTATGCGTCGCTATAGCGACCACATCGTCGTCAACAGCATGGCGGGTGACTTTATGGTCAATTACGTGGTGAATTGCGCTGGCTTGCACTCTGATCGTGTGACTGCTCTGAGCGGGCAGCAACCCGACGTCAAGATTGTCCCCTTCCGCGGCGAATATTATGAGGTCAAGCCACAAGCGCAGCACTTGTGCCGCAATCTTATCTATCCGGTGCCCGATCCGAACTTTCCCTTTCTCGGCGTGCATTTTACCCGCATGATCCATGGGGGGGTGGAGTGTGGCCCCAATGCGGTGCTCGCCTTCGCGCGTGAGGGCTATCACAAGCTCGACATCAAGGCCGGGGATTTACTGGAAACGCTGACCTATGCCGGGTTCCGGAAGATGGCGGCGAAATACTGGCAGACGGGTTTCGGCGAAATGTGGCGCTCGTTTAACAAAGCGGCTTTCGTCAGGGCCCTGCAACGTCTCGTGCCGGAGATTCGCGCTGAAGACCTGGAGCCGGCCCATGCTGGTATCCGGGCGCAGGCGATTGCCCCGGATGGTTCGATGGTGGACGATTTCCTGATTCAGGAGACAGAGCGTATCGTCAACGTGTGCAATGCCCCCTCGCCAGGCGCCACGGCGTCACTCAATATTGGCAAGCTGATTGTCGAGAAGCTGGCAGGGCAGTTTCGTTAAACCTGACTGGCCGCAGCCAACGCAGCTCGGAGTTGCTGAGTTGCCCTGTATGGATCGGGTGCTGCCAGAACAGCGCGGATCATCGCGACCCCGTACGCACCGGCTTGCACGACCTGCGGCAGATTCGTGTGATCGATGCCCCCGATTGCCATCACTGGGATGCGCACGGCGTGGACCACCGTGCTCAAGTGTTGCAACCCCTGGGGTGGACCATAGGCGACCTTGGAAGGTGTGGTGAAGACAGGACCGAAGACGATAAAATCAGCCCCATCTTCAGCGGCACAGCGTGCTTCCTCGACACTATGGGTAGAAACCCCGAGAAGCTTCCCAGCCCCTAGTACACGGCGCGCTACCGCTGTTGGCAGTGAGTGGCCGGCCAGGTGTACACCCGCGGCATCGAGAGCCAGAGCCACGTCGAGACGGTCATTAATCAGCAAGGGCACCCCGTAAGGGGCTAAGGCGGCCTGGAGACGTGCCCCCAGGGCGTAGAGGTCGCGGGCGCTGAGGTCTTTCTCACGCAACTGAATAGCCCCGGCGCCCCCCTGTGCTGCAGCTGCCACGATCGCCTCCAGATCGCGCCCAGCAGCCTCGTGCCGGTCCGTGACGATATAGAGGCGAAAATTGATACGGGCTGGCGCAGATGACACAGATAGCCTCAGAGATGCTTACGACCCGATAATCCCCTCGAGCGGACTGCTCGCCGTAGCGTAGAGCTTGCGTGGAATACGACCAGCCTTGTAGGCCAGACGCCCGGCCTCGACCGCAAGACGCATGGCATGCGCCATGGCCAGCGGATCTTTCGCCCCGGCAATCCCAGTATTCATGAGCACGCCATCCACCCCCAGCTCCATGGCAATGGCCGCATCGGAGGCGGTGCCGACACCGGCATCCACAATGACTGGCACGTTGACGGCTTCCATGATCAATCGGATGTTATAGGGGTTGCAAATCCCCAGGCCAGAGCCGATAGGAGCCCCCAGAGGCATGACCACTGCAGCGCCAGCATCCTCAAGCTTCTTGGCCGTAATGGGATCGTCATTGGTATAGGGCATGACAATAAAACCCTCTTTCGCCAGAGTACGCGTTGCCTTCAGGAGCTCCTCGACGTCCGGAAAGAGCGTTTTCTGGTCACCGATGACTTCCAGCTTGACAAAATCCGACAGCCCTGCCTCACGCGCAAGCCGCGCCGTCAATATGGCAGACTCTGCGTCGTAGCAACCCGCCGTGTTCGGGAGAACGGTAAAACGGTCGCGATCAATATAATCCATCAGCGTCTTACTGGTGCCCGGCAATTCCATGCGCCGCACAGCCACGGTGACCATATCAGCACCGGAGGCTTCGTGGCACTGCTGCATCAGCTCCAGCGTGGGATATTTGCCCGTGCCCACGATGAGCCGGGACTGGAACTCTTTGCCGCCGATAATCAGTGGGTCTTCATACTTCATACGTCCTCCTCGTTTAGCCACCACCAACGGCCTGGACGATCTCTACACGGTCACCCGACTGTAACTCTGTTGTAAGATGGGCTGTGCGCGGCACCACCTCCATATTGACCGCCACGGCAGTCCCCTCACGGTGGGCCACGCCCAGCTCTTCGAGCAGGCTACGCACGGTACTGTGCTCAGGCACAGACCGCTTTTCGCCGTTAATGACTATCTCGATCATCATAAGGCGACTACTCACCAAAAAAAAACCGCAGCGCGTGGCATGCGGCTATCTCTGCCTCGTCCAGACCCCGGCGCTGTTCGGCTCCGATTGCACGTCAGTACGAGGTGAATGGCGCTTCCCTACGCTGGCATTACCCAGGTCAGGTTCTAAGGGTTGTCACCACTGTGACAGCGTCACATGGTCACTCTCAGCATCGCACACCCCTAGCGGTATGGCTAAACATAGCAGACCCCCCATACATTTGCAAGCGAGCCGATGAACCAGGATGGGCTTGGTGCCAACGGCGCTCTCGTCTACACTTACACCTACGCCGCCGCTGTTTTAAAAACCCTAGCTCGATCATGGCGAGCAACCTGGCCGGTAAAAACTCACCACGCGCTCAAATCGGGCTAGATCCTGCTGTACAACCTCCTCTGCCAAACCTCCGCTGCCGCCTTACAGACGCTGGCTTTGGACCCTCGGTACCTTGGCGAAGCCCTCGCATGGTCGGGGGGCCTCCACACCATCTGCGGTAAAGTTTCGGCGACCCCAGTACCCCCACTATAAAAACCAGCACAGTCGCACGGTCGAGAAAAATCTGGTATAAAGTCCTCCATGCAAAGCACTCATCCCCCTGTCAACGCTATCACTGATCTGGCGACGGGTAACAGT
>JBMDXC010000739.1:0-17502 GCA_048594805.1 Candidatus Entotheonellaceae bacterium | reverse complement strand
ATGGCTGTGCCTGGACTTGCTCCAGAGCTTGTGTGAAGGACTCATCCCATGCAAAAGTGGCTCTCTATTGTTGGCATTGGAGAAGATGGACTCTCTGGCGTGAGTCCGATTGCCCGTGCGCTCATCGACCACGCTGAGATCCTCGTTGGCGGCGCCCGCCATCTCGCCATGCTGCCCCCGGACGAGGCCCGCGAGAAACTGACCTGGACGTCACCCATCGCCACGTCTATAGAGATCCTTCTCCGTCATCGCGGCCGGCCCACCTGTGTGCTGGCCAGTGGTGATCCAATGTGCTATGGCATTGGGGTGACGCTGACTCGCTCTCTGTCGCTTGCCGAGATGACTATCGTTCCAGCGCCCTCGGCCTTTAGCCTGGCCTGTGCTCGTCTGGGCTGGTCCTTGACGGACGTGGAGACGTTAAGCCTGTGTGGTCGCGACCCGGCGCTCCTGCATGCGGTGTGCTACCCAGAGGCGCGTTTGCTGGTGTTGAGTGCAGGACCACACACGCCAGCGATGGTGGCAGAACGATTGACGCAACGGGGATTTGGGCAGAGTCATATCACCATTTTAGAACGCATGGGCGGGGCCTATGAACGCCAGCTGGAAGGTACTGCGGCATCCTGGAGCGCCACGGATGTGGCTGGGTTGCATACCATGGCCATTACCTGCATCGCTGACCCTGGGGTTACCGGCTTTTCGCGTCTCGCGGGCCTGCCGGATATGGCCTATCGTCACGACGGACAATTAACCAAACGAGAAGTGCGTGCTATGACGCTGGCTGCCCTGGCCCCTGTGCCAGGGCAACTGCTGTGGGACGTGGGGGCAGGCTGTGGCTCTATAGGCATTGAGTGGATGCGCAGTGATGCCCGCTGTCGGGCCATTGCTATCGAACCCCATCCCACCCGACTTCAGTACATTGCTGACAATGCGATGGCACTGGGGACGCCCAATCTCAGGATTATTGCCGGAGAAGCTCCTGCGGCTCTGAAGGATTTACCGCCACCGGACGCACTGTTCATCGGTGGTGGACTGACCACGGCACATCTCCTGTCTACCTGTTGGCAGGCCCTGCCGGCTGGTGGTCGATTGGTCGCCAATGCCGTTACTGTCGAAAGTGAACAGACGCTCTTGCAATGGCACAATCAATGGGGAGGAGAGCTCACCCGCGTGGCGATTCAACGCGCCACACCAATCGGCAAGTTTTTAGGGTGGAAAGCCATGGCACCAGTGACGCAATGGGCGGTAGTAAAAGCCTAGCCTCATAGCGGACTGTACAATGTGCTACAATGAGCATCGGGAAGCGACCCACTGGCCGGGACAGAGCGTTTGAAAGGACGGACATGGCGGAAGCGCAGCACACGTGTGATCTGATTGTTATCGGTGGAGGTCCAGGCGGCTATGTGGCGGCCATTCGGGCAGCGCAACTGGGCATGCAGGTAGCGCTCGTGGAGCGTGAAGCGCTCGGGGGGATCTGTTTGAACTGGGGCTGTATCCCAACCAAAGCGCTGTTGCGTAACGCCGAGATCTATCACCTCATGCAGCACAGCGCTGACTTTGGCCTCTACTGTGATAACCTGCGGTTCGACTTCAGCCGCGTGATTGCCCGGAGTCGGCAGGTGGCTGAACGCCTGTCCCAGGGCATTGCCTTTCTGATGCGCAAAAATAAAATCCAGGTCTTACGCGGTACTGGCCGGTTGGCTGGGGCCGGTGCCGTGACCGTACACGACGTCCAGGGCACACTCACGACGACGCTACGCGCCGCGCATATTGTGCTGGCTACAGGCGCACGGTCCCGCCCGCTTCCAGGCCTTCCCTTCGATCAAACGCGCGTGTTGAGCAGCACGGAAGCCATGGTATTACAGGAGGTCCCGAAGGCTCTGGTGATCATTGGGGCAGGGGCAGTAGGGGTGGAGTTCGCATATTTCTATAACACCTTTGGTACGCAGGTGACGCTCGTCGAGATGCTCCCGCAGATTCTGCCTATCGAGGACCGTGAGATTGCCGGGCTATTACAGAAGTCGCTCGAAAAGCAGGGCATCGCGATACACGTAGGCAGCCGAGTAGAGGGTGCGGAGATCACGGCCGAGGGTGTGCACGTACAGATGCACACCCCCGAGGGAGCGCGGACCGCACAGGGCACGCACGTGCTCGTGGCCATCGGGGTGCAGGGGAACATCGAGAACCTCGGGCTCGAGACGGCAGGTGTTCACACTGAGCGCGGCTTCATCACCGTCGATGCTCACTGCCGTACGAACGTGTCCGGTATCTACGCTATTGGCGATGTCAATGGTCCGCCGTGCCTGGCGCATGTGGCCTCCGCCGAAGGCATTGCCACGGTCGAAGCCATTGCTGGGCTCGACAATCCCGGTATAAACCATCAAAATATTCCTGGCTGCACATATTGCCAGCCGCAGGTAGCGAGTGTGGGCATGACCGAAGAGGTGGCGCGCCAGGCGGGACGGACTATCCGTGTGGGCCGTTTTCCCTTTAGTGCCAGCGGTAAAGCCCTGGCCGTTGGCAGCAGTGAGGGGCTCGTCAAAGTGATTTTTGATGCCGATACGGATGAACTCCTGGGAGCCCACATTCTGGGAGCAGAAGCGAGTGATTTGATTGCCGAGGTAGGAATCGCACGGACGCTGGAAACCACCCATTATGAAGTGTTAAAAACGGTGCATGCCCATCCGACCTTGTCTGAGGCCATTATGGAGGCGGTGGGCAATGCCTATGGTGAGGCCATTCACATCTGAGGGGCTATGTTTACAGGTATTGTGGAACATGTCGGGACTGTGGTAGCTGTGACCCCTCGGGGCAAAGTGGTGCAGTTGAGCATTGACTGTGGCCCAATCGTGGAAGGCGTACGTCTGGGGGACAGCATTGCCATCAATGGCACCGATCTCACGGTCACCACAATGGCAGGGACGACTCTGCGCTTTGAGATGGTGCAAGAAACGGCCAGCATCACCAATCTCGGTCAGCTCCGCCCTGGCAGCCGGGTGAACCTCGAGCGTGCCTTGCGTGCTGATGGCCGCTATGATGGCCACATTGTTCAGGGGCACGTGGATGGAACCGGTACCATCCAGGAGTGGCGTCGTCAGCAGGAAGACGTCCGGCTGTTCGTCGCGTGTGCTCCTGAACTAGCTAGCGGCATGGTGCCAAAAGGCTCGATTACGGTGGACGGCGTGAGTCTAACTCTGGTCGATGTGGGGGCTGACTTTTTCAGCGTCGCGCTCATTCCCTACACGCTATCGCATACCACGCTGGGCGAGCGGCGTGTGGGTGATCTGGTCAATCTGGAGATCGATCTGTTGGGGAAGTACGTGCACAAATACTTACACCAGATCTTCGGCGCACCCGCTGCCTCACCCACAGGGACAGGGTTGAGTGTAGCACGCCTCCGTGAACTCGGTTTTTGACAAGGAGACCCCCATGGCAGAAGTGTTTGGCTACGAACTGGTGGCGCAGGCTCTGAAAAATGAGGGCGCTGATACGATGTTTTTCATCATGGGTGGTCCTATGCTAGGGGCGCAGGACACCTGCCGGAAGCTCGGCATCCGCATGATTGATGTGCGCCACGAGCAGGCCGCAGCGATGATGGCCAATGCCTATGCGCGCCTCACTGGAAAAGCTGGGTTATGCTCGACGGCGTCTGGTCCAGCCGCGACCAATCTCCTGACTGGCCTGGCCCACGCCTTAACGGATGCTGCACCCATCATTGCTCTAGGGGGGGCTAGTCCGATTTATCATTTTCATACTGAAGCCTTTCAGGAAGTCGATCAGCTCAGTATGATGCGTCCCGCCTCGAAATGGGCTGGACAGGCGATTAGTCCAAAGCGCATACCGGACTACATCAACACGGCTTTTCGACACGCCATGAGCGGTCGGAGGGGGCCGGCGTATCTCGACCTGCCGGGGGATGTTCTGTACAGCCGGGTGAATGCAGACGAAGTGGTCTGGCCGCGACCGGCGCAGACGCAGCACCGCGTCCTGGGTGACCCTGGCCTGGTGCAGGAGGCCGTCAACATGCTGGCCCGCGCGCAACGGCCGGTGATTATCTCTGGCAGTGGTATTTTATGGTCCAACGCCTCAGCCGAACTCGAACAATTTGTCAACGAGACGGGTATTCCCTTCTACACCACGCCACAGGGACGGGGCGTAGTGCCAGAGGACCATCCACACTGCTTCCTCAGCGCCCGTAATCTGGCGTTCCGTGAGGCCGACGTCATGCTCTTCATCGGCACACGTTTTAACTATGTGATTTCGCATGGCCAGGCGCCGCGCTTCAACCCAGAAGCCAAGGTGATCCAGGTCAACATTGACCCAGCCGAAATTGCCCATAATCGCCCCGTCGACGTCGGCATTGTGGGGGATGCCAAGGCCGTGTTAGAGCAGATGTTGCAACTCGTGCGGGGCAAGTTTGAGCCCCAGAAAGAGACGCCCTGGATTGACACGCTGCGCGAACAAGATCTCAAAGGTCAGGCACGCCTCGAACCTTTTATGCACGCGGACGCCGTCCCTATCCATCCGCTGCGTCTATGCAAAGAAGTACGGGATTTCTTACCGCGTGACGGCATCCTCGTCGTAGATGGTCAGGAAATCCTGAATTATGGTCGTCAGTCTATCCCGACGTATACGCCAGGGCATCGCCTCAATTCAGGTCCCTTTGGCACGATGGGAGTCGGCGTACCCTTTGGGGTGGGTGCGAAAGCCGCCAAGCCTGACAAACCTGTGCTGGTGCTGCACGGCGATGGGTCGTTCGGCATGAATGCCATGGAGATGGACACGGCGGTGCGGCACAATCTCCCGATTGTCACGGTCATCAGTCTCAACGGCGGCTGGACGGCTGATCCAGAGGGAGGCAAGATCGGGCGCCAGCTAGGCTATCAGCGCTATGAGAAGCTGATGGATGCCTTTGGGGGCCATGGCGAATATGTGGAGCAACCCGCCGATATCCGCCCCGCCCTGGAACGCGCCTTCGCTTCGGGCAAAGCTGCCATCGTGAATGTCAAAACGGATTTTCGAGCCCGGGCCACGACCATGCGCTTCACGGACTACACTACATAGGACCTCTCTGCGGTGCAGCCCGAGGCTGTGACAGATGGGGCGGTAAGAGGCCAGCGCTATGCTGCCTCTGCACCGCCTGCTGCCACTGGTATGAAGCCGTCGCAGCACGGCACGCCTGAGCACGCTATGACCCATCACATGTAAGGATCGGTACGATGCGATATCTGAGTCCCCGCTGGACCATGCTAGTGGGGGTATTGTTCTCAGTGGCTCTCAACGCTGCTGGACAGATTTGTTTCAAAGCTGCACGCATGGCCCAGCCAGACGCGTCAGTACTGCACCTCTTTTTACATCCTGAGACGTGGGGGGGACTCCTGATCTATGGGCTGTCGGCGGTGTGCTGGCTCTGGGTCCTGGCGCGTGCCCAGTTGTCTCTGGCGTATCCCATCCTCTCTCTCACCTTCCCTATCGTGCTGGGCCTGTCGGCTGTTTTCTTTGCGGAGACGATCACACCCCTGCGCTGGACCGGTGTGGGTGTGATCGTATTAGGCGTTTCCCTGCTGGCGAGGACATGACACAATGCACATGCAGTTCTACGGGTTACTCCTCGTCGCCATTCTGATAGGAGTCGTTGGGCAACTCTTACTCAAGCATGGCATGTCACGTCAGCCTGGCTTTCGCTTTGGCGATATCGCGACTTTGACTCATAATGTCCCGGTCGTGGGCGGTTTTTGTTGTTATGGACTCTCAACGGTGCTCTACCTCAGTGTGCTCGCCCGCTTAGAGCTATCTCTAGCCTATCCAACGGTGAGTCTTGGGTACGTTCTCGTCATCATCATGTCACGCGTGATCTTCAAAGAGCCTGTGAGTCCAACGCGCTGGCTCGCTGCCGGTATCATTTGCTTTGGGGTGATCCTGGTGGGGCTCGGTGCAGCGTGACCTGGAGAACCATCGAGAGACAGGATTCCTAAGTGAGTACATGAGGAACGTCCACTCCACCCTTGGGCTGACCTGGTGTCCAGCATTTTATCGAGATAGAGTGTTTTTTGGGGCGATGCTGGCCGGGGTAGGATTCTGGCTGGGGTTATGGCTGTGTGTTGCTGTCCGGCCCATGACACTGGCGCAGGTACTGTCGCCAGCATTTCTTGCCCTGACGGTATGGCAACCGCTTCTAGAAGAATTGCTCTTTCGGGGATACTGCCAAGGGCAATTGCGGCAGCGGTCCTGGGGGCGGCAGAGCTGGCGTGGTCTCACTGTGGCGAATAGCTTGACCTCGCTCCTTTTTGTGGTGGGCCACTGGTGGACTCACCCACCGCTGTGGGCCATAGCCGTGTTGCTGCCTTCACTCGTCTTGGGCTATTGCCGAGACCGCTACCTGAGTGTATATCCGTGTATGGTGTTACATGCGTTCTACAATGCCGGCTATTTTAGCCTCACGGGACTCCCCTAAGCATCACTCGCCTTGGGAGACAGGCTAGATGGTCAGCCGCACAAAATTGCTCTACAATTGCTCACGTCATATGATACAGGACAATACCCCACTCCAAAGGAGGACTTCATGCACCGCACGGTGTCATTCTCGCCCCTCAGTATGACAGTGATCTTGGGCGTATGGTGGTGTACACAGCTCACCGCACCAGCAGTGGCACAAGACCGGGTACGAGCGAAGGTTGGTATCGGTATCCAGATGCGCCCCGGCGAGCCAATGGCTCTGGCCAAGAGCACTGAGAGGCTCAAAACGGGTGATTTCCTGCGCGTCTATGTGGTGCCTGAAGACGACGCCTATGTCTACGTTGTCCACAATGACGGAAAACACCTGACCCTGCTCAATGCCCAGAACGCCACAAGCAAGGTTACAGGAGGGATGCCAGTGACGTTACCTGCTCCGGAGAAATTCTACCAGATTGATGGGGGAAGCGACAGAGAATCGATCACGGTGATCTGTAGTCCGACGCAGATACGTGAAGTTGCCAGCCTGGTGAGTACGCCGAATGTGTCGCAGAACAACTGGCTTACACTCGAAAAAGCACTGTTGGACAAAAGTAAAATTGATTTGTCTAAACCCACCGACAAGCCGTTTCAAATCGCTGGGAATGTGCGCTCCATGAGTAGTAGCGATCCGTTCCTGAATAACCTGGTCATCTACTCAGGCAAATCCCTGGTAGCGAAGAAATATGATTTTCAAGTACAAAAATAGAAAACTCATCAAAATTGTCTTGCTGCTCGAAGCCATACTGCTCCCAAGTACCCTGGTGTTTTGGGTGGTGCTTGGCACGGTATGGACGCGATTCGACTTTCAAATTCTCGATTTCTTCTACGCGCAAGTTGTGCAGCGTGGCTATGGACCGCCGCGCTCTTCCCAGATTGTCTATGTCACGATTACTGATGACTCGTATGCCAAGTTCGGCACACGTCTCTTAGACCGTATGGAGATGGCTCGTGTCAATGAAGCCCTGGCGCAGCTCGGGCCATCGGCTGTGGCGTACGATCTTATCTTTCCACTGCCAATGACGCCCGCGGCTGACCAGCGCTTCGCAGATTCGATCAAGCAACTCGGGGCTGTCTATCTTCCCATTGCCCCTGGCGAGCTGACCTCAACCCTACAGCCCTTTCAGTGGGGCAATGGGCTCGCGTATGAGCGCTTACGCTCAAAGCAACTCCGTAAACCCCGTGAGCAGGGCAAGGCGCAACCATTCTATAGCGCGAGAGCCCTGATGCAGTTCGATGCCTTTGCGGAGGCAGCGTTCGACACAGGTCATATCGGTGCCTCCCAGGATGCCGATGGCGTGTTTCGCCATCTCCCTCTGCTGGTAAAAATTGACACGGCGTACCTCCCAAGCATGTCACTGTCGATGTTTCTCGATATGGTGAAAGTCCCGTGGGAGGCCGTCACAGTGCACTGGGGTCATGCCATGACGATTCCCGCCTTCCCCGGTAGCACACTCACACGTGATATTGTCATTCCCATCGACGCCCAGGGGCGGGTGTTTGTACCCTATGCGCAGAAATGGGGCTATGACTTTCCGGCCATGCCTATGCACGAACTGCTGCAACTCTTCGACGATCACGATCTGCGTGGCAATCTCCAGGACTTTTTTGAAAACAAATTTGTCTTTATTGGTGACGTTTCCACGGGCATCGCCGATGCCGGACAGACACCGCTCGACCGCTATGCACCACTCGTCATAATGCATGCCGCGCTCATGAACGGACTCCTTACTCATACATTTTATCAGCAGTGGTCTTTCTGGGATGTGCTGGCGCTGGTATGCTTGATTGGCACCCTGGTTGGCCTCGCTGCTGTAGCCCAGTCGTCGATAGTCCTCTATGCCGCGGGCGCCATCATCCTGGTTGGCCTGCTCGTCCTCACGGGGATAGAGTTGGTGCACTTCACGCTCTTCCCACTGGTCTCGGTCTTCAATAGCTTCATAGCGATATTTTTTGGTATCGTGATTGGCCTGCAAGTGGCAATTGCCAAAGATCAAGCCTTCATTCGCAACACGTTTGCCAAGTATGTCTCCGAAAAAGTCGTCAATGAATTATTGCAGCACCCTGAATTACTGCATCTCGGGGGTGAAGAGCGGGTTGTCTCCGTGCTGTTTTCAGACATCGAGAATTTTACCACCCTGTCGGAACGCCTGTCGCCGCAGGAGTTAGTGCGTTTGCTCAATAACTATCTGACAGAAATGACCGCCATTGTGCTAGAGCAGGGGGGGATCATTGACAAGTACATCGGCGATGGCATCATGGCTGAATTTGGCGCGCCCATACCCGTTCTCCACCATGCCGATCAGGCGGTACGTACCGCCTTGCACATGCAACGCCGTCTGGAGGAACTGCGCCCCCAATGGCGTCAGCAAGGCTTGCCAGAGCTGCGTTGTCGGGTGGGGATTAATACCGGGTCCATGGTCGTGGGCAACATCGGTTCTGAGCAGGTCTTCAACTACACCGTTATTGGAGATCCAGTGAACTTGGCCGCACGGCTCGAAGGCGCGAACAAGTATTATCAGACGCTGGTAATGATTTCCGAGTTCACACACGACCGTCTCACGCCCAACCTGTTTCGTACCCGCCTCCTGGACGCGATTCGGGTCAAGGGACGGCTACAGCCTGTGAAAGGCTACGAGGTCTATGGCGAGAGCACGGATGGCATCGTTGCTGACGATCTCAAATATTATCACGCCTACGATGAGGCTTGCACCGCTTACCTGGAGCGCCGTTTTGACGTGGCCCGTGCACAGTTTGAGGTCGCGCTTGCCATACGTCCCACGGATACAGCGGCGCGTGAGATGCTTGAGCGTATGGCTGACCTTGACCCGGAAGCCTTACCTGATGATTGGGATGGGGTCAAGACCTTTGAGACCAAATGAGAGAACCCAGTCCTCTCTTGCTGCCAAAGCGTAGGAGTGATTCGATGGCTGAGCACTGTACATCTATCTCCTTCCTCGACTCCACTGGCAAGCCTCTCCCCAAGCTCCCGAAAGTTATCCGTCCTGGCACGTGTGCGGCGGTCTTCAACGAGCGTGGCGAGATCCTCCTGCAGAAGCGGGCTGACAACGGCTTCTGGAGCATGCCTGGTGGGGCCGTTGACCCTGGTGAATCTGTAGAACAGGGAGCGCTCCGGGAAGTGTGGGAGGAAACAGGGCTGCAGGTACGTGTGGTACGGCTTGTCGGGGTCTATTCTGACCCACGCAACTATATGATTACGCATTACCCTGGCGGAGACATTGTGCACAACGTGAGTCTCTGCTTCGTCTGCGAACGGGTGTCGGGGACGTTGCAGCTCTCTGACGAGAGCACTGATATTGGCTACTTCCCCATCGAGGCATTACCAGAGCCGATGATGCCTTCACATCTCATACGCCTGCGGGATGTCCTGGCGCAACAACGTGAGCCATTTATTCGCTGACGCGATCCCGCGCCTCGGCATCCACAGATATCTCTATGGCCATACCGGCGCAGCCAAATACCGACCCCACGCATGGGGGAGGAGCCCACGCCAATCGACTGGCCTCTGTGCTCCATACTCCTGGTTTCCCGGTGCTCTGGGGTGCGACGCTGTGCAGCCAGATCGGCGCAGGGATGCAACAGGTGCTGTTGGGGTGGCTCGTGTTGTCGCTGACAGACTCCAGCAGTATGGTAGGCGTGCTCTTTGCCGTACGCTCTTTACCCAATTTGCTGGTTGGGTTTGCTGCAGGAGCCATCACTGATCGGCTCGACCGCCGTATCCTTATGCGGGTGATGGTCTGTGGTCTGACCTTGGTGGCATGGCTCATTGCCTGGCTGGTGTGGATGGAGCAGATGGCGCTCTGGCCGTTGCTCCTCTGTGCTGGTCTCTTTGGGCTCCTGCAAGCCTTCGAGTCCACCGCACGGCAGGTGTATACCTGTGATGTCGTGGGCCTCAGCGGTGCTGTACAGGGTCTTGCCCTCCTCTCCATAGCGCAGCGCCTTGGCGGAGTGCTGGGTTCTTTGCTTGCCGGCGCGGCATTGCAATGGTGGGGGACCAGTATCTCCTTTCTACTGATGGGTCTAAGTTATGGAGGAGGCGCGGTGGCTCTATGGACCTTACGCCATCGAGGTGCTGCGGCACCGCGCGTCAAAGAATCGATGTGGCACAATGTCGTCGCCTATGGCCAGGAGCTGCGCACAAATCGCCTCATGCAGAGTCTTATGCTCTCCACCGCAGGTGCAGAACTGTTGGGATTTTCCCATCAGGTCATGTTACCTATCCTGGCAAAAGATGTCCTCCACAGTGGAGCGGCAGGGTTGGGGATACTCACGGCAGCGCGCTCCCTGGGAGGGGTGGTGGGGAGTGGCATCCTCACAGCCCTAAGTCCCGTACGGCACCGAGGTGCGTTATTGCTGGCAACGCTCGTGTGTTTTGGTGCTGGGCAAGTGGTGCTGGCGCATGCTCCCTATTTCTGGCTGGCCGTGGGATGTGTGATATTCATCAATACTATGGCCGCAGCCGCGGACCTCCTCCACATGGTGTTATTACAACACAGCGTCGCTAACGAGCAACGTGGCAGAGCCATGGGGGCCTGGGTAGTGGGGATTGGCACAGCCCCAGTGGGACATCTTGAGATTGGCTATCTCGCTGGGATCGGCGGTGCACGCCTGGCCCTGCTACTCAATGGCGTAGCCCTGATGGTGCTGGCTGGTGTATTTATGCTCTGTTTGCCGCGTTTACGGCGTCTCTAGAGTGCGTGCCGCACGGCTTGACACGCTCATACGAGGTGATGGCAAATTATCAGCCATGCTCCCTGGAGGCAGGTGGGGTGGCCGAGGCCATGAGCACAGCCGGCAACACGCTGGCCTATAACGTTAATTCAATATGACGCACGGCAGCCACGCTCCCGACGCCCTCATGCCAGGTCAGCAGCGTAATCAGGCCATCTTGCGAGGCTACAAAAGCAACCGACTGCCGTTGATCAAACACGAACTGGGCCGCCGACTGATGACGGGTCCCACCGAATTCCGACAGCGAGACCTCCAGCGGGACACTCCCCACGCTTGATTCTGAGACGAGGAGCGTCTCGGGACTCTTGCTGGTATCGAGCGGCTTAATTTTGGCGCCAAAGGCCAACACCTTCAAATCATCATTGACGATCACTGCCCCATCCACCGCCGTGAGGTGGCTCGTCAGCTGCAGGGAGCGCGTTAACGCTTCATCAAACCGGTGTCTGTGCCCTGCGAGGAGCTGATGGTGATGGATATCGAGCCTCTCCTCCTGCGTACCATGCGCAAGGAATTGTCTCTCCTGGCTCAGGCCTGGCCTGAGCCATCTGCCGTCTTCGTGGTGATACCGCGCGCGGTGATCGGCAAGAAAATTCAACATCTCTCGACTGATTCTAGCTTTGTCGAATGGCGGATCAGAGGCGTATAAGATCGGCTCCTTAATCGATCGGCTCCAGACGTCATTTTCTGGCACGATCAGTAAGGTGCCGCCGTGTCTATGCGCCGACATCTCGGTAAGGATCTCCTTGAGGTCAGGCCCAAGGTGTGTTGGCCCGACGAGCCTTGCTAAAGCCTCGGAAGAGAGAAAATTTGTCTCGACACAGACGATCCGTGTCCCAGTAAAAATGAGATTGACCTCGGCAAAGGCGAGACGAAGCACGCCAGGATCGAGGCTGTGGAGACACACATAGTGCCGCGCTGTCAGACTGAATTCGCCCGTATCAAACCCCCACATCATCAGCTGGTCGTTGTGATCTATATAGACGCCAAGATCGACATGCGCCCCTTGGAGGACAGGAGACATCCGTATGATATTCTCCTCCGTATACGGTAAGGCCTGCTTCAACAGAAAGGGGCGATAGGCTTCGCCTGGGGGGACATACTTCACAGCAATGGTGACAGCACGTCCCTCTTCTTTTTTAAAACTCGCCCAGAATGAGACATTCATGAGCGTACTGAGATGATGTGCCGTTAAGAGCGGCACACGCAGAGCATCGTGATCCCCCCGCATGTCCCCATGCGAGGCATGGCTCAGCCTCTTCAGATGCTCTACGAGATCGGCCACAACCGCAGCATCCAAGCGGTAAGGATGCTCATACCTCGCCATAGCACGTCCTTATTACATCTCATTGCCATTGTCACTCATGCCCTCTCCGGGGGAGACGACCACGGCAAAGTCCCCACTGCAGTCATTATACCGTAGCGTGATTGTAGGCACTGCCGTGGCACAGAGCTTGCATAGAGACAAGACATAGAACACCTCGTTTCTCTTGAAGCGCGAGAGTGCAGATGGCCGAGAACGAGAGTGTCTCAAAATGAGAATATGAGGGCAGCAAGGGGAGGAGAATATAGTGACCTGAGCCGTAGAGGATCAAAGCCCATGACCTATCCTAGGCACAGGAAGTTATCGAGCATGCCGATTATGTACAATCCTCCCATTGCAAGGTATTGATCCAAGGCGGTGATCTCCTGAAACGCCTCTTTTGGCAACCTGCCCACATGCACTGAGAACAACAAGCGTTTTACCGCCCCCCAAAGCAGGCATGGAGCAGCAGGTCTTCCCCTCATTATGCGGTCTCAGCCCTGCCTACATGAGCCTATCGAGGCTCTGTCTCACATTGGGAGTATTGACCAGTAATGCCACGCTTATGGCAGTGCTCCGTAAGATTCCTCTTACCAGAAGGCCCGCACTTTTCATACCCATGGCACAGCGTTTGCAGTACACAAGATGCGAGCACACGGCTTCTTCTGAGCCGCCTCTCCATGAGGCCAGTCGCATATCAGTGATGTGTGCTTCCATGGATATTGCCTCCTTCAGGGCCCCTGGACGCGAGGTGTGTTCAGGGGGCCGCCTTATTGAGAGAGGAACAAGGAGTATAAGCAATGGCAAAACCGCACGATCCCCACAATCACAAGGTGTTCCAAGAACATCCGATGATTACCGAGCTATTGGCGGAATTGCAAGCAATTGAGGAGCGGAGACAGTATGCGGTGAGATGGCACACACTGATGAACCAACACGATCCTCTTGCGATACCCGTACAATATGAGCGACTGTTCCTCCTCTCCTCTGTAGGGCAAGAGGAGAAAAAAGATGACGATCGAAGACGCACTCAAAAAAGCCACCGAAGGTGGGTACCATATTTACGGGGCTGACGGCGTGGACACTCACTATGAAGGCGCCAACAGCGACTTCTCCGCTTGGACGAGAACAGATAACGCGTCCACCTTTATGGTTGCCGTAGAAGAAACGTTCTTGGACCCGCACTTTTGGCAGACATTAGGGAAAGCGTTGGGGTGGGACCAGACCGTGGTGACGATGCACACCGTGGAAAACGGCAGACCCACGATTGTGCCGAGAGCAGGGCAGCATTGGCTCGCCCAGTGGCACCGCTTCATTGATCACCTTGCAGCAGGGAAAACACCTGAAGCCTTCTTTGACACGCTCACCCCTTCTTGATCATGTCCCCGTGGCGATATGGGATGAAGGATGACCGCAAGACAGAGAGTGTCGTATAAGTGTCCAGAGGAGGATGGTGGGATGCGCATGCTACGATACGGTTGTATGTTGATGATCACCCTTGTCTTTTACCCCTCTATCTCTGTGGGAGATGAACACAGCCATCGCACGGCTGCGGAGAACCTGCTCATCGTGCTAGAGGTCGATAAAAGCTTGGAGCCTCTTGCAGAGCAAGTTCTGGAAAAGCAGCTCCAGCACAATCCGCAGCTCGCTCCGCAGCGGGAGATCCTCCAGAAGTTTCTGACCAAATATCTAAATTGGGCGAGTGTCAGGCAGGAGACGATCACCGCCTATACCCAAGAATTCACCGAGACCGAGTTGAAGCAGCTGACGGAATTTTACACGACCCCTGTAGGGAAGAAAGCTAGCGCGAAAATGCCCCAGCTCGCGTTCATTGCAGGACAGATTGGCTTGAAGAAAGCCCAGGCAAATCACACAGAACTGCGGCAGATGCTCGAAGTGCAGAAAGGCAAACAGGGAGGAGGTGGCTAATCTTGAGCCACAACGGTTTTCTATAGATACCGGATTTCATTTTCACACGTCCAAACGTCTGCTGTGTTAGAATAGGCCCCTGACTCACACTCGTATGACCTACCTGGGGAGGATACCACATGGCGAATAACAAAATCCGCATAGGGAATGTCGAAATCCTGTCGCTATCAGACGGGTTACTCGAATTCGATCTCTGTAACTTTTTCCCGACCATCCCCCAGGAACAGTGGCAACCGTATGAAGCGCACCTCACTGAGGAACACCATGTCCGCTTCAACCTTGGTTCGTTCCTGGTGCGGTCGGACGGTCGGACCATTTTAGTTGACACCGGACTTGGGCCCAAACCCGCGGATGTTCCTGAGGTTGCCTGGGGCGAGCTCCTGCACGATTTCGAAGCCAATGGTGTGGGGCCTGCAGATATTGATATGGTGGTAATGACACATCTGCACCGCGACCATGTGGGCTGGAACCTGCTTATGCAAGGCGACAAATACACCCCGACCTTTCCCAACGCCCGCTATTGGATGAGTGCGATAGATTGGGAGGTCTGTCATCGGCCCGACGTGCGTGATCGTTTTCCCAATGCCCCGACGTGTGTCTGGCCCCTGGCCGATCTGGGTCTGGTAGAGCTGATGCATGGCGAACACACGTTAACGCGTGATTTGACGGCATTGCCGACCCCCGGCCATACACCGGGACACATGAGTATTTTGATTACCTCGCAAGGGGAACGGGCGCTCGTCCTGGGGGATGCGGCACACAGTCCAGCCCAGCTGCAGGAGACTGACTGGGTATCACGCGCTGACATGGATCCAGAGGTGACGCGCCAGACACGGCGAGCCCTGGTGGAGCGCCTGGAGCGGGAGCAGATCGTGGTGGCAGCGGGCCATTTCCCTGCCCCGGGGTTTGGGAAAGTGGTGCGCTTGCAAGGGCGCCGCTACTGGCAAGTGCTGTAGTCATCTTCCCCCTTCCCCCGCCAGGGGGGAAGGTTGGGATGGGGGTGAGCTGGTATGCAGGGCATTGCTATTGTCGAAGCGGATCTCGGCAATCCACAGCACCAGGACGCCATTGTTTCTCTGGTCGATGCCTATGCCCGCGATCCGATGGGCGGTGGCAAGGCGTTACCTGAAGAGGTGCGTACGGCGCTTATTCCCGGGCTGCAGCGCCATCCCACGACGTTGGTTTTTCTCGCCTGGCACAGCACCACGCCAGTGGGCATTGCTATCTGCTTTGTCGGGTTCTCAACGTTTCTGGCATGCCCCCTCATCAACATCCATGATCTCGCCGTCCTCCCTCCCTATCGCGGCCAGGGTGTTGGACGTCTGCTTCTGGAGCAGGTCGCTGCCAAGGGGAAAGCCCTGGGCTGCTGTAAGCTAACGTTAGAAGTGCGGTCAGACAACCACCCGGCGCAGCGCCTCTATGAGGCGGTAGGCTTTGACAATGCCGCCTCATATGGTGGTGCGGTGCAGGTATGGTTCCTGGAGAAGCGGCTCTAGCCAGCCCTGCCCTCATGTTGATGTACCCCTAAGTGAGCGGTACTCCGCTGGCTAGAGGCGTCGCTCAATGTATCCAGCCCCGATTCTCGCCGAAAACGCGCTCAGCCAAGCAGTGCCACACTACTCAGGGGGAATCCGAATCTTCTGACCGGGGAAGATCAGATTGGCGTCTTTAATAACTTCACGATTGGCCTCAAAGATACGCGGATATTTGTTGGCATTGCCGTAGAAGTGCTGCGCAATCTTCGAGAGTGTATCGCCCTGTTGGATGATGTAATACTCGACCTGCTCCTGTTCCTCGGGGTGTTTTAAATTCGCAATCTCAACATTGCTTACACCTTCCACATTCCCCGCCATTAACACCGCCTTCTGCATGGCTTCGGCAGACGTTGCCTGACCGGAAAGCGCCACCGTGCCAGACTGCGGGTCATAGTGCACGTCCAGGTTGCTGATACCCGGATTCGCCGCCTCAATCTCTGTCTTGATCTTCTCTGCGGCGTCCTCCTCGTGGGAGAAGACTTTTTTCCCAATATTTTTGACAAAGTCAAAGAGTCCCATATCTACCTCCTGCAATATGGCCTAGAAGCCACAATCTGGTACTACTCTTGGGGAACGCCAGCGTATCACGCCCTCCCCATTCGAGAGACCCATCGCCTCGGGGTTTGGTGATAGAGAGCAAGACTCCGGCGGCGACATTGGTCCCCACCTCCTTGGCCACGACATACCATAGATGTATCCTGTGTCCATTTTCCTACTGAGCAGCGGCAATCCCAGCGTGACAGCCAGGCTTGGCAGCCCTTGCCGCAGGCCAGGGACTCAAACCTGGCGCGCTTTGAGCGCCGCGAGACGGTCGGACAGGCTCTGTGGCGAGGGCCTGGCACCGGAGGCCTCGGCGAGCGCGGCAACAATGTTGGGGTCGTCCTGCTCGGGCTGTGTCGGCTGGAGGAGCCGTGCCTTCGCACCTGCCGCCTCAGCGGCCATGAGATCTTTCGCTGCAACGTCTTGCATCGCCTTGAGGGCGACGTTCAGGCTATTCGTGGTGTGGCTGAGCCCGGCCGCCTGTCGCGCTGCCTCTGCCTGCCGCTCGGCCATCTCCCGCCGCTGGGTGGCGCGTCCCATATCGCGCTGGGCACGATCGAGTTGGCTGCGTGCGGCCCTGAGCTTGGCGCCTGCCTCAGCATAGGTCTTCTCCAGCATGGCTAAGAACTCCTGCGCCTCGGTTTCGTCCTGCGCCTCGCGCTCCACGTCAGGCGTCATCTGCTCTAACATCTCAACAAGAGTTGCCAGGCTCTTCTCCAGAGCAGCCTGGCGCTCGGGAGCGGGCGCCACGTCTCGCTGCTTTTCGAGCTGTTCGGCCGCTGCCATACGCTGCTGTAGCAAGCCCTTGATGGCCACGGCCTCTTGCCGCTCGCGGTCGTAAGCGGCGCGGGCCTGCGCCACCTGCAGCCCGAGTTCATCCAGATGGTGCTCCATGGTCCGGAGCTCGGCCTCGGTCGCCGCCTGGGGGTCCCAACGTACCAGGGCCTCGACCCCAGC
>JBMDXC010000738.1:0-5279 GCA_048594805.1 Candidatus Entotheonellaceae bacterium | reverse complement strand
CCTGCGGCGTCCGATACAGCAATCTTCCCTCGCACAGCAATTGTGGCTGTTCGAATTGGTGCACACGGCATAGAGGGAGTTCAGAGCACATCCAGTCGGCTTAATTCCGCACTGGTGGAAAGGATGTGTTGGCCAGGTTTGTTGTCCAGCGCCAGCACCGCGGGACCACGCCGAGCGAGGTCTTTGAGGGTGGCAAGATATTGTTGGGTCTGCTTGCCTTCCTTTTCGCTGACGCCCTCGGTGGCGGCGCCAATGGAATCCACGATGACAACGTCGTACGCCGCGACGGGGAAGGCGGCCCAGGCCGCCGCATCGGTTAAAGGTGGAGCCTGGTCGCGGGTGAGGACCTTGAGGCCGGTGACCTGGTGCGCCCCGAGCCAGCGTAAGCGCTTGCGAATCAGGGCGGACGGGTTGTCGCGATCGACCAGGAGGACGCGGCGGGTGGGCACCTGCTCGCCCCGAAAGACGCCGCCGTGGGCGAGGGCGACAGCGAGGTAGAGGGCGACGAGACTCTTGCCGGAGGCGCGGGGAGCCGCGACCAGGGTGATACAGCCCGGGACCAGAAGGTCGCGGGCATCGGCTGGGACATCGGGGTCGTCCTGGAGGAGGAAGTCGGCCGCGGTCTGGGCGCGTGCCCAACAGGAGGTGGCGGGGCATAAGGCCGGGTCGGTGTCGTGCCCTGTTCCCTCCTGTGCCGTGAGGTGCTGATCGACAGCCCATTGCAGGTCATACGGATTCCCGCCGATCTCTCTATATTTGAGCTTAATCTGCGCCCATTTGCCAGGGGGCTGATGCCGGAAACTCGCGAGGACCTGGAGCTCTTCCGGCTCCAGCCACTGCGCCGCGGAGTAGTGCGTGAGGATCACGGTGAGCTTACCGAGCGCGTCCAGTTCCTGCCACATCGCCCAGGCGTTCAGGCCTGCTTTAATAGTGCGTAAGGTGTCGGAGTCCTGATGCCCGTCACTCTCAATGGTCGATGTATACGGCTGCGTGCCGTTGGGGGATTCTGGCGGTTCCGCTTGGAATTGATTGGACCCCGGGCAATAGTCTGCTACCATTGTCTACCTTTCTCTGCATGCAGTTAGCCGCTGCATGATCAAGGAAGCGTCTGTCGCCGTGGATCAGGCGCCACACCTTCGCCACGGCGACGGTCAAGAGCGCTGCGGATGTCTTCCCCTCGCTTCTCCTCTATGGGCTAGTGAGCAACTTTCACCCAAGTTGGAAACCCATTCTGTCTATAGCACGTTTGAGCGCGAAATTTTGTGACAGGAGCCTTGCGGCCGTTAGAACAGCTTGATTATGTTGGTTTTCTTTGGTATATATTGGGTGCAGGCTTGTGCCCGGTGGGTCGCAAGCCATTACCTATGGAGCAGTACAGGCCGAAACCGGACCAGAACCAGCCTCAACGTGAGGGCGGGTCGGATTACCGTGCTGCGCTCAGCTCTATACGAACTGACCAGGACACGGAGACCTTTGTTGCGGATCTACGCAAGAATAAAGAAGGGCTGTTCTCGTTAATGAATGACCTTCTTAGTTTTAGTCAACCGTCCGACAAAGTAGAAGAGTTTAAGACCAGAGCAGTTACAGTTCCATTGGCGATCTATTTGCACGCGGCACTACGAGAGTATGTGTTCGACAGAGGCGACCCTGCTTTCGCAAGTAGCCGCCCTGACGACGAAAAGCACATGCAGTCTAGAGAAGAGATTGCTTTTTCAGCAGCAAAACAGATTGCTGCGAGGTGGCTTCATGCTAAGCCTGACTCCCAGGCAGCCAGGGCAGTGTCGGCGGTGGGCATCTATGCCCCTCCTGACCAACATCACGAGCTTTTGCAAGAGATGTGGCCGTCAGTTCTGTATGGTCTATACGGCGTGAGCCAACCAGAGAAAAACGGGTAGTCTTCCTGGGGAATTCGGCCTACGCCCCTTATTCTGAGTGGCCAAGAGTGCCCTGATCGATTTGTATGGACCGATAAATAGTTGTCAGGGAATCAGTCCAGATCCAGCTTTCATAGTCATCGGGTACCGCGGATAGTACGTCATAGAGACCAGAAAGCTCAGCTCGAATATAACTACAGAGTTGAGTAGATACCGTGATAACCCTATCTCTGAGCCGAGGGTGCGTTTTACTGCTTTGCCTAATCACCTGAGATACAGAACGCCAGTCGGGGGGCATTTCATATGAATCAGCGAATTCCCAATAAGGGGTTTCCTTACTTTGCTCAAACGTTGGCACAAACTTAAAGATGGAATCCCTATGAATAGCTACGAGGTATATGTGAGCCGGTACGTCGCTAAAATCTATTGTCAGTGCTTGAACAGCGACCTCATTCGTCCCGTCTGGCGCTATTCCATTCAGCCAGCGTCTATCCTGTACTGATATGTTGAGCCACTTTGTCCACTCCTCATAAAACCTTTGCTGCTGTTCAGTGCGTAAGTGCTCACGGTACTTTTCTCCATTACGCAGATAGTTTAGAAGTAAAATAGAAAATATTTCATCTCGAACAAATATCATGTGCTTATTCGTTCGTGATGACCGTTTTCGCAGGGCAGTGTTAGAACGAATGCCCAAGCGTTTTTGGACTTCATCAAGGCGACTCCTATCCACGTGAGTCGCTACATACAAGTCGAGCTCGTCTTCACTCCTAAAAAATCCTAGGGCGCGCAGTTCTCTTGTGCGCATCTCATACGCATTGTTTCCTATGACGCTCTCTTCAAGAGAAGGAGCCGGGTCAGGAAGTTTGAAAGCGTCCTTATCGTCTAGCGGCGCTTCTCGCCCACGCTTCCTGTACTCATCCTTCTGCCAGTTGTGGGCTATTCTGTTCACAAGGGGTCTGGGGTCTTTCCCATAACCATTACGTGTTTTAAAGGTGTGATTCACAACGAATACCCGATGCAGATATGTGACAATATCCATACCCCTATTCACTGCTTGCTGGTCTTTGCCCTCTCTGCTTCGCCATCCCGGCTCCCGGACTTCACGCTCATAAAGGATACTCGTTAACTCTGGCGTGGTATAGTCGAGTGCCCAGAATGCGATTTCCTGTACTTCCTGGTTTGAGCTTGCCAGGTCTTCTCCGATGAGTTCAAAGAACGCTCTTGGCTCCTTGGCAAATTTGGCATACCGATTGAATAACGGATCAGCAACTAATCTCTCCCACCTCGACAAAACTTCGTCTGCCATTGCCTTTCCCCTTCCTATAAGCCCTGTGTGTCGCCTGATTTTCATGCCTCTATACGACACACGCATGAGCGCCTTTTTTTGTGACAGACGGGTCACGGCAATCCTGGTGTCACAAAATTTCGCGCTCAAACGTGAGAGAGATAAATGGTGTTGTCACCCTGATTATAGACCGTGGCTTTTCAGGAAGGAGCCCCTATGCGAACAGTCCTCATCCGCGTCGAGGGTCAAAAACCCCCCATCCGCAAGTTGCAACTGCCTGAGGGAACACGGGTCAGCGACATCCTGCGGTACCTCAAGGTGCCTGAAGGCTATGTCCTGGCGCTGGCATCACATCCCACCCGTCCCTTTCCCCAGGAAGCAGAAGTGCATGCGCTCGTTGGTGATACTGACCATCTGATTGCCCGCTCCCGCTCGGCAGCAGTCGAGACCGCCGAGGCCTTCACGCTCAGCCTTTCCAAGTGAGGAGGCACACGCCATGAAGCGGCTCAAAATCCGCATCCAGGGCAGTAAACGCCCGCCATTTACAGTCAAGATTCATCCTCGTACCACACCAAGCGATATCCTCGCCCGTCTGCAATTGGACGACGATTACGTCCTGACACTCGCTGCCACTCCGCATCGGTCTTTTGCCGAAGGCGATGATGTGTACGCCCTCGTCTCGGATGGAGCCAAGCTCATCGCCATGACTTCCGTCGAAGCAGCAGATGCGTTTATGGAGCACATCGCCTTTGGGGAGGGAGAGATATGAAACGTATCAGCGTGAAACTCGTAGGAAGCACCATTGAGCCCTGCACCATCCAGGTCACTCCTGGTGACACAGCAGGTGCCATTCTGTCCCGGCTCAACCTTGGCTCTTATGTCTTAGCCATCCCGCCGGCGCCAAACCGGTATTTTGCCCCGGATGAATCTGTGTACGAGGAACTCATCGATGGCGACTATCTGTTCGCCGTTGCCCCGCCTGCGCCTGCCGCGCCGCTCAAACCTGTTGCGGCTCCTGATACGGCAGCACCCGCGCTGAAAGGGCTGAAAATCCGTATCTTTGGCAGCAAGCGCCCGTCCGTCCATGTCCAGATACGCCCAGGCACCACCGTCGCTCACGTTCTGGCCTCTCTCAAGTTGGCCGGCTATGTCCTCGTTCCTTCCGGAGCAGACGACCTGCCCAAAGAGATTTTTGACGGTTCTTACGGGGACGACCTGTACGAGAAGACGCAGGGCGGCGACACACTCATTGCCATCCATGGGTTTGAAGCGGCACGCATCGCGTTTGCGGTCATGATGCAAAAGCACACTCCCAAGGAGATCATGCTATGAAGCGTGTCCTCGTCCGCATCCATCATAGCACCCATCCCCCCTATCGGTTGCAGCTGCGTCCTGGCACGAAGGTCTCTGACGTCCTCGTATACCTCAACTTACCCGACGAGGCCTACGTCATATACCAGGTGTCCGACCCCCGGAAACAGTACACCAGTATGGAGGTACTCTATGACCTAATCGCAAGCGATGTCAAGCTCATCGCCACACTGAGTCCTGAAGCAGTCCGGACGTATGCCACCGCTTTTTTGCCGTGAGGAGGAGGCTTTGAAGACCATCAACTTACTGATCTACGGGTATGAGAGCGCCCCGGTTGCCATCGGCATTACGCCAGAGTTCACGGCGCAGGACCTTCTCACGAAGGCCGGGCTTGAGGAATGTGATTTAGTCCGCATGTCCGAGCCCCAGAAATTCTTTCAACGAGAGGAGCCCCTCTATGGCCAATTGACAGACGGCGACGCGCTGTACGCCGTATTGCCAAGCGGAGACTAGGACACCTATTACCAGGTGCTTATAGGGAGGAAAGACCGTGAAGAGAGTCGCAATCAAAGTCTTAGGCTCTGACAGCGAGCCTGTGGACATCGTCATTTCACCTGGCGCCACCGCGCAGGACATTCTCACCCAGCTGGGGCTTGAGTCATGCGCGTTATACCGCCAGGGTGAGCAGTACTACTTCCACCCGGAGGAGGACATATATGACACATTAGAAGACGGCGACAAGTTGTACGCCATCACTGTCTGCACACTCGGCCATTGCGCAGGATAAGTATTTTTCAGCTAAGGAGAAA
>JBMDXC010000737.1:0-2862 GCA_048594805.1 Candidatus Entotheonellaceae bacterium | reverse complement strand
GAACCGATTACGGATTCCAGGCGATGGTATCGACCTTACCCAAGACGCAGGACCTGCTGATCGCAGTGTCTGAGGAGCAATTGGGCAATGCCCCCCGACAGTTTTGGTTCGATCGCGCGACAAGGATGCTCTATTTCAGTGTCGCGGCAATCACTACAACAGGCTTTGGGGATATCCTTCCTCTGACTCCCATCGCGCGAGTAGTCACTGCCTTAGAAAGCTTCCTGGGCATTGTGCTGGCTGGCGCCTTCGTGAACACCATGACCAGTGAACGCCGGGAGAATAGAGATGCCGCTCACTCACGATCGGCCGGATCACCGCGACGGCGCAAGCGGCGTCAGTGATGCTCTTCCCGCGGGCCAGGAGGTCTACGGCCATCTCCTGCTGTGGGTTCAGGGGGCAGTCCGGGGTGTTGGGTGGTGTCAGCTTTTGTCAACCCTACGCTCGTCTCTCATAAAAATCTATACAGGGACATCAAAACTCAGGAAAAAAAGACCTGTAACCAGTACTTCACTCCCACAGACCACAGTGGGTAGAAATGTCCCTCGCCCTATGACTGCATACGGCGCAGGGCTCAGAGGCTATCCGGAAATAGGGCTTGGAAAAATCTCAGACTTATTAGATAGTTAGCGCATATCCCACGAGCAGAGGAGTGCGCAGCAATGTTCAAAGAAAACCAGTCACGAAAGAGATATCCATCCGATCTAACGGACGAGCAGTGGACCTTGGTGGAGCCGCTGCTCCCCCCTGCCAAGCCACGCCAGCGAGGAGGGCGCCCGCGCCAGGTCGATATGCGGGAAGTCCTTAACACGATTCGGTATCTCCATCGGAGTGGGTGTCAATGGGATATGCTGCCCCACGATCTCCTCCCCAAGAGTACAGCCTATGACTACTTTGCCCAATGGCGCGACGACGGCACGTGGGGCAAGGCGGTCACGGCGTTACGCGAACAAACGCGCGTGGCCGCGGGACGGGAGCCCACACCGAGCGCGGTCTGTATTGATAGTCAAGCAGTCAAGACCACCGAGGTCGGCGGCCCTGAGCGCGGGTATGACGGCGGCAAGAGAGTGAAGGGCCGTAAGCGTCATATTGTGGTGGACACGTTGGGGCTCCTTATGGCCGTCTGGATCACCAGCGCAGGGCTGGATGATGGCAGCGCTGCCCCGCAGTTACTCGTGCTGATCTCGGCCACAGCCTTTCCGCGCCTCGAGACGATCTTCGGGGACAACAAGTACCACAATCACGATCTCCAAGCCTGGATGGCCACTCATCGTCCCACCTGGCGCCTCGAAATCAAGACCCGTCCCGAAGGCAGCACCGGTTTTAAGCCCTGACGGCAACGCTGGGTGGTGGAACGCACCAACGCCTGGAACGGCCGGGATCGGAGGAACAGGAAAGACTATGAGCGCAAGCCGACCTCGAGCGCCGTCATGATTCAACTGAGTAACATTAACCTTATGCTTAACAGGCTTTCACCGCGATCTTATCCTCCTTTCCGATATCGCCAGAAAGCGGCTTGAAAGCTTCACAACGAGGCTGTGAGGTTTCCGGACAGCCTCTAAGTCCTGAAATATCAGCATCACTCTGTGTGCTGCTTTGGAGCCGATGAAGCGTCTATCCCGCAGAGTTGCTTGCTCACATAGGATTTGCCAGATACAGTCAGCTGCACTCCGCATATATGTAAAGGAATTCATGACGGGCTTTGTACCTGCGCGCATGCGGCACGGTGATGAAGGCGGTCCCTACCCCCTCGTTGCCTGCGAGATCGTGTGCGCTGACGGTAATGGTGTACTGCCGCCCGTCTGCGTCGGTGTCATTCCGCGAGGCCTGGAGCTGAATCCTGAAGGTGTAATTTCCGGTCGTCGCATCCAAGGTGGTGATGTGTCCACTCGGCTGGATGAGCCCGTACTCATCGATCACCGCATAGGCTGCCGTGCTCGGGTCTACTCCGGAGTCTGCATCTGTGATCGTCCCAGAGACGGTGACCGGAACCATCTTGCCGTTCGGCGGCCATAGGGTCTCTGGAGCGGCAGAGACTTTGATCGTCGGCAGGGCAATGTCTTCTGCTTGTCCCACTATCTCCAGCTCCGTGGGGAACCTGTTCTGAATTAAGTCCGTAGTGAGATAGCTTCGTCTGTTGCCGACTATGTCCGCTATTTATATCTGAACTACTGTCCACGTGCCAGCTTCGCTGAACTGTGGGAATGTCACATCCACGGTTGTACTAACATTGATGGCATAAGTAAAGCTTGGGACGGCCAATCTGGTCTGCGTGCCTGAAGGACTCCGAAACAGCACGGTTATCTCACGAACGTCAGTCAGGTCGTCGGTGACTGACAAACTCACGGTGACAATCGCGTCGCCTGCCGAGGTATTGATCGTGGTCGGGGTAAAGCTAAACGCCGTCAGGCTCGGTGGGGTGACATCTTGGCTCTGGACGGAGGAATGTGCGAGGGATGCACACAAGAAAGTCACTACGAATACGAGCCCAGCTTTCGACGAGAGAAGCACACGCCAAAGAGATTTGTCTTGTGCACAAGGACCCTGTTGGTTAATGTGCGACGTTCATTCTTCCACCCTCCGGGAGGCGGGTGCACCGTAAAGTTTCAGCGAACCCAGTACCCCCTCATAAAAACCAGCACGTTCCAGAAAAATCTGGTATAACGTCCCCCATGCAAAGCATCCACCCCAATGGCAACTCCATCTCTGATCTGGCGACGGGCAACGGCAATGACGCTACCCCGTTTTCTCAGCAGAGTGTGATGCTGACGAAGCAGGCCTATATCGAGATCACGTGGCAGGCGAACTACTGGCAGGCGCAACACGCGCGGTCGGTGGAGCGCGAAGCGGCCCTGACAGCAC
>JBMDXC010000736.1:0-3613 GCA_048594805.1 Candidatus Entotheonellaceae bacterium | reverse complement strand
TAGC
This sequence comes from Candidatus Entotheonellaceae bacterium, assembly GCA_048594805.1. Taxonomy (GTDB): domain Bacteria; phylum Tectomicrobia; class Entotheonellia; order Entotheonellales; family Entotheonellaceae; genus SXND01. The sequence goes on along the minus strand of JBMDXC010000736.1, from coordinate 3,609 downwards.
CATCAAAGGGATAGCTCACGACGGACCGGCCGTTGGCCAGGAGACGTTTGACCAGGTCAGGGAAGTCCAGATGTTTGCGCGGCTCAATATACTGCAGCACCTCACGCTCAAACACATAGACACCCATGCTGACCTGGAAGACGTGTAAGGGTTTTTCGATGTAGTCAGTAATACAGTTGTTGACCTCATGGTTGATAATGCCGAGATCGATCTTAAAGGTCTTTTTATAGGTGCCAATGGTAATAAGGCCCTTGTGCTGCCTGTGAAACGTGAAGAGGTCGCCATAGTCAAGATTGGTGATCACGTCGCCATTCATGACCAAAAAGCTTTGCGCAAGGTGGTCCATCTGGGCCAGTGGGCCAACCGTCCCGAGAGGCTCATCCTCAAAGCTATACGTAATATCGAGACCATACCGCTCGCCGTGATTGACATACGTCTCGATCATCTCTGCCATGTATCCCACCGCCAGGGTGACATGGGTAAAACCAAAATGCTTCAGTTGGCGCAAGATCGTATCGAGGATGGGTTTTTCTCCGAGTGGCACTAACGGTTTCGGGAAGACATGAGTAAATGGAACGAGTCGGGTTCCCTTGCCTCCGGCGAGAATAACCGCTTGCACGATGTACCTCCTCTCTGGCCACGATCACAGCGTAAACGTGTGCGTTTTGTACAAATGCACATGCTCTTTGATATACGCCAAAGTCTCTTGTAACCCTTGCAGCAAGGTATACTGTGGCTTCCATCCCAGCAGCGCTTTGGCTTTCGCGTTATTGCACACAAGTTCCAGGACTTCACTCTTTTCAGGGCGGAAGCGTTCCTGGTCGGCTATCACCTGTTTTGGCCCGCTGCACATGCTGAGCACCATGTTCGCCACATCGCCGACCGTGACACCTTGCCCAGTCCCAATGTTGACCACCTGTCCAATCGTGTCCGGCGCCTCGGCCACTTGCATAAAAGCCGCCACCGTGTCGTGGACGAAGGTAAAATCGCGCACCGGTGTCAAGGCTCCCAGGCGGATGGTGTCCCCAGCCAGGGCTTGACTCATGATGGTGGGAATGACCGCGCGCGCCGATTGGCGTGGCCCAAAGGTATTAAACGGACGTATCGTGGCGACGGGAAGGTTGAAGGAGCAATAAAAACTCTCCGCCAGCTTGTCGGCGGCAATTTTACTTGCCGCGTATGGTGACTGTCCCTGCAGAGGATGGTGTTCATCCATAGGGGTATAGCGGGCCGATCCATACGTTTCACTGGTGGACGTATGCACCACCTTCACGACGCCCTCCTCCAGGCAGGCTTGCAGCACGTTCAGCGTCCCAATGACATTGGTATCAATGAAGTGGCGCGGTGCCTGATACGAGTATGGAATGGCAATGAGCGCCCCCAGGTGAAAGACGATCTGGCAATCGGCAACGGCGCGACGCACCATAGTGGCATCGGTCAAATCTCCGAGCACAATGTCCAGGGCAGTCTGCACATCGTTGTCCACATACTCTAACAAGCCCCTGTCATTCCGCGAGTTATAATGCACAAACGCCCGCACACGCGCGCCAGCGCGCACCAGTCGTTCCGCCAGATGACTCCCGATGAATCCCCCTGCCCCTGTCAGCAACACGCGGAGAGCGTGCCACTGGGGAAGGGCACCAGGGGATGATGACCCAGCCGAAGCAGCAAGCGATGGTGCCACAGCACCTCCCTGACGAACAGATGAACCGTGATCCGAGGCGCGTGCATGAGCGCAGTGCGTGGGCACCTTCATGCGGCATAGGACACTTGTGCGGCATACTCCAGCAGGGTACGGGTAGGACGCTCCCAGCCATCATACGCCAGATCACTCTCCTGCATATGCAGGAGTTCTTGTACCGCTGTGGTAAGGATCTGTGAGGACATAAAGGGTGATTCTTGCAGCAGGCTAATGCTCGGATTGGACGTGGGCACACACCGTGTGGAGACGCATAAGGCATGGGCTTCCTCAGAGGACGATGCCGCAGAGGACTCCTCCAGGAAGTACAGCGGAATGTCGGTGCCAAGCCGATAGCCATGGAGCATGGCAAGCCGCTGTGCGACGTCCAGCAAAGACACCGCAGAGGCTGGTAGACAGACAAAGATGCCTTCCCTCGGGGCAAGCGACGCCGTGAGCCCGAGCGCATCGAGGGTAAAGTGCGCGGCGGCGCGCTTGGAGAGCAGCGCGTGCTTCGCATGGCGATGGGGCAAAATGACGGGTTCGCCGTTCACAATCTGCTCTTCCAGCCGCGCCACAATCCCACGACGATTTTCCAGCACGTCACACAACCGCACGATGACCAAATGTGTCGACGCGGGAGCGAAGAATTGCCGCAAGCCGATTTCCACGGCACGTAGTGAGTCGGCAATCAAGTTCCCTTGCTTATGCGCTTCCTCAGACGACACGAGGACAAAGTGCGTACAGCCATGGTGCATGGCCTGTTGGGCCAACGCAAACGTGGTCAGATAATTGGCACGCACAATACTGGCGATCTGAAAGTGAAAAAATGGCAGATACTTCCGCATGGCATTCTGAAATACTACATGTGGGCCCCACTGCGTAAACACCTCTTCGAGGTCGGCATTCCCCGCTGGTGGACAGAGAATCGGCGTAATACAGGCAGTGGGAAACGTTTGCTGGAGTTGCGAGACGAGCGCCGTAAGCGACGGCTCATAGCGTTCGAGCACCAGCAAGCGCTCCGGAGCAAAGTGCAGAATCTGCCGGCAGAGTTCGAGCCCCAGTGCCCCGCTGGTCCCGGCGATCAGCACGCGTTTCCCCGTCAGTATGTTTGACAGCGAGGTCGTCGTCGTGAGCGGCACGTCAGGGGTCTTGAATAAGAGTTCTGCCCGTTGTGCTTCTCGTCCTTCCGCGAGCATGGGGAAAAACCGATAGGGCACCCCCATGTTTTGACAGGCTTGAATAATCGCCGCGATCTCACGTGCAGGGGCACTGGGTAACGCCAGCAGCACCTCATGCACCTGATAGAGTTGCACCAGGGCCTCCAGGTTGAAGCGATTGCCCAATACCTTGCAGCCATACAGGGTTTTATGGCGCTTGGCCGGATCATCATCGAGAAAGCCGATCACCTCATAGGCCTCGTGGGAGGCCCGCAAACAACGGAAGACGAGGGCGCCGGCATTCCCGGCCCCAAAGATGAGCACCCGCCGCTTCTGTTCCTCCCCAGTCGGCACGCGGCCCTGCCGCGCGCGGATCAGCCGTAATCCGAGACGCACCGCGGTCATCAAGACAAAGAGGCACACGCCATCAAGCAACAAGATCGAGCGCGGGAAGGTGTAAAAAGCGAAGAGAAACGTCAGGACGATGCAAAGAATGCTGCTCGTCAAGATGGCCTTCAAAACGTTCAAGATGTCCATATAGGACAGATAACGAATGAGCGTGCGATAGAGACCAAAATACACAAAGCAGGGGAGACGAATCAGCACCACTATTGGTAACAGCCCCACAAAGGTGGGGAGGTCTATCTCGTGAGAAATCCCGCCAAAGCGCACCAGATGCGCGAGCCCGAAGGAAACCATAGTCAGCAGGACATCAGTGCCCAACAAGTAGAGTTGGGATTTGTTCTGCAGCACGAGCTTCCAGCTGATCGC
>JBMDXC010000735.1:0-4938 GCA_048594805.1 Candidatus Entotheonellaceae bacterium | reverse complement strand
TGTGACTCATTGCTCTATGACGCGATTCTATCGGATCACATAACGTTAGTCATCATCGCAAGCGGTCTGTATTCCTGCAGAGCCTGTAGTGGTAGAACATGCCACGGCGGCTTCCGGGATCACGATGAGAAGCTCTCAGCTCTGCTGGGGCTGACCAACTATCACGACTTGTGTAGCACTACCCTCGGCTAGATCCATACAAGCTTAGAAAAAAACGTGGTAATCTACCTGCAGGATCTCAGCGAGCTTCTTGGCTCGTTCCTTTCCAATAGGCCGCTTGCCGTGTTCTATTTCTGAGATGTGGCGCTGGGGAATGCCTGTTAAGCGGGCCAGCTGGATCTGAGTCAGACCTTCTTTTGTCCGTGCCCCAGCGAGTGCAACACCGGGCAATTGGGCATCCGACCAAGCTGGAAAGCACTCGCGCCAGGGACAGTCTCTCGCACTTCCTGAAACCCCAAAGACTGTAGTGCTTCTCGTGCTGCCTGGGCATTCACTGTAGGCCCAACAAAGGCCAGGGTACAGATAGTGTCAGTAGAGTGCGTTTGCGTGTGTGCCAACATATGTAACCTCAATGATACGCCTCTCGCGGTCGATGACTTCCCACGCAGCCACCTAGGTAGGACGCCCCTTCTTCAGGTGACAGTGGTGCCGTCCTCTCCCCAATGTGCTATAGTTCGGCCAATTCCCTCTGACCGGTCCCGCAGCTTCGATGTCGCGCAATAGTGCTACAAGACTCTGCTGGACTCGTAAGGGCAGAGCGGCTATCTGACGCTGGATGCGTCTGTTAACTTCGACAGTCCGTAACATAAAGACACTATACCTGTTTTTGGTATAACATCAATCCCTCTGAGCAGCAAGTTCTTCCTGGCTGGCACTGTGTAGCGCTAAAATCTCCTGCTGCACGTAGGCACGGAACGCATGAACGTCTGTGAAGTAGCGATATCCGGCGCGATTCGCGGCTTCCTCCGTCTCCTAACTTGCACCGATGAGCAAGGCCACGGGCTGGCGATAGCCCTCTTGCAAGCCACTGGGCCAGGCCAGGTCGAGGACGGCCAGCGGTTCGCCCGTCAGTGCATCAGTCAGTTCGTAGAGGTACTCTCCTTCTGGCAGCCCGTGCTGCACAACCCAGGCATTGCACGTCTGGAGCAGTTGTTCTTCCTCTTCGCTTTCCGCTCCCCCAGATACCATAGCCACCCTCTGCTCCGGTACTGATGGAGACATTTCGCTCTCTGGGACAACGCCAGCGAGGAGGCTATCGAGGAAGATATTGGCCGCCTCGGCTAAGAGTTCGCGTCGTGCGGCAAGAAACGCATGGTAGTTCTCGACTCGCCATAGATCCCGCTCCATAGGAATCCAGTGTGAAGCCACCGCTCCAGGCTGCGTGCGCGCAAAGGCTTCCAGATACTCTGCCGGATCGTGGTCGGAGACGCGCAGGTTCGTGTCCTGGGTCAGAAAGGTGAGATGCGCAATGGCATTCACGTCGGCCTTGCTATACCCGTGCTGATAGAGTAGCGCCTTGGGGAAGATGTGATGCACTTGCAAGCGGTTTTCTGGAAAAGCGTACTCCTGAGCAAGGTAACAGGCTTCTCATGGCCTGTTGCAGCATGGTATGATACGCGTAGTAGTGAAAAAATAGTGCATACCATAAAAGGTATGAGGCATGGCTGAGGCAAAAGTGCCACAGATGTATCCGAGCTTTCACAGATAGAGGCATTATGGGTCGCACCATTGAAATCCCTGATGAGATTTATGCACAACTCGAGCAACAAGCACGCAGACGGGGCTTGACACTACCGCAAATCGTTGCGGAGTTGGTCCATGAGGATGAGAAAACACGCACGATGGCTGCGCTTGCACGTCTGCAGACGCAGGGAGTGCTCCTTCCGCCCTCCAGCTCCGTGCCGCCTGCCCCTGCTGATTTCAAACCCATTCAGGTGCGGGGCACACCACTTTCAGAGGTCATCATTGAGGAACGGCGCTGATGGGGGCCTACTATTGCGATAGCAGTGCGCTCGTCAAGCGGTATGCGAATGAAACAGGGAGTCTCTGGGTCAGGAATCTCACCGATCCCCAAGCCGATAACGACATTTTCATTGCCCACATTACCGGCATAGAGGTTGTGGCCGCGATTGCTCGGAAGACCCGTATGGGCGACATTTCCGAGCCCGACGCCGCGGCGGCCATCCGCACGTTCAAAAGCCATTTCACGACGCAGTATCGGATTGTCCTGATGACGACGGGGATCGTCGATCGTGCTATGGAGCTAGCGGAAAAGCACAGGCTCAGAGGATACGATGCCACGCAGCTGGCGAGTACCTTAATTGTCTATGCGGAACTGGCTGCCAGTGGTGTCAGCCAGTTCGACTTCGTCTCCGCTGACGCTAATTTGAATGCTGTGGCTCAAGCAGAAAATCTATCCGTGCAGAACCCCAATGCTCATCCGTAAGGTCAAATCGCACTTGCTATGCTCTCCACATTCTCCAATATCACCACATCGCTTCTGAGGCTCCCGGCATAACCCTATTGGAATCCGATAAGGCGATGCTGCCGAGATCGATCTGATCAAGAATCGTCTGAATCTGCACGGGACCTCTCCAAAGGGCAGTTCTTCATCCCCATTGCTCGGATCGAGGCGCATGCATATGGGGCGGTCAGTTGCCTGGGTATGGAGAGCCATGCTGCCACGAGGGCAGGCCGTTTGCTGGCGGACCAGGGCGGCGGATCGAGGCGACTCTGGTACAGTTCGCCGGTGTCGATGGCGCTCTGCATGGCGTTATGCATCTCCAGGATGACCCGCCTGGTGCGGTACTCGCCGTGCTGCGTTTCGTCCTTGCGCTTGACGATGGGGAAGGTCTCCATAACGTAGTCCACATCGTCGCGGGCAATGCCGTAGAGGTGGCAATAGGCAGCGTCAAGTTCGCAACGCAGCAGAAAACGCCGCGCTTCGTCCCAGCGGAAGGGCGGGCCGTCGTAGCCGCAGTCTTTGGCAAAGGAGGACAGATCCTAGGCAGTGTAGGTGAGTTCAAGGACGCGGAGGAGGAGCCAAGTCGAGAGAGTCTCTCCAGGAGCCCAGGGAGTGAGACAAGAGTATGTCGTATATGGAAGAATGGGCATTTGATTCACATAGCCATAAGTGAGATTTGTTCCGCCAATTTTCTGCCGAGCTATGAAGTCAAAAGCGATTGCCGATAGATTCGCTTGAAGCGATACGGCCAAGGCAGGATGCGCAACGGAAGAAAATATTAGAGGGCTACTATGCCCCACGCCTCCACGCGGCATGACACTGGCAATGACAGTGCGTTCATTAGTGGTGTTGGTGATGTTCCGCCAGCCAAGGAGCCAGCCGTGGCGCCACTCGTCGGCAAGGCGGGCATTGACTTCATCAGCAGGGACCCAGTAGCGAGGGAGAGCGAAAGCCTCGGGGTTGGCCTTTTCGGTGGACGTCAGGTCGCGGGTGTCTAGGCTATCGTGGGTGGCCCATCGGTGGTCGAAGTGATGGAACAGCTTGCCTTCGTACAAGGGCAGATACACGTCATTGCCCCGGCGGAAGACGTTGCCGCCACAGGCGGTGTCCAAAGTAAAAGTAGGAGCATCGACGCAAAGTTCAGGGTGCAGTTCCAGGAGCGACTCGTAGACGCTGCCTAATTCCTCAGAGCCGAGATTCTTATAGTCAACCGGTCGCAGCATCCTGTCATCACGGGTAAAGGCGAGGGCGCGGATGGCTTCAAGGAAATCATGGTTGGCGATGTCACAACGACTCAGATCAGGTATAGCGCTAAATGACCAGAGAAAGCTGCCGAGTGGTGGCAGGGCAAGGGGCGGACAGCCGTCGTCGCTGCCGAGGCGCTCCATGACGATGTGCAGGCCACTGTAGAGGTCAGCATGCTTGGTGCCACGGCGACACGCACTCAGGAGTGTACAGAAGACTTATAGATCAACTGATCGACGAGAATAATGCGCTGTTCGAAGCACTAGTCCGTCTCTAAGCTGTGGTAAAGCCAGTGGGGCGCTGCTGAGGTTATCGGTCGTTTGCTCGTGCGAGTCAATGAGATCCACGAGCGGGTCATCGCCAGAGGTGGCAGTGACCTGGAAGGCATGCGCTATGCGGCCCTGCTGCATGCGGCTGTCTCTCGCCCTGTTGCGACCTTTGGTGCAGTTGAACTCTATCCCACGGATTTCGACAAGGCCGCGACGCTGTTTCACTCGCTGATCAAGAGTCATCCCTTCCTGGATGGAACCAAGCGTACCGCCTTTGCTGCGGCGGTGTATGTCCTCCATGAACGTGGGTACACCCTCCGACGCCCATTTCCCAAGGACGACATCATCCGTTTCTGTATCGGGTTAGCCGCGGAAGGCCAGCGCTTAGCAGAGGGGGAACCGATCGCGGCCATGACCATCCGTCAGATAGCGGATTGGCTCAAAGGACTGGTGCAAGTGCCAACCTCTGAAGCGACGTAGACCTGAAGAAGGCAGCGACCCGGCAGCGCTTTGGTACGCTGTCGTCCATCGAAGATGATGGCCTCGGCGACGCATTGCAGGTGATTTGGGAACTCGAATCGGGGACGGCCGTCATCGAGCAGGCCACCCTCCCAGAGCCTACAGGCTTTAACGCGCCTAACTGGCTCGCTTCTAGCTCCGCGCTGCCTGCCCCTGCTATCGAGTTTACAAGCCCGGTTCCCGCCGTACTTCGTCAAGCGGGTAAACTTCTCCCCGTGCCAGCTCGTTGCGAGCTTCCTGCACAGCCTGACGCTCATCCTCAGTTTCAGGTTCATCGTCCCAGGGGGCGGTCAGCAGTGTCCGGCGTACGGGATCGGCCATGTCGCGCAGATACGCCAGAAACCGCTCAGCAGCAACCAGCTCAGACTCGGGGAGTGCCTCGATGATCTGATGGAGGGTCGCTCTGGTCGTCATTGGTGGGGCTCCTTCTTCTTCCAGGGA
>JBMDXC010000734.1:0-5052 GCA_048594805.1 Candidatus Entotheonellaceae bacterium | reverse complement strand
TGGGCACGTATTTGTTTGCAAAAGTCCTCTGCAAAAGCTGAGACTTGTGCGGTAACTTTTGCAAAGCCAAAGCGCCAACCTATTATGCTGTACGCATTTATGCCTTAACCGGGTTTTCTGTTCCGTCGCTCCCTAATACCCGTCTACACGCTGGAGTAAGGCACGATCAAAACGTACCATGATAGGGACTTTCTTCCCGTCTTCCTGAGACGACTCCTCATGCAAGGATTCCGCCCCAGATATAAACTTTTCGGCGGCTGCATCCGGGGCTTGTTGCCTAGTTGCTGAACGATTGCTTTTCGGCTTCTTTGCGATTGCCATGTAATACTACTCCGATATTATTTGTATATCGCTTAGAAATTATCTTGCTGCGTAAATTGCCTTGAGAAGCGCTTTGAGCTCTTGGGTAGCCTTGGCATCTTGTGGCGTGTGTTCAGTGACGGCTCGGCCTCCGGCGGCTGCATTTGGGAAAGCCTTGCGTCTGCCGATAATCACCGACAGAAGGGTAATACCTTCGACTTCCTTCAATGCCTCTCCTGCATCGGCATTATCGTTGCCCTGCGCCTCGGCGGCATTCAGCACGGCCAGGGCGGACAAATCCGTGTTAATCTCATGGGCCTCTTTGACCAGCTCCGCCATGTGATCGACTGCCCAGATATCAAAGCTACGTGGCTGGACCGGGATAAGAAGCGTGTGGGCAACAGTGAGGGCGGCGCGGAGACTGCCCGTGTCGCGTCCTCCCACGTCGATAATGATGTCATCGTATTTTAGGGCAAGCTGGCGCACCTGGGTACGCAGGGCTGCCCCTTGCAGGCTGACGGCCGTATAGCCGGGCTGACCGAGTTGCTCGGTGCGCAGTTCCGTAAAGGTGATCGCGGTATGCTGCTCGTCCCCGTCGACCAGCAGCACGTCTTTTCCGGCATTGGCGCGCGCAATGGCCAGGTTGATTGCCAGCGTCGTTTTCCCTACACCGCCTTTAATGTTCCCTACCGCGGGAATCATAGTATATCATCCTATTAGCGTATAGATGCTTTTACGGCATTATAACGCTACGAAAGCGATATACAATAGAAATTGTCTTACAGAAATAAAGGGAGCTTCATATCTTTCTTCGGGTTGTGGATGTGCCGCACCTGATGGGCACTGCTTCGCAGGGCCACAAGGCGCTTGAACAAGCGGTGCTTGTTCACAACCTTCACAAGCCCAAGCAGCAATGAAGGGATGTATTTCTGACAGAAAAATGAAAGCCTATGCCCCATTCTCTTTCGCTAGCGCTTTGCGGAAGACGCGGGCTTGTCCCGCGCCTGGAGCAAAGATGCCGCCGGCAGGCAAAAGCACCTCTGAAAGCAGGTCGAGACGCCTCACAGAATGGTGCGCAAAGGCCGCCAAATAGCCTCTGAGCGGCGGAATGTGCAGGAGAGAGAAAATAGTCTGGTACTTCTCTGAAAATCGATTCCAGGGGCCTTGAGGTGGGTTTGCGGGGCTTCTTACTCGAAGTCCCCAGGATTGGTCAGGCCGTCGTCCTTATCGGTCGGCGTGAGCGGCGTACGCAGTTCGATCGGGGTGAGGGGTGGAAGCGGAGACAGTTTCGGCGGCTGTTTGGTCTGCCGCTCTCTGAGGATGGGGTGTTCCAACCAGTTCATGCGCCGGGCTCTGAAGGGCGGCAAATTGTGATGGAAGACGAGAATATCTTCGTCTCGCATCTGTTTGATTTGATTGGCCGTCATGAGGGATACGCCTTGCTCTGCCATGCCTTGGGTTTCGAAGCCGCCCTCCCGCGTGCTTTGCGAGCGGGAGTACTCAGATTTCCGGCCTAACTCCTCTTCCAAGTACTTGGCGGTTACCCGTCGCTGCCGGTAGAACAGCTGGGTGTCCATATTGTCCAGAAGTGTTTCGGCGTTGGCCTGCCCGTAGATTGCATCCAGTTGTTTGATGGATTGAATCGCCACCCACAGGCTCACCTGCCTGCCGACCACGGTCGTCGCGTACTCGTAGAGCTGCGGGATACCCACCCGTCCTGCCTCATCCAGAAGGAGTAAGACCGGGAAACAGCCCTTCTCCTTCGCGGTGCGTCCGGGTCTTCGATCATAGGTCGTAATCAGATCATGGATAAGGGTTTGAAAGGTGAGGCGCACAACAGGGGCGAGCGCCAGGAGGTCTGCCTCGGGAAGCCTGAGGTACAGAGATATGGGTTGTGGGGAAGTGATAAGGTCGCTGGCCACCACCTCCGAGCCGTCAAAACAGCGTAACAGTTCGTCTGACAGGATAGGATAGAGGCGTGAGGTCGCTGTCTCCCAGGAAGAGGTTAAAAACTTCTTCTCGTCATAGTCTTTTGTGGGGTTGAAGGTTGCGGAGAGAAATTTGGTCGCCAGGAGAGGCGCCACCGCCTGCAGGTGCGCGGCCACCTGATTGATGGGCAGATTCATAAGCTGCCCGGCATAGGGCAGGAGCCGGTATTTCTCAAAGCCTGCCTGGCGGTTTTCCTCCCGGCCGGCCAGAAAGAGTTGGGTGAGCATTTTCATCCCCCGCTGAATAAAAATCGGGTCCCGCTCCCCCTCCTCATACAGAAGATACTTGGCGGCGGCGTAGAGCTGCCGCTCGGTGAAACGCCCCTGCAGGGGGTCAAACTGGTTCCCCACAGCCTCAGGATCAATGACAAAGACTTTGCCTAAGCTACGCCGGTAGTCGGCCGTTGCCTCGAAGAGCTCGCCTTTGATGTCCAGCACCACCACCGAATGTGGCCAGGTGAGAAGTTGCGAGATTGCCAGTAAGCCCTTCCCGCCACGGGTTAAGGCGTCAACCAAGACGTTGCCAAGTTCCCGGCGTTTTGGGGTTTGTCTGACCGAGAGGACATGGTTGAAGGCGGAGATGCCGACAAGAAGCCCTGTCTCGTTCTGCCAGTTTTGGCTGACCAACGGGTCTACCTCATGTGGATCGGCAAACCGGTCTGAATACAGCTGCGGCTGTTTCGGCAGATGCGCCTGTATCCAGCTGAGGGTTGCGGAGACCCGCCGAAGCAAGGAGGCTAGAGCGCCCATGTGTCCTCCTGTAATTGTGGTTCAGGTTCCCACGACTCTTTCTCGCGTTCTCTCGCTTGTCGCTCCCGCGTCCAATCCCGTTCCCGCCGCTGTTCAAAACAAACCTTCGTGGTTGCCGCTCTGATGCGGTCTAAATCCGGCTTATCGAGGCGCCCCTGGATGGAGGCTAAGGCGTGCACGTGGTTGTTGTCCGTGTGGTCATCATGCACTGCCGCCACCCAATTGATAGGAGTCGTGATACCTTGAGCCCGCATGATCTCCTCAACAGTCTGCATGGTGGTGATGGTCATTGCCCGCATATCTAAATCTTTGTGTGTGTCCTCCCGCTCCGGGTCGGGACTGATGATAATTGTAAAAAACTTCGTGCCCTTGGGCGCCTCATCAATGAACTGGTAGGCCTCAGCCCGTGTCATCGGACTGTCACTGGTAAACAGCGGCCGCCACACCCGCTCGTTATCCTTACCGCTTCGGTGCTGGATGTAGCGGACAGTGTCTTTGGCCTTCGCATTACCCACTTTGCCCCGCTTGACAAAACTGGTGCCAACAAACGCCATTAGGCTCCAGGCTTCCCTGTCCCTGCCTCTCCGTTGACACTCTCCCCCTCTGTCTGGCCTTGCTTGTCGGTCGCCTGTTCTTCAGTCATCTGCCACCACTCCGTAAGGAGGTTTTTAAACTTCGGCGTCTTGGTGTTGAGGACGTTTGCTCGCGCCAGGTGGTAGGCCTCATCCAGTTTCTGGTTAATCGCTTTGAGCGGCACACCCTCCTTTCGGAGCATCCGTTTGTAGAGATCAGCGGTGAGGATCCGGGTTTGCTCTGAAGCAATCGCGTTTTTGATCTCAAAGGGCACATGGCGGTTGTCAGAGGAGCGGATTTCCCGTCGCATCATCGCTTGCATCTTCGGTTCAAACAGGGTCTCCTGCTGGTCCTGCAATTTCGCGCGAGTATAAATCTCAAGACCTTTGGCAGCAGTCGCGGAAAAACTGAGGCCGGTTTGCTCCGCAAGGCTCTCAATGGCCGCTTTTACTCCAGGCTTCATCCAGACTGCCCCCTTCACTAACCGCTCTTTAGCATCGGAGTGCTTTTGTGACTGAACACTGCCGCTGTCCAACACAGAGGACCGCGCAATTTCTGTGTCCGGCCCAGGCTGGGACGAGACAGGCGAGCCGTCCGTCAGGACGGCTTTATCTTGCCACCCCCCGCCCCGGGGGCGTTCCCCATCCACCGACGTTGCGCCGGACAGTGAGGAAACAGTCTGAGTAAGCGGGTGCGCGTCGGGCAGGCCGCCTGGCCTGACGGCCGAGGGCTTGTCCGAGGCCGTGACAGAGATACGATTAGCGCGAGAATGTCCATCCTGGAAGGGAGCAAAAACCGTGTGCGAGGAAGATGTGTGTCCGTTGACGGGCATAGATGGCAGTCCGGCAAGCACAGCGCGTTCCGGGCTGAAGCGCAGTATAGTGTAAGTAGATCGAAAGGGAATCAAAAATGCGTAAGAAAATGGTGAGTATGCTTTGTGTACAGCGGGCCGTCAAGGCATGCCCTGTAACTCCTATAGGCTGAAAATCGCCGGTTTTTCAGACACAGCCTCCCCTACCTAAGGAGAGGCTCTCCCCGGTGTCTCTCTTACTCCTCTACTCCTTCCTTAGAAGGGTGGGGCTCTCCGCACCAGCACGAGTAAGGATTTCTTTTCTCCCTGCTAGGATCAGTCTGCCGCCATGTCTACGGGTAGCAGGAAAACAAGTCTTATATCTGCATATGGCTCGGCCAGTCTCTTCTTTACACCGTGTTACTGAGGTTCGTTGCCCGGCAATAAAGCTGGGTATCCACTAAGACGTAGCAGACTCGCGCGTGAGACAGGCGCACACTGGTTTGACAGTAGACATTATCCGGAATAATGATCTATAATAGAGAGCATGGACCCCTAGACAAATCAAGGACTCCTGACAGAAGGTAGCAACCGTGCTCTCGTATCAAGGACTTACCCACCACCCCCGTGCGCTCCGTGCCTTCACAGGTT
>JBMDXC010000733.1:0-3471 GCA_048594805.1 Candidatus Entotheonellaceae bacterium | reverse complement strand
TATGCAGCAGCACATCACCAGCCGCGCCATGTTTCTCCTGGCCCTGAACCTGTTCCTGCTCATCGTGGGCAGCCTGATGGACATCTTTTCCGCGATTGTTGTGGTGGTGCCCCTGATTACCCCCATTGCTGCCCAGTTTGGCGTGCATCCGCTGCACCTGGGCATCATCTTTCTCACCAACCTGGAGATTGGCTACTCTCATCCCCCTCTCGGCCTCAACCTGTTTCTCGGCAGCCTGCGCTTTCAGCGCCCTATCACGCAGCTCTTCCGTGCCTCCTTGCCTTTTCTGGTGCTTTTGCTCGTGGCGCTTGCGCTGATTACCTATATTCCTGAGTTGAGCCTGGGGCTGGTGCGTCTGCTGGGGTACGCTGATCTGCCGGTCTTTCGGCATTGAAGGAGATAGCGGACGATGTCTGTCTTATGCAGGTGGTAAGCCGAGGAGTCTGCGCAGGTGAGCGATGTGAGTCTCCTGTGCAGCGATGGTCGCACGGAGTTGCTCGTTCTCAAGCTCCAGGAGTCTCTGCTTCTCTGCAAGCAGTCTGATAAGCCTGCGCCGAAGCCTATGCGCTACTAAAGCTGGGCGGTTGAGCTGGAGTAAAGTGATGTGGAAACGTCCTATCTCAGTTAGTGCTTCAAGGTAGCCGCCTAGTGTGTCTTCGCGTATATGCGCTGAGATCTCATCATGAAGTGGGTGCAGGACGCGTCGTCCGTGTTGCAGATCGTCGGAGTCAGGAAAGAAGTCACCTTTGAACTGATTACACTTGATGCATGCATAGACGAGGTTATCCTCATCATCACTGCCATTGGCACTGCGTGGTCGATAATGATCAACCGTCAGCTCACTCCCGGTGTCCGCTTCAGATACACCGCAGTACCCACAGTGATAGTTGTAGCGTTGCCGTATGTTTGCGTATCTAGGATGCGCCACACCATTTAGCCCTGCGTACGCAGTAGTTGGCGCGTGCGTTCGCTCAGCGCTGCCTCAAGGGCCGCAATCTCGGCATTCAACTGCTCGTGTCGCGCATGCAAACTGGCTTGCTCAGCTTCTAATGCAGCGACAGTTGTGCGTGTCTGCTGCAATGTCAGGATATCCTGATCACCAGTTTCCTCCTGCTGTAATTGTCTTAATCCCGCTTCATACGCGGCTTGTTCCTCAGAGTTAAGAGGCTCACCACGAGTTGCGCGCAAGTGCAATGCCCACCAGGTGTGGTATGCCATTTCATCCATAGTTTTTTTACCTTTTTCAGATAAACTTCTCCCGAGGCCGGTTCTCCTGCAGCCCTGCTTCAGCGCAGTGTGGCTGGCGTTTGCAACACGCGGTCGCGCAGCCGCCGTAGAGCCTGTGCCGTAAATGGCTCGCCTTTGAAGACAACCTGCTTCGCCTGCTTACGTCCTTGCTTCTGGAGACACTCTGTCACATTCATCCAGCGAATGGTGCCATCGGATGTGCGGATCACCAGCATTACCGGATATGCTTGCTGCTGCCAGTACACAACATGGCGATGATTCTTGATAGTATAGATTTCGGCGCTGCCGCGTTGACGGGGGGAGAGATAAGAATCGCCAGACTTGCGTTGCAGGTAGACGCGCTTGCCACTGGCCTTGCCCTCATCGTCCTTGAAGTCGATTTCACCATCAATGCCCCAGTCGGAGTTCGGGGTGGGGCGGAAAATCTGTCCTGCCTCTCCGGCAATAGCGAACGCATGGCCGACGAGGATCAGCTCACGGCTCTCGTTGTCGACGCGTGCCGTGGCCTGCTCCTCAAGCTCACGCACGTGCTGCTGGAACTCAGGCGAGGCGAACTTCTCTTCAATCAAGCCCCATAATGGGACACGCCGTTCACAGTTCACGCATAGGATATCTTTCAGCCCGCGGTTGAGCCGCTCCAACGCTGTCTTACGGTTCTCGACCGGAGTATGGCAGTGCGGACACACGTAGTAACGCAGCCGCACCACATCAGTGGCTTTGCGCTGTATGTGCTCGTGGACGTATCGGATAAAGGTTACCTTGACGTCATCTGGTATCTCTGGCTCAAAATAGACGATCAGTTCTGCAGCGCCTTCGCCTCGTTTGGTCATCTTCAGCCCAACCGTTTCCCTGATGGAGTCTTGAAGTCAGCAGCGAAGCGCCACAGCTGGTCGGGTCAAACGGCATCGTATGATGCAGGCGGACGACCAGCGTGGCGTACTGGGGGACAATACAAGATTTTGTTTGCAAGTGCACGTCACGTATTGAGCACATTGTCTCTTCAGGGCGAGTTTGCTACAGTGCCCGTATCTATAGTGCCTGCAAGCTTATTTATACATTTGGTTGATCTCATGCTGAAGCGTCTTCTCTCGGCTTTCTCCCCAAACACTACAGCCAACAAGCTGCTCCGCCTCGACTGGATCGAGGCTTTACAGACTCCAGGCTGCGCGCTCTGCCGCATAGGCCAGCGCAAAAGCCAGCGCTATGTCGAAACGCTGCTGAACGAAGCGGTAACCGATGTGGACCAGCGGGATACCTGGCGGGAGGCCCGCGGGCTGTGTCACTGGCACGCCTGGATGGCAACAGAGACACCTCACAGTGCCGGAAGTTTAGCTATTCTCTATGCCGATGTGCTGCACCATGACCTGGAGCATCTTGCTGCACTGACGGCTGCTCCGCCAGCCACACGGCGCTGGCGCTGGCAGCGCTCACTGGCGCAACGCCTGCAGGGCTGGCTACGCACCTGGCGACAGCAACGGCCTTGTCCAGTGTGCTACCTGTGGCAGGAGCAGGAGCAGCTCTATCTCCACGTGCTCCTGGATGACTGGCAGGAACCGGAGCTGGTGCAAGCATTTGCCACTTCGAGTGGCCTGTGCTGGCTGCACACTATGCGTCTGGTCGAGCAGGGGAGGCAGCATGAGCATCTGTCGGACGTGCTCGCAGCGCAGCAGGTCCATCTGCAGAGGTTACAGGATGAGCTGCACGCGTTAATCCGCAAGCTGGACTATCGCCTGGCGCGCCAGCCATACGGCCGTGAGGCGGATGCCTGGCAGCGCGTAGTCATGCTGTACGTTGGGGGGCGAGGTGGGCAGGGCAGTGAGGGGCAGGATGGACCTTAAAGGTGGCGCTTGTTACAGGGTGAGATCAGGGGCCCACACGGGGCCCCTGGAACCACAAGCCGGTCATCTCAAGGGCCAAGGCATACCGGGGCATGGCCGCAAAGACTGCTTGCGACCGCCCTAGGTACCGCTGCGGTCGCTATCCAGGATCTCCTGGATTTTCTCCTTGGGCACCTGCACATTGACCCCGGCGCGCTCTTCTTGCAAGAGCATGGCGACGCGGGAGTCGCGCTGGCCCCAGCCACGGTTGAAGGCTTCGGTCAGTTCTTCCAACGTCAGGTTGGCCAGGCGCATCGGGACATTGAACTCCCGCCCCACCTCGACAGCCAGAGAAACGTCCTTGCGGGCCAGACGCAGTGCAAAGTCCGGTGGGTCAAAATGCGCC
>JBMDXC010000732.1:0-3611 GCA_048594805.1 Candidatus Entotheonellaceae bacterium | reverse complement strand
CTGGAATATCAAGACCTTGATACGAGGCAAGTTCTACGGAGCCAGCGATACTGAGATCATAAAGTATCTGGTTCCGGCAGGCGAGCTATCCCCCGATTTCCTTGCGGAGCTGGCCAAGAAGGACTCTGTCCAGGAGGTCATCTCAGCCTTTGATGGAACAGACTACGCCAGCGCGCTTTCGCAGTACGACGGAAAGAACCTGGCATCATTGGAGAATGCGCTCGATAAGCTCTACTACTTCAGGATGGAGCGCGCCGTTGGCGGCACTCTGTCTGTTGGTGGAGGCCTGCTCCTCAAGTACGTCCGCAGGGAGATAGATATAAAGAACCTTATCACTCTCTTCAGGATGAACAGGGCAGGCATCGATGCAGCCGTGATTCAGGAGAACCTGATCCCTGGAGGAAAGTTCTACGACGAGCTGACCCGTATGGCTGGCCAGCCTTTCGGTGAGTTCCTCAGGGGACTTGAAGGTTACCCGTTCTGGTCATCGATCTCCGACGTAGCCACGGCAGATATCGAGGCCGTAAGCAGGATCGAGGCCAGGCTTAAGGCGTATCTCATCAGGTATGCATGGGCTCTTTCGAACTATCATCCATTATCTATACTGCCGGTGCTCGGTTACATGGTAAGCAAGGAGACCGAGGTTGCGAACATCAGGAAGATCGTCCGAGGAAAGGAAGCAGGCCTTCCTGCTGAGCTCATAGAGGAGCAAGTGGTGGTGGCCTAAAATGGAGATTGCTTTTGTAGGTGGAAGCGAGAGCGTCCTCGGGTTCAACCTGGCAGGAATTAAGAAATCTTATGCGGCCAATACTGAAGATGAAATGGTCGCAAAGATTGGCACGGTTATGGCGGATTCCAATGTGGGAATTCTGGTGTTGAGGCAATCGGATTACAATAAGCTGCCCAAGAGGCTTCAAGAGCAGCTCTCCGAGTCGATCAAGCCAACCGTTATTACTATTGGAACCGAGCAGAGCACAGAGATGAGAGAGAAGATTAAAAGGGCAATAGGTGTTGATTTATGGAAGTAGGCAAAGTAAAGCGAGTCGCCGGACCACTAGTTCAGGCAACAGGCCTGAAGGCTTCCATGTACGACCTGGTCCTGGTCGGCGAGGAAGGCCTGATGAGCGAAGTCATCGGCGTTTCCGGCAATAAACATATCATTCAGGTATACGAGGACACTGGCGGCGTGCGTCCCGGCGAGCCCGTCAAGGAAACTGGTGCACCCCTGGTCGCACAGCTCGGTCCAGGCATTCTGACCCAGATTTACGACGGTATCCAAAGGCCACTGCCAAGGCTGGCAGAGATGTCGGGAGATTTCATCAGCCGAGGCCTATTCGTTGACGGCATCGATCACAAGAAGAAGTGGGAGTTTAAGCCTGTTGTGAAAAAGGGAGATGCAATCAAGCCCGGCCAGGCCATTGGTGAAGTTCAGGAGCAGCTGCTCATCAAGCATAAGATCATGGTCCCACCCAAGATGAAGGGCGGGAGCATCAAAGAGATTTATAGTGGAAACTTCACCGTCGATGAGACAATCGCCGTCTTGGATGACGGGACAAAGCTCACCATGATGCATAAATGGCCTGTGAGACAGGCTCGGCCCGTGACAGAAAAGCTGGCACCAACCATCCCACTCAGAACAGGACAGAGGGTAGTGGACGGGTTCTTCTCCCTGGCCAAGGGCGGAACTGCAGCCATCCCCGGCGGATTCGGAACCGGAAAGACGGTTATGCAGCAGACCCTGTCCAAGTGGGCAGATGTTGACATTGTGATTTATGTGGGATGCGGCGAGCGCGGCAATGAGATGGCCGATCTGCTGCATGAGTTCCCAGAGCTGCAGGATCCCAGGACCGGCAGGCCCCTCATGGAGAGGTCCATCGTATACGCCAATACCTCCAACATGCCTGTGGCGGCAAGAGAGGCATCCATTTATACCGGAATGACAACAGCCGAGTACTACAGAGACATGGGCTACGACTGCCTGATGACCGCTGACTCCACCTCTCGGTGGGCAGAGGCCATGAGAGAGATGGGCTCGCGTCTAGAAGAGATGCCTGGTGAGGAAGGTTATCCCGCATACCTTGGTGCCAGACTTGCCGACTTCTACGAGCGTGCCGGACGTGCCGAGGTTCTCAACGGCGGCCAGGGTTCAGTCAGCATTGTAGGTGCTGTGTCCCCTGCTGGCGGAGACTTTACGGAGCCCGTCACTCAGAACACACTGAGAATGGTCAAGGTATTCTGGGCACTGGACTCAAAGCTTACACAGCGCCGTCACTTCCCGTCCATCAACTGGCTTGATTCCTACTCCCTGTATGACCAGACCCTAGAGCCCTGGTTCGTGGAGAATGTCAGCCCGAACTGGAACAAGAACAAGAGACGCGCCATGGCCATACTGCAGGAGAATGCCGAGCTGGAAGAAATCGTGATGCTCGTCGGTTCCGATGCCCTGCCTGAGGATCAGCAGATTACACTGGAAGTCGCCAGGATGATCATCAACTTCTGGCTGGCTCAAAGCGCATTCCACCCGGTGGACACATTCGCTCCATACAAGAAGCAGTTCGACCTCCTGGAAGCTATCCTCAAGTACAGGGATCTCGCCTTCGATGCAGTCCAGAGGGGCATATCTGTGGCGCAGATTACATCCGTTCCATCCAAGGATGCTCTGGCCAAGGTGAGGCTGGAAGCCGAGTATGAGCCCATCCTGGCAAAGGTTATGGCTCAGATGGAAGCCGAGTTCAAGGCGCTGAAGTGAGGAGGGTTCAAAATGACCAAGGAATATAAGACTATTACTGAGATCTCCGGACCACTCATCTTCGTAGATAAGACCGAGCCAGTTGGCTACAATGAGCTCGTCGAGATCAGGACTGGCGGAGAGCTGAAGAGAGGACAGGTTCTGGATACCTCTGATGAGATCGTGGTTATTCAGGTATTCGAGGGAACCGGCGGTCTGTCCAAAGATAGCGCAGTCAGCTTCACCGGAGACGTCATCAAGATGCCACTGTCTCCCGGCATCGTGGGACGCGTTCTGTCTGGATCCGGAAAGCCCAGAGACGGCGGGCCGGAGATTGTTCCCGAGGTACTAAGAGATATTGCAGGAGCTGCCATCAATCCAGCTTCCCGCGAGAAGCCGCGTGCTTTTATCCAAACCGGCATCTCTACCATAGACGGCACAAACACACTGGTGCGCGGCCAGAAGCTGCCCATTTTCTCTGGCGCAGGTTTGCCACACAACGATGTTGCCCTGCAAATTGCCAGGCAAGCCAAGGCTCTCGGCGAGGCCGAGTCTTTCGCAGTTATCTTCTGCGCCATGGGCATCACCAACGAAGAAGCTCAGCACTTCCTGGCTGACTTCGAGAGAACAGGCGCCCTGGAGAGGGCAGTGGTGTTCCTCAACCTGGCCGACGACCCGGCTGTGGAGAGGATTCTGACTCCCAGACTGGGACTGACCACCGCTGAGTATCTGGCCTTCGATTTGGACATGCACGTGCTCATTATCTACACGGACATGACCAACTACTGCGAATCTCTGCGCCAGATGGGCGCTGCTCGTGAAGAAGTGCCCGGACGCCGCGGCTATCCCGGATACATGTACACCGATCTGGCCATCCAGTACG
>JBMDXC010000731.1:0-6031 GCA_048594805.1 Candidatus Entotheonellaceae bacterium | reverse complement strand
CACCGCTCAAGAGATTTCTCACGGTGGGCTCCCAGTGCCCGCCACACGGCGGGATCCTGATTCGGTTATAAGGCGCTCGCAGAACAGTCCGTCGTAGCTCGCCGTGGGAAGTGCTCCACATGGGTTCGTATTCCATTGCTTCTGAGCTTCGACTCTGGCGGAAGCCTTTGCACTTGTCGATGCAAGTGTTGTATGTTCTTCACACCTATGCATGTGCATCCCCGTCAATCCAGTAGTCATACCACGCCGTCAGGTTGAACAGTGTCCAGATATACAAACTGTTGTCTCGCCGCCCAGAGTGGTGATCCCTGAACAGGTTGGTAATGTAGTCGCAATTGAAAAAGCCGCGATCGAGCAGACGGGATGACATCATCGAGACTTCGATCTGTCTACCGAAATCGCCGCGTATCCACTGCGACATTGGGGCGCCGAAGCCCATCTTTTTGCGATAGATGATCTTATCGGGGATCAAGCCCTCCACAGCCTTCTTGAGCAGGTACTTGGCGGTGTGCCCGTGCACCTTGTCTTGCATGGGGATGTCCATGGTGTATTCCACGAGGTGATGGTCCAGGAAAGGCACGCGCGCTTCCAGTGACACCGACATGGCGATTTTGTCCACACGCATGAGCAGCAGTTCGGGCAAGCGCAGCTTGAACTCGTTGTAGATCATGCGGGTGAGCACATCCTGTCCAGGGTGGCCTTGATCGATTCGCTCGTTGAAAGAGCGGATGATGTTGAAAGAGTCTAGTTCGAGATAACTATGCGGGAGCAGACCGGATGCCAACAGTTCTGTTGGCATCGCGGAGGGGTGAATACTGCCCGGCATCACCAGTTGTTTCTTGAGAATGTCCCAGAACACGGTCGCGCCACTCCAGAAATGTTCTCGATTACGACTGGCGCGATCAATGATGTCGGCGTACACCTCCAGCGCAGGGTGCATACCGGCGGCCCATCTGGCCATGCCGGCGACTGCGTGTTGTAAGGGGCTGGGCAGAAAGTGACGGAAGGGCTGCCAGTATTTGCTGTAGAGCTCCAGATATCCCATGTAGCTGGCGTAGCCGCAGAACTGTTCGTCGGAGCCTTCACCAACCTGCACCACAGTGACGCCACTGTCTTTAGCCAGTTTAGATACAAAGTAAAGTGGGATGCAGACCCAGTCTGCAATCGGCTCGTCCTGATGGTGGATGAGGTCGTCCAAATAACCACGCATGTCACGCTCGTCGATGAGCACCTGGTGGTGATTGGTCTTAAACTGCCTGGCGACGAGTTCGGCCTCTGCAAGTTCATTGAGGTGTTGGTAGTCTTTGAAGCCGACGGTGAAGGTGTCGACAGGGCGGTCCATGTACCGAGACATCAGCGCGACATTGGTGGAGGAATCAATACCGCCGGAGAGGAAGACGCCGAAGGGCACGTCGGACATCATGCGTTTTTCCACAGCACTGATCAGCCGCTCACGGATGCCACGGAGGTAGTACTGCTCACGCGCTGGCCAGTCGAGACCAGCAATGTCCTGGGGCGGAATCCCGCGTCCGGGCACAGCGTCCCAGTAGCGTGTGGCACGAAACTCGCCGGTCTTGCCGATCTCCAGATAATGGCCAGCCGGGAGCTTGAACACGCCTTTGAACATGGTGAGCGGTGCCGGTGTGGTCAGGAACGACAGGTAGTGGTACATGGCCATGGCATCCACGTCCAGCTTTACCGCCGGGTGGGCCACGATGGCCTTGATCTCCGATGCGAACAGGAGCATGCCATCTTGCAGAGAGAAGTAGAGCGGTTTGACCCCAATATGGTCGCGGATGAGATAGAGGCTCTCTTTGCGGCAATCCCATAGTGCGATGCCGTAGTCGCCTTCTATCCGCTCTAACAGCCCGGCAATACCCCATTGTTCATAGCCGTGGACGATGACTTCAGTGTCGGAATGGTCAGTGCGAAAGTGGTGTCCGGCTGCACTCAGTTGGCGGCGCAGCCTCAGGTGATTGTAGATCTCACCGTTGAAGATGACCCAGACGGTTTCGTCCTCGTTGGGCATTGGCTGGGTGGCAGCAGTGCTGAGGTCAATGATGGAGAGGCGGCGATGCGCCAGACCGACCCGCCGATCAGGGGCAATCCAGCTGGCGCCACCGTCTGGACCCCGATGCAGCATGGTGTCGCGCATTTGGGTAAGGATTTTTTCCTCAACCCGGTACGGACTGTTATAGCAATAGATACCGGCTATACCGCACATAACATGGCCTCTGTAGCTGCTGTGCCAGCACACGGCAGGGAAATCTGCTGTTCGACTGCGAAGCCAATGCGAGTCGCCTGCATCTGTTCCGCCAGACAGATTGGCCAGGGCTTGCCACGCAGGAGCGTATCGGCCAGGGCTTCAAGTTCCTGCAATTGGCCTTTCTGCGCGGCTTTGGACGACCATCCCTTGTGCTTGCCGCCGTGGACCTGAACGGTTTTGTAGTCATGCAGCACTATCACCTTGCCGTCAGCAAATACTTCCATCTGTTCTTTGGGATAGGACGTGTCCCCCAGGGCCGTATAAGTTAAGGTACAGACTGATCCGTCGGCATATTTCATAGTGGCAACAAAGTTGTCGTTCTTGTGCCATTGTTTGGAAACCGGATCAATGGCATAGGCGTTGACCGCAACTACTTTTGCACCGCCGCATAGCGAGTTGAACAGGTCGTAGATATGGCAAGCCTCACCGAGGTTGCGACCGCCGCCCTCTGCACCATGCACCCAGTGGTCTGGGGGAATGAAACCGGCATTCATGCGGTAATTAGCGATGATGGGCGTGGTGCGTTGCTGCAATATCTGCCGGATGGCCTGTATCGCTGGCGCGAAACGCCGGTTAAACCCAACCATCAGCAATGGGCCGTCTGGGTTGTCTGCGTAAAACTGTTCGATGTCCGCTAACTCGCTCTCTTGCAAAGTCAGAGGTTTCTCCACAAAAACATGTTTGCCGGCACGCAAAGCCTGCAAAGCCATGTGACCGTGGAGATCGTGGCGTGTAGTGATCATGACCAGATCTACCTGGTCGTCTTTGAGTATTTCCTCATAATCAGTGGTGCAATACGCAGCTTGATACTGTGTGGCTACAGCGCGGGCATTGGCTCCGGTGCGACTCATGACTGCACGCAGTGCATAATCCTTGCGCAAGATCACCATATTAGGCAGGTGCATGCCCTGGGCGAAGCTCGATGCGCCGGCAATCGCCACCCGTATGTTGTCCGCTTTTGGGGAGACCGGGACGCGCATCTCGACACGACGTGCTAATGCCGCTGATCGTGGCGGATACTCCAGCAGCACCATCAGCGGCTTTTCCCCTTCAACTTTCAGCGCCTCGTAAGCCTCCTTGGCGCGGTCTATGCTGTAGGGTCGATGGTAAAAGCTGTCCAGTCTGACTTGGCGTTTGGCCAACAAGGCAAGATATGCCTGCATGTTCCGATTTTCAGTCCAGCGCACATAGGGCAGCGGGTAATCCTGACCACCTTCTTCGTAGAACGGGTCATAACGGCCAGGTCCATAGGAAGTTGAAATCAGGAAATCGAGTTCCTTTGTATACAAGTCGGAGCGATTGAGATTGAGCCCTACATCGCCAACCAAGATCACACGCCCCTTTTTCCGGCAGCATTGCATTGCCTCGCTGATGACCTGATGGCTTGCAGTGGCAGCCGTTACAATCACACCATCAGCACCTACCCCATCGGTGTGCTGATGGACACGCTCGATGTAGTTCTCCACCGTGGGATCGATCCCGACATCCATGCCATGTTCCAGTGCTTGATCGATGCGTCTAGTCTCCAAATCCACACCAATGACATGACAGCCATGAGCACACAGCATTTGTGCCGTCAACTGTCCAAGAATGCCAAGTCCCACGACGACAAAAGTTTCACCGAGAGTAGGTTGGGCACGCCTGACTCCTTGCAGAGCAATGGCGCCTAGTGTGACGGTGGATGCCATATCAGTACTGACCGTATCTGGGATTTTGGCTGCCAGGTTTATGGGAACATCTATCACTTCGGCGTGATTGGCAATCCCGGCACCGGCGCATGCCACCCGGTCACCCACTGAAAATCCATCAACTTCCGTGCCGACTTCGATCACCACCCCTGCGGCAGAATAACCAGTCGGACTGCCTGCCGCCAATTTCCCTGTGACACGGTGCATGGTGCGCTTAATACCCTGATCACGCACCATCTCCATGACACGCTTGACGTTCTCTGGTTGTTTGAGGGCGCGTTGATACAGTGGAAGACCGGACATTCTTACTCCCGCCATCTCTGTGCCGACACTGATGCAAGAGTAATCAACGCGCACCAAAATGTTCTTTGGGCTCACCTGTGGTGCTGGCACATCAGAGACAATCGCGGTACCGCCTTGAATCAACACCTGTTTCATTAGAAGGTGTGCTCTCCTTAGCTGCAAGGTAATGTTCTCAATGGGGAGATGGGCCGAGATTGATGTCACACTGGACCTAATCTTGACAGGACCGGAAGCAAGCAGTCTCCAGCGAACCTGATCGTCTATCGTTGCTTGGGTTTGGCGGGGTTAGTTGCGGCCAATACAGATGAAAGCAATTACATCTGTAGCTCCTGGGGTAGTGAAGGTAACGGACGTGACGCCATTGTACGTCACCTTCACGTCAGACATACCCGTGGTTTCGTTGCTTGCCGTGCAGATGGGGTGCGCAGTGTAGGTACCTGTGAAGGTATAAGAGCAAGAGTGGGCAGCCGCCGTACAGGTACCGGCCAGATCCGCTGACTCTGTGGTGCCTGTCTGTAAAGCGCGGGTCATCAATTGCCCTGCCTGCGGCAGCGATATCACTTTGTTCGTTTTGATAGTGGCACTCGCGGATCGGTTGACGATCTTCCCTGCAACCAGGCCTCCGAGGACAACATGTGAAGCGCTCGGTTCGATGATGGCATCTCCACCGACGAGACCTCTGAATGAGATAGAATGAGCGTTCGAAATCGTTAAACTACCAACAATGTAGACATCAGAGATAAAAATATTTACGCTCTGTTGCGTGGTCTGATTCCCTCCGGTGATGGTGATGCCCGTATGTGAGCCGGCTCCGGCGGGCATGACTTCACCTCCATGCCAGAATACCTGGACGGCGCTTCGCAACAAAACCGATTGACCCGCTGACGACGCCTGAGCCGCCCAGAAATTGTTGATATATGTATCCCGCACACCTTGGCCGTGAGGCGTGGTGCAGCAGCTGCCGTCAATGATTAAGTTATGCGCCCAGGTGCCACCGCCCACGCTGCCGACCAGCACGTCGGAAATGGTGGAGAAACCGGCGCGATGGCCGTCATCTATCCCGGTGATCTTGATGGCAGTGCCGCCCTTTTTGCCTGCGCCTTTATATACCGCGAGATTTTCAATCCCACCCCCGGTTCCCGCGCAGCAGCCCTTACCGCCCTTTTTGTAGGCACCGGTCCACACCAAAAAGGCCTCTTCTGGTGACCGTTCATCGTAATCAGCCATCAGGGAAGAACCATACTCTGGGTTCGATCCTACGCTTCCACATCCCCGCAACCGCAACCCAGATTCAATTGGATTAGGACGTGAGGCAAAGCGAAAACTTCCACAGGGGAAATAGACTGTGAGCGATTGTGGCGTTGCGGCTGCAATTGCGGAGTTGAAGGCGGAGGTAGCATCGCTGACACCGTCGCCTTGTCCGCCGAAATTCGCGATTGATACCTCGCCTATGCTCTCAGCGCTTACGCCGGATGTTGCTGTCTGTGCCATCGATCGAAGAGGCAGAACTACAGCGATAAATACGGCGCAGCAGAGAAAATAGCAAAAAACTAGGTGCTGACACTTCATTGGTGCGACCTTGCCTCAGCGAGGGGCACATGCAGGACACACATACGATGCTAAAGCTTTTGACTTATTTGTCGTCAAGAACGCGGAAGAGGACTGCTCTTGCAGTGCCCCTGAGAGTCTCACATAGTTCACTGGCGTACTGCATATTACGCCTTCTTTGCCTCCACCCCGGCTCGGATTCAAAGGTCCTTTCAGCTCTATCGAT
>JBMDXC010000730.1:0-1555 GCA_048594805.1 Candidatus Entotheonellaceae bacterium | reverse complement strand
CTCGCGAAACAAAGGACCCGTCCGTAGTGCCAGCGTACATGCGGCTAGCATCTGTCGGATGGACGGCTACCCAGGCGATCGTGCTGCCCGCCAACCCTAGCGGGGTCCAGACGTCACCGGATCGCAAATAGACCCCATTGCTGCTGCCCGCGTACAGCAGGGCGGGCGCAGTGGCGGGCACAGCCAGGGAATACACCGTCACCCCGGGAAGGCTGATGTCCGTCCAGCTGCCTCCGCCGTTCACGCTCATCCTGACCTCCCCAGTCTGATTCGTGGCGGCATACACGACCTGTGGGTTGTTAGAATCTACTCCCAATGCCCACACTTTTTTACCTGAGAGCCCCGAGGCCGTCCCGCTTAACCCGCCCTCCGTGGACCTGTACACACCCGAGTTATGGGTGCCGATGTACGCCACGTCCGGGTTGGACGGAGCAAAGGCGAGCGCTTGTAACCCATCATTCCCGGGCAATGCTTCCGGCTGAACGGCACCCAAGTCAGGCTCTGGCGGGCCGTAAGCCTCCATGAAAGAGTCCCAGTTAGAAAATGGCGGTCCCGAATGCAGTTGAACCCCCACCTCGGCAGCTGAGGGTAGATTCGTTCCCACCCGCTGCCAGCAACTCCCGGCGCTCTGCAGGTCGCAGCGGTACAGTCCAGCGCCATCCGTCAAGGCGAACAACACCGAGCGCTGCGGTTGCTGGACCAGCCTGTTCACCAGCAGGTTGCCGAGGTTCTGGCTGAAGTCATCCCAGGTCAGGCCTGCATCAGACGAGCGCATGACACCGCTGCCATACACCGCTGCATAATAGACCTGGGAATCGCCCGGTGAAACCACCAAGGCCGTCGCCGAGCTGGCATTTAGGCCTGTCTGGCTGCGCTGCCACGTGGACCCGCTGTCCCGGCTGGCGAACAGACCATCACCAGCCGTGCCGGCGAAGACAGTGTTGCTGTCGGCCGGGTTGATGCGCACCGTAGCGATCGAATCCCAGGACAGCCCGGCGTTGTACCAATTGTTGGCTGCGTCGGTGGTACGCATCAGGCCCATGTTATAAGTAGCCGCATATACCCAGCGCGGCCGCTCGGGGTCGATATCCATGGAGTAGATATGCGCACCGTCGATCCCATTGTCCTTCAGCGTCCACGACCCGCCCAGGTTGGTAGATCTGTACACGCCTCTTCGCTCCCAAACACCGGTATAAACATAATCGTGATATTCCGAATTCGGCCCGGTGACAACCGCCCGCGTTGACAGGTTGGTGATACCGTTATTAACCCCCTGCCAGGAATCCCCATAGTTGGTGCTGCGGCGGATGCCGTGCTCGTGGGTGGCGGCAAACAGGATATTAGCCGATCTGGGATGTATAGTCAGATAATAAACATAATCCTGGTAATCCGATCCGCCCAGGTTATACAGTTTGCGAACCCAGGTTGAGCCTCCATCGTCGCTGCGGTACACGATGCCGCTCCAGGGCTGGCTGCCGTTGTTGGAAAGCCCGCGCGTGGCGATATAGATGCGCTGTGGATTCCCGGGATCGATCACCGTGGAATAGACGATGGC
>JBMDXC010000073.1:0-4219 GCA_048594805.1 Candidatus Entotheonellaceae bacterium | reverse complement strand
GTGAGTGTCTCCAAAGCGAGAGTGGTAAGGATACAGCGCGTTGACAGGAATCCTTTACGACCTCCTGACCTGCCTTCTACACCGGAAGTCATAGCCGTAGACGTCTCCTCTCAGCATCACACCCCCAAGTTGGTTCATTGGTGCTTGCTACTGTATGTGTTCTCGATCTCCGGCGTGTTCGATGTCGTCGGTTTATCCGCGAGGCAGGTAGGATTGCTGTTCTTTGCGGTATATTGCTTTTATTACAATCCGCTGCTGGCCTTGTGGCCCTCACCGTCACGCGCTTGCGGGTGGTTTCTGGCCTATGCGGCTATCTATATCATGAATGGTTTGTTCCTTCCGGGGGAATTGGTCTTTGATTCTTTTATACAGCTGTTTACCTTGCTGCAGTTGATCTTATTCTTTTGGGTGGCTGAAGACCTCTGCAAAGATGAAAGAATCATGCTGCAGGCGTTGTGGATGTATGCTATCGCATCATCGGTCCTGGCAGTCGGCATGTTGCTGCAGCTTCCCGCTTTTCAGCCCACTTCCATTGATGTTGGAGGAGAGCCGGAGCGAGCCACTGTCCTGGGGTTAGGTAACGATTTACCCACCATGTGCGCACTTGCAATTGTGACTCTAGCGGGTCTCTGCCTGCATCCAGCATACACGCTCTTCACCAAGCTTCTCTGGGCCTGCTTGGCTCTGCCGATACTAGCGGCGCTTGTAAAGACGGGCGGCCGAGCGGGTATGGGTAGCTTGCTGATCGGGTTTTTAGTGTACTTAGTCCCGCACATGCGCTCACAGCGGAAATTATGTACTCTACTCTTGGTGCTTCTTGGTATTACTGCTACTGTCTACTTCATCATGAATAGTTCTAGTGCTGAGCGACGCTGGGAGCAGGCTGTTTCTGAAGGAAACCTTGCTGGACGAGAATATATTGTGCCTACATCCTTGAAGATGTTTCTAGAACGTCCCCTGCTTGGGTGGGGACCGATCATATATGAACGTGAGTTGGGACGACGCCTGGGCGTGTCCCGTAGAGATGCGCATAATCTCTTCCTGCAGCTACTCTTAGAGGGAGGAATCGTGGGGGCTGTGCCCTTCTTCATGGGCCTCTGGAAGTGTGCACAGACGGCTTGGCAGGCCCGCACCGGGCGCTTAGGCCTGTTACCCCTAGCGATCCTCATCACCGTTTTGGCAGCGGCGATGGCGCATCCGTTTTTGAGGCACAAATGGTTCTGGCTGGTCCTGGTATGCGCTGCAAGCTCTTTGGCTGCAGGCCATGCAACCCAGCCCAGGATATTGCTCCTCAGACGCTCCTTGAGACGCTCCTTGGGAAATGAGGCATGAAGGTCTTAGTCCTGGCGCAAAATTATCCCTATCCCGCTCACCCATTGGCGGCGTCTTTCAATGAGCGTAGTGTCAAAGTACTGCGGGACTTATGTGATGGGGTGGAAGTCCTCGTGCCACGTCCTTACGCGCCACCCGTGCTCTCGGCGCTGGTGCCACGCTGGCAAGTCTATACACAGATTCCCGCCTACGAAATGCGCCAGGGCATTCCGGTGTACCGACCAGCCTACCCACAGTTGCCACGCCTCGGGGGAGCGTTTTGGGGAGAGCAAGCGGCGTTTTGGTGGTGTCGTCGGACAGTGATGCAGATGCATCATCGCATGCAGTTTGATGCAATACTTGCCTTCGATATCCTTGGCGTTGGGGGGCTGGCCTGGCGCCTGGGACGCACCCTGGGGCTGCCGACTACTGGCTGGGCCACAGGGAATGTTCCAGCGTCTCCGTCGCATGAAAAGGCGGTCGCGCGTGCCCTGCAAAATCTCGATATCGTTTTTTATCAAAGTCGGGACCTTTTAGACAAAGCGGCTCGTCTCCTGGGGGTGGATCAGAGCACGCTGTCTGCTGAGCGACATCTTGTGTTGCCACGCGGGATACCAATGCCACCGCCGCTGCCAATAGCGGACATCCGGCAGCAGATACGGCGGGCGTGGGGTATCCCGGA
This sequence comes from Candidatus Entotheonellaceae bacterium, assembly GCA_048594805.1. Classification (GTDB taxonomy): domain Bacteria; phylum Tectomicrobia; class Entotheonellia; order Entotheonellales; family Entotheonellaceae; genus SXND01. The sequence goes on along the minus strand of JBMDXC010000073.1, from coordinate 2,226 downwards.
GCAGCAGGTTCTGATCCTGAGTATTGGACGGATTTGCCGCAGTAAGGGGGTCTTCGAGCTCATAGATGCTATAGCACTTGCCGTTGCCAAGAATCCTAACATTACCTGCGTGCTGGTCGGAGCCATGCCAGCTTTGGATGAGACCAATACGGTTTACAAGACCCTGGAAGCCATGCCTGAGCTCCGCCGCCACATCACGCTGCTACCAGCCTGCCCACCCGAAAAGGTATGGGAATACCTCTGTGCCGCCGATCTTTTTGCCTTTACGAGCCACGAGGAAGGCATGCCCAACAGCCTCCTGGAGGCCCTGGTAATGGGTGTCCCAGCCGTCGCGTTTGCCATCCCTCCTGTCGTGGAAATCGCCGCAGGTGCCGAGGGAGTGTTACTCGTCCTGCCTCAGGATGTCATCGGCTTAGCCGAGGCGCTGGTGCGCTTGGCAGCAGCGCCTGCCGAACGGACGCGGCGCGGTGCTATTGGGAAGAGCCAGGTTCTTGAGCGCTTTATGGTGCACAAAAATATGGCTATAGCACTGGACCGGCTCTCTAAGGCGAGGTGGTCCACATGAAAACGCGAGCATAAACTTTTCTAGCGTATGGCATCACACGTCATTGAATTACCAAGCACAGTGGGTGGTGAATACGCTGGTTTATGGGCTATTTTGGGGCATCTGGCGGCCTATAATGCATGTCTGTGTCGCAAGACCATTACGTCGTCATTCAAAGGATGTCGCATGCAAACAGCGTTCAAGCATAGCTCTCCCACTCTCATCCGACTTTTACGTAGCCAGCCATATCTCTATAGTGCTCTTTGTAAAGCACGCGTGGCCTATTCGAGGTATGTCGCGGCCATGGCTGAGCGGAGCCTCTATCGCCAAGAAAAACCACTATTCATCATGAATGCGCTCGAAGCCAAGCACTGTGAGGAGCTACGCAACCAAGGATTCACTGTGATACACGACTTTTTTGAGACAGCCCTGATAGATACGATCCTGGAAAAAGCCGAACTACGCTTGCGCAGCTTACAGTTGGATTTCTATGACGCCTATTCTGTCCAAAACAAACGGCGCGCTTCCCTGGAAGGGCTGGCCTATCAGGAATTAGAAGCATCCGAGAAGATGATCGCTCTTAAGGATCCACTTATACATATCCCAGAGTGTGTCAACATCGCCTATCACGAGGGCATCCTCAAAATTGTGACCAATTTTCTAGGCTATATTACTCCATGGTACAAGGTCATGCTGCTGCGGGATTTTCCGGGAGACAGGCCGCGCGAGGCGAGTAACTTTCATCGAGACAATGACGAGACCGATTCGATTCAGGCTTTTGTCTATCTCGTCGATATCGATGATACCCGTGGCCCGCTAGTCTATGTGCCAGGTACCAATCGCTATGATGTCAGATCATGTCGACCACGACTCAGCCGCGATTTAGGGATCGATGCTGATGATGGCAGGATTAGTGATGGCGAGATGGAAAAATACTACCAGAAAGACACCTGGAGAGCGGTACGGGTCAAGCGCGGCAGCATCGCTATCATCCATGGCAATGGCTTTCATAAGGGGCCAGCCTGGCCAAAATACGGTGATCCGAACAACAAAGCGCGCACGGCGATACGCTTAGATTTTCACGGTCATAGGCTGAACCGCGACATGCGATGGAAAGGCAGTAAGATCAAGCGAGACGATTATATGCGATTGAGTAAACTGCAAAAGCTCTTTACAGAGGCGTCTGCGGTGGTCGAGGGGTGAGACAGAGAGTACAGAGGTCTTCTCCCTGGCGTTTCCGTAGCTACTAACGGTGTAGATAAGTAGAGCGGATGTTGAGTGTATGATCCAAGACTGGAAGATGCGGCTGTACTGGCGCTTGCCGGTATTCCTGCAGGAGGCCGCTTTGAGTTTCTATGCCGCGCGCCACGAAAGAATCAATCATGGCCCTGGCTATCGAGAGTGGCGCCAACGCTTTCACAGTTGGCAAAGCTGGTCGCGCGCGGATATGGCGGCGTGGTATGCTGAGCGACTACCCTATATCGTGGAACTAGCTGCTACGCGTGTGCCTTACTACCGGGAGCAGTGGCGCCAGGTCGATTGGAAGGCGGTCCAGTCTCCTGCTGACCTGCCGCTTTTGCCACGCCTGGACAAACAAGCACTGCGGCAGAATGAGCAGGCTTTCTTGAGCGATGGCCTGGATCGACACGCGTTGTGGATGGAAAAAACCAGTGGCACGACTG
>JBMDXC010000729.1:0-3371 GCA_048594805.1 Candidatus Entotheonellaceae bacterium | reverse complement strand
CCGGTGCGCGCCGACACTAACCCGGGGCAGACCTGACAGCGAAAACGCGCGGCCTGCCGATGCCAACCTCGAAACTTCAACTGGGCGTATGGCGCCATACGGCCATACAGGGGACACTGCGGGTTCCGGCAGTAACATGTCTTGTTGTCCATCTGGGCAGACCCTCCGCAAAAGTGATCTGCGGAGCATATCTGCCTTGTCGACCAGTTTGAATTGGAGAACGACTTGTACCCGTTACAGGGACACTACCTGATTTATGACCACGTCTCATTTAATTCCGAAGATGACAAGGATGGACCCCCTTTTGTCCCATTCCGACCACGTACCGCTGTGAATCGGAGTGTTCGGCCTGCACTGGGCCGCGTATGGTGTGTAAGAAAGGCTACAGATTTTCAGTGACCTGACGCACACCCTATGGCTCCCCTCGACGGATATCATTACATCCCACATGTCACGCGCAGCCATCCTGCGAGCATAGGCAGCATTCCAGAGCCCTGGGGCTAGCAAGACGTGAGGCATCTGGTGGCATGCTCTGTGATCCACCTAGCCGACACGATGCTCGAAGCCCATCGGACGTCACACGCGCCACGCCCTAATGCCCCAGTGTGACGGCGGGCTGGGAACGGCTGGCTGAAACTCGAGGGGGAACCTTGCGGGCCGTCCTGCACAGTCTTGCCCTCGGTGCGCTAGTGGTTCCCCACGCACGAGAACGCAAGTTTGATCTTGCCCAGTAGGGCTGGTGATGCGTGGTCCAGTATCCATCCTGGCATCACCAGGGACACAGAAGGCGGACCGTACCATGCAGCACGACAGCATGGACGGTCGCGCCGCCAGGGGCTTGAAGGGAGGAGACATCTCATGGGACGACTTATGGCTCTCAGTGTCGTGGCACTTCTGGTGCAGGGGTGTGTCTATGGCGTCGTACAAGATGCGAATACCGGGGCTGGGATCGATAATGCGACGGTAAAAGTCATCAGCGGCTCCTGCTCTGGTACGGGCTGTGTCGGCTCACCGGTCAGCGAAAATACTGACACGTCTGGGCTATATATTTTCGATGCATACGGTAATATCGCTGGCGAGGCAGAGGTGAAACTCATTCAGCCCGCCAGTGGCGAGGAGGCGATGACCTTACGGATCGAAAAAGCTGGCTACCTAGCGCGCACCATCTATCACAGGCCGCAGTATACGGAAGTGACCGATCCCGACGGGACCCCCTACCTGGTCACGCAGGTCACGCCGGTGTACCTGTGCCCGCTGGGCAGCCCAGATAGCGACGGGGACTCCATCTGCGACGCAGCCGAAAATCAGTATGGGACCAACCCGTTCGTCAGTGATACTGATGGTGACAATTTGAGTGATGCGGCTGAGTTGTTCGGCTCTGAAGGTGTCGATTTGCGCTACTTCGGCGCCCATCCGCTGCACAAGGATCTGTTTATCGAAGCCGATTACTATCCCGGGTTGAAGCCGGCCGATGCCGCCATTGCCCAGGTGGTGGCGGCGTTCGCCAATGCACCGGTCAGCAATCCGGATGGCCTCAACGGTATCAATGTGCATATCGATGTCAATGAGCAGATTGCTGCAGCCGATGTGGATAACGATTTAAATCCGGTCTGGACCGACTTTGACGTCATCAAGAACAAGTATTTCCCAGCCCGCCGGAGCAAGTTCTTTCATTACGCATTGTTTGCCAACCAATATAATGGGAGTGATTCCAGCGGTCTCTCACGCGGCATTCCGGGCCACGACTTTGTTGTGACCTTGGGCACCTGGTCAACGCCGGGTGGTACCGTGCTGCAACAAGCAGGTACGCTGATGCATGAGTTTGGTCACAACCTTGGTCTGCGCCACGGCGGTGATGAGAACGAAAACTACAAACCCAATTACCTCAGCATCATGAGCTATAATTATCAGCTTGTCGGGCTCACTATTGATGGTGTGGGTGGGAATATGGATTACTCGCGACTGCGGATTGCCAGTGTCAACGAAGGCAGCCTCAATGAAGCGGCCGCGTTTGCGGGTGTCACCGGTACCACAGAGGCGCAGTTGGTGCATTACGGGGTACGCGCCTGTAGCACACTACTCACTGGGAACGCCAGTGCCAACCTGGATTTCAATAGGAACGGTGTCATCGAAGCGGCAGTGTCGGCCAGATTGAATTGTGACGCCGATACGAGCGATGCGTTCAATGCCTCACAGAATGACTGGGACCACCTGGTGTACGACGGTGCCGGGACCATTGGTGATGCCTTGCTTGGCAGCAACGAAGCCTTCCTCGCCAGTACCCAGATTACGCCCGCAGAGCTGGTCGAGCCATGCATGACAGAGTTTCAATAACCCATAGAAGGGAGACGGGGTCTTCAAGGCCCCGTTGATGGTATGACACGTGTGATGCGGCGTTACGTTGTGTTGGTCGCCTGGTGTTTTGCGGGGTTTTATGGCATGGCATCGTTCCCTCATGCTTCACAGGCCCAAACCCAAGGCGACACGCCAAGCGCGGCGGAGATTGATGTTGATCGGTTGACTGATCACAACACCTTTGCGCGGATACGTGCCGCCATTGTTGGCTGTCAGCCCGTAATCGTCAACATCCATTACGCGTTTGGCAGTGCGGGGATCACCACCCACCGTACCGAGCGTGCTTGTAGATTACAGATCAACATCATGGGGGAATTGACCGAGGAGCACACACACCACGTATTCGTCTGCGACGTAGCGGTCATGAACAGGATTGACTGGTTCCAAATCGCAGGGAACCACCGAGAAACGCCACCTCTCTCGGAGTTGCAGGCCCTACCCCTCTGTCGCCGTGAGTAAAACGCCCTGATACTCTCCTGGAAATAGCCCCGCTATTTGCATGCGTGGTGGAGCGCTCTGGCTCATGCATTACTGTGGGTCATTCTATTTCCATGCCCCACCGATGCTGTCACTGTGCCGGATTCTCCATGCTCTTGGGTCTGCAACGACGGCATATGGGAAGCACCATTTTGGGCACTGGGAGGTTGCCCAACAGTATCCGCCCCTTTTTTGATACCCAGTTATGCGTGATTGCTGTCTGGAAATACCGCTAAATAAATCAGCAACGAGGATAGTCTCAAAAACTCGTCTCACAAATCAACGTCTCAGTTGTGCAAAGTTGGTGAGTTTGCGAGACAGGAACAGTATGGCTTCAAAAACACATATGAGGAATATGACGAGGATGACGAGGAGCGGTACCGGCATGGGGGCATGCGGCCTCGCCGCCGCTGCTCCACTTGCACCGCGGCGGGCCATAACCCCCGCATGCCATGCTGGCGGAAGTCGTGCAGCCACCGGCGTACCGTGTCGGGGTGGTGGCGTGTGGCTTGGGCACGTTGTGCCGCCGTCCCTTCGGC
>JBMDXC010000728.1:0-6353 GCA_048594805.1 Candidatus Entotheonellaceae bacterium | reverse complement strand
CGTTGGGGTCGAGATCATATTCCTGTCTGAAGCAGACGAGTACGATAAAGGGTGTGGCTATGGACAGCGGTTTACCTATCCCAGACGATATCGCGGAGGACATGCGCAAGGCCAATGGGCAAGATATTGCGTGGCATATCCTGGAAGCCTATGTGATACAGGCGTACAACAACGGGAACTGGGGACGGCACATTGGTTAAGAGGAGAGATCAGGAATGGCAGGAAGTTGAGCCACCCTGCTATGCAAGTGCAGATGCAACAGCCTGCACTCTTTTCATACCCGGCCATCGAACGCTTCATCCGCTGCGCTCACCTTACTTGCAGAGGTGCTCACCTGCCATAGCGACCCCACAACCGAAAGCGTGAGCATGCCGGCAACGGCTGTAAGCGTCCCCCCCAGCCGCACCCACCCAGCATCCCCCGCTGGCGGCCATGCCGCGCTCACACCTCCGCTCCAGCGCCCTCCCAACGCCAGTCAGGAGCACGGAGCCATCCTGAGCGCACGCAATTTGCCTCGGATTCGCTGACAGCGTGCATGCATGGTATGCTTACAGCCGGCGCACGTGAGTGCTTCTGCTCTACGGAGAGGCAACGTATGGAGAAACTACAGACGCAACCAGCACCACCCGCAGTCATAAGCGTACTGCACCTCCCACCCCTGGAGGCCGGCGACCATCTCGACCAGGCAACGTTCCACGCTCGTTATGAAGCCATGCCGCCAGATTTTCGTGCCGAATTGATTGGAGGGGTTGTCTTTGTGCCATCACCGCTACGGTTGGAGCACGGTGAATCGCATGCCTTGATTATGGGGTGGCTGACGAACTATTGGAGCGCCACACCTGGGACGAGCGTACGAGATAACGCTACCGCCATCCTCGGTGACGACAGCGAGCCGCAACCCGATGCCACCCTGGTCATCGAACCCGAGCGTGGGGGGCAGTCAAGCGTCTCTGAGGACGGGTATGCGACTGGCCCGCCCGAGTTGATCGTGGAAATAGCCTCGAACAGTGAATCCATCGACCTGCACGCCAAACGTCGTGACTATGAGCAGGCTGGCGTGCTGGAATATGTGGTGGTCGTCCTGCGTCAGCGCATGGTGCGCTGGTTTGTCCTGCAGGACGGCATGTATCGGGAAGTCGAGGCGGACGCGCATGGCTTGTTCAAGTCCACAGTTTTTCCCGGGCTGTGGCTCGATGCCCCAGCCCTGCTCCGACGCGATGTCCGGCAAGTCATGACCACGCTGCAGCACGGGATCGAGACGCCAGAGCATGCTGCATTTGTGCAGCAGCTCCAGGCACGCCGCAGTGCCTCGTAGGGCAGAGTAACGCTAGGCTGGACGCAGGCTGTGGGCCTATGGAGATGCCGGCAGCAGGAAGCGAAGGGTCAGATCTGGAATGATGATTTTTGAATCACTGGCGTGGGTGCCTTACGGCTTCTGATCGCTGTCATTGTTCAAGCGGTCGATGGCCTGGGCAAACTGGACAAAGTCTGTGAGGTGGCTGGTGAGGATGTTGGCCACAATGTCCCAATTGATGTTCGTGTAGTTATGGACAAGAATATTGCGGAAGGCAACGGCTATCTGCAGGCTTGTCGCAATCTGCGGGGAGATGATCCGCAGCTCTGCGAGGCGTTCAAAACCTTCCCCCATCGTACTGGGGACAGGCAACTCCGTTTGACTGATGACGTGCGCGGCAATATCCACACAGGTCTGCACGGCACGTTCCAGATTCAGCGCAATAATGTCCTGAAGATCGTAGTTCACCTGCAGTACATCTGGCCTGATCGGCCGCTTGGATTCAATGCGGGCGATGCAGCGACGCAGCGACTCCAGTTTACGGTTGATCACGTCTCTATCCATGGACAAAGCGTCTCCGTCGCTCGGCCAGGATGCGCCGTCTGTATGGCATCATATCGCTTTGATCAAACCACAGGCGTTTGATGAGATCGGCGTGGACTATGGCGTCCTTTTGCAGGAGTTTTGTTCCCCGACACAGACTTTGTTGGAGGATTTCCCCTGTCACGTCCTGGAGGTCAATCAGATCGACTTCCCGATGGAGGGCTTGGGCCATCTGGGCGGCAAGGGTCAGACGGGTTTCCATCGGCAGCCTGGTGTCCGCTGCCACTGCAATATCAATGTCGCTGGTGCTGGTCAAGCGATTACCGACTGCGGAGCCGAACAGGTAGGCGATGTGCACCTGTGGAAACTGCGCCAGTACGCGCAGAATCGCCCTTTGCACACATGTATCCATGCCATATCCTCCCCCTTATGTGTTGGAATTATAGAGAAAACGCCTGGGAATTGCATCCACACACACTTATGACAATTGCGTCTGGGCTTGGAGGCAAGTGCCGAACAGTCTAGCCTCCCCCCGCTGAGGGGAGGAGGCGGAGACCGTCTTATCTCCGACACTCGCGGCGTTTCTTATTGACAATGATATCTTCGGTAAGCCTGCAGTAGGTCAGGGCTGTGCTTCCATCACCGCATCCAATCGGCGACACGTTCCGCCATCATGATCGTGGTGGCGTTGGTGTTAGAGCGGGTGACGTTGGGCATAATAGAGGCATCCACCACCCGCAGTCCCTCGATCCCATGTACCCGACAGTATTGGTCAACAACGGCCATGGCATCTGCCGCTGGCCCCATCTTGCACGTGCCTGATGTGTGGTGCGCATTGCCAGCCGTCTGCAACAGCCAGGCGTCGAGCGCTGCATCAGAGGCTAGAGCCTGCGCAGTCGGCGCCAGGCATGTCACGATAATGCCATGGAAAGCCTCGTGGCGCAACAACTGGGTGGCCAGGCGCACCGCCTCTGCCAGCCGCGCCCTATCGTGCGGGTCTTGCAGGCTTTGATACTGAATCCTGGGGGGCACCTCAGGGTCGGCGGAGGCGAGTGTCAATTCCCCGGCGCCTATCGGCAGTTCGACCCTGCACCCAATGCGGAATTCACGGGACGCATCGCCCAGGGCATTCGTAGATGTGGGCGTGATTTGCAAGTCGTTGCGAGCGTTAGAGCCTCTAGCGGTGCAGCGCAGGCTGACCTGATTTCTGGGTGCCCCGGCGTCCATAGCGAACCCCTCGGCTGCCAGCGCGCGCACCCCCGCCGTGGGATGGTTGCGCAGATTTTGCCCGACGCCAGGCACATCGCGTACCATCGTAATCCCATGGGCCAGCAGATGCGCCGCTGGCCCCAGGCCAGAGAGCATCAGCAGGTGCGGCGATGACACTGCTCCCCCACACAGGACAATCTCATCCGCTGCCATGATGAAGCGTTCTCCGCCGCTTGCCACTTCAACGCCGGTTGCTCTGGAGCCGTCAAACAGAATGCGCCGGACCATGGCATTGCCTCTGATGGTCAAATTGAGGCGATGACGATTGGGATTCAGGTAGGTCAAGGCCGTGCTCATACGTATGTCGTTGGGATTGTTCAACGGCAGCGCGCCGACGCCGGTGGCCTCCGGATGGTTCATGTCACGGTCTTCCGGAAAGTCTGCCGCCACGCACGCCCGGTAAAATGCCTCCTGAAATGGATGCCAGGAGGCACGCGCATGGCGGCGCACCGGTATAGGGCCAGTAGAGCCATGCATGTCGTCACGCATGTCCAGGTCTGTTTCCAATTTCCGGAAGTAAGGCAAGACCTTGTGATACGACCATGCGTCATTGCCCAGAGCGGCCCAGCTATCAAAGTCTTCAGGGAGACCTCGGAGAAAAATCATGTGGTTAATGGCACTGGAGCCGCCAACCACCTTGCCGCGCGGCGACGGAGCCGTTCGCTGCTGTTGGTAAATGGGTGAGTTCACGAACGACCAGTTATGGGGGGCATTGGCCTGGGATGCGGCCTCACGGCAGTGAGACTTGAGTTCTTCAGGCAGGCTGTCGAGGTCGGGGTAGTCAGGTCCCGCCTCCAGCAGCAATACCGAACGATGCGGGTTTTCCGAAAGCCGTGCCGCCAGCGCGCAACCCGCCGATCCGGCGCCGACCACAATCACGTCGTAGGTCATTGCTCGTCCCTTTCCTTGCGTGAGGCACGTGTCACAGTCATCAGAGCTTTGCCAGGGGGAGATGGCCGCGCATCCCCGTCGCGGCAACGAACAACGCTCAGCACTACCGATTCTCGCACATTTCCCCCACTTTGCTGTCTGACCATTGGGGCATGAGGCATAAGCACGGCGCGCGGGCTCAACCTTATAGGTCACACCTTGGTCAGACACAATGGCTGCAGCCAGGTAGCCACCGTGTACTGCCCCCACATCCAGTCCAACCGCATGCGGCAAGGCAAGTGGAGGTGGCTCCTACAGATTCCTGGAAAAACGTACAGGGGTTGAGCACATCCTCTCAACCTCGTACTACTTCGCGAGATCCGTCTGGGGCGGAAATGGGCGATCTGGAGGATCGCCCTTCCTTAGTCTCTCATCTCTCAGACAGTGAGACAACCCCGCTGTATCACATACTGATGAGATATCTCTACCGTCGCATCTGCTACCAATAAACCCACTCCAGTTCAGACCTAGCTAAAAACAGTCAACAACAAACATAACTACGAGCACAAAGGTGTACGCAACCTCTGTACGATAAGGAGACCAATCTCAAGTTCAAAATAGTAAAGCACAGAGTTTATTATTCTAAAGAAGCAGACTTGCCTTTTTGTCACCTATTTGTGTAAGATTGGACCTGCGAAATGGCAAGCTGTTCCGCAATAACAGAAGATACATTGAGGACGAGTTGGAGCTATGGCCAAACGACATCACCAAGCTCACCGCTGGAAGCCAGCCAATCGCGAGCCCTATTTCCTTATCTTAGGGGATGGAGTGATCAGAAGCTTGCAATGGCATGACACGGCTTTTGACTATGAAGTCTGGGGTTTCGGTAACTGCTTCAGAAGGAGAAGAGACGCTGAACAAGCCCGCGACAGGATCAGGGAGATATTGCTCACTTTTTACCAGGAACATGCCTAACCACGCATTGTAAAATCGCTGATCCGCTCACCGTGACAACCGCGCCTCAGATTAGGTGACCGGGAGACGACTACGCTATGGTAGTCTACAAGCGATGCGTTTCACTGGGTGACCCAACAACCACCCTCATACCGATCTCTCAACCTGAGATTATTTACATCTCAATCCCGTATATTCTGACATTCCTTTGCAGGAACGATGCTTGCCCTCTATGAGACTGGGATTATGGACAGGTCACAGGTGTGCTTACCGTGTACCATGGATACAAAGAGCAGACGCTGTAGAGAGAAGATGGTGGAAGGGAAGGGGCTGAAAACTCGTGAAGCCCTGATCCCGCTGGCGTCATAGATCAGGGCTTCTTAAGAGAGACACCTGTGAAGGAGCGATACACAGGCAAACGAGAGTGTAAAGGAAACAAATTAACTTGTCAAGAGTATAAAACAAGGATATGTTTATACATGCTATCGTAACAAAAAGAGGGCAAAAAATATTGATCCCTGTGACGATGGGAGGAGAGCCCCATGCGCACGATCCATGTCTTTCAAGCTGGTCGTAATTATTTCATTGACGGGATCTATTGGGGAGACGATGAAGAAGGCGTGATGATGTATCTCAGGGCAAAGGGCATTTCCCCCGACGATATTGCGAAGGCGTTAGAAGGGGTCGCGCAGACAGGGGGATATCTCATCCAGCAAGAGTCATAGGCGTGGATCTGCGAGCGAGGGTGTGGTAGAAGGGTATCACACACTGATATAGCAAGGCTTGAGGAGTACGTTATGGCTTCGGACCCATGCGTCCTAAGGTGGCCTGCTCCTTTTTGCGCATGTCACCACGACGCTGTCTCTGTTGGTGGGCTGTCAGGGCTGGACGACCCTGACACTTCCTGCGTCCTTTATGGCCTTCGGTTAGGCTCCATCCTAGCCATTACTTGGGAATGCCAACTGAAAACCGTCAAACAGGCCAAACTTCAGACCTCCTCGCCCATCTGCACATAGGCGTGCCGCAGCATAAGTTCCGTCGTCTGCCAGCCTACGCACGCGTCCGTCACTGACACGCCATAGCGCAACTGCCGCCGGTCCGCCGGAATGGGCTGGGCGCCATCCTCCAGGTTGCTCTCGACCATGAGACCGATCAGATTCCGGTTGCCGGCCACGCGCTGCTGCACCAGGTTCTGCCACACCTCTTCCTGGAGCCTGTGCTGTTTGGCGGAATTACCATGACTGCAATCCACCATCAGTATGGGCTCCAGGCCCACCTGCCGTAGCTGCTGCTCCGCCTGCTCCACGCTCTGCGCATCATAATTGGGACCCCTGTGCCCCCCGCGTAACACCACATGGCCCCAGGGATTACCCGTCGTGCGCAGCAGGCACGTGTGGCCCTCTTGATTGATGCCGAAGAAGGT
>JBMDXC010000727.1:0-7518 GCA_048594805.1 Candidatus Entotheonellaceae bacterium | reverse complement strand
CTGGCCAGAGGGAGATCGCCGCACGCCGCGCCGATGCCGATGAGGAGGTGTCGGGGGAGGGTTCCGCTGTGCGTCCTTTCCGTTAGGTATCTGTCCGTGAAATGCTGTCGTGCCACGACATTCACCCGCTACACCTATTCTGGCAAAGTGTTGAGTCAATGTGTCGTACATATAACACCAGAGCAGGACGGCACGTGCGAGAGGCACAGCGTGCGTATAATCAGTGCGGCGTATGCTGGCCGTGCTCTTTGTGTTTCTGAGCTTCGTAATACGCGCGCAAAATGGCATTGATACGCGTCTGATAGCCTCGTCCTTGGGCTTTCAGCCAGTCCAACACTTCCGGGTCGAGCCGGACAGTCACCCGCTCCTTGTGCCGGGGGAACACCACTGTGACATGTGTCATCCAGTCAGGATCAATATCTACCTCGGCCATGTCCTCTGCAGCCAGCCGTTCTACCTCTTCCTCGGTCATCGCGTCAAGCCGCGCCCAGTCGGTCTGACTCTCTACTGGCCGATAGGTGCCGTCCGGCTGCTCGATCAGCACCCGGCCGTCTGTGGTGGTCAGCGCCTTAGTGATGGGAGCGCCGCTCGTAGTGTCGTTGCTCCCGTTTGTTGGCGCGGCGGGCGGAGATGATGCGGATATTCTCGCCCCTTTTCGTGAATGTGACATGGTACAGATGTCCTCTTAATGGACAGAGCAAATGGAACCGCCGTTCCCCGTAGTCTCGCCGTGCGTCTTCCTCGATCAGCCGTTGGGGCTCGGCAAAGCACGGGAGGACATCAAGGAAGTCGAGGCCATGCCGTCGCACATTGCGCTGCCGCTTCGTTTCATCCCATGCATACCCCATGACTTAATGTATGCACATACTGTCAGTACTTGTCAAGTGCGTGTTATGGAGTCATATCCCAGGTCAACTTTATGTTGTCCATACAGCAACCTCTCTATTTGACATCATTGCCGACACCCGATACGCTCTCATCGTATACCCCACACATCCCCAGAAGGTGGTTGGAGATGTCAGAGTGCTCTCCGTGCAGTCATCGCCTGCTACGAGGTAACCCATGGCAACCATGCCTGCTATCCCCAGCGATGTCCCCGTTAAGCCTGTCCCGCTGTCGCGTGAGCAACGAGACTGGCTGGAACAGGCCGTCTTACGTATTGATGAGGGACACATGCAGGCGTTCAACTGCGCCATGACCAGCATCCACAGCCCGACTGGAGAGGAGCGCGCGGCCAGTGAGTGGATGGTGCAGCAGATGCGCGGCATCGGGATAGACGCCTTCTACCAACCCCTCGACGAGCGCTCTGGTAATGCTGTGGGTCAACTCAAGGGCACTGGCGGCGGCCCAGCACTGCTCCTATATGCACCTATCGATACCCATTTGCGTGCTGAGCCGCACGAAGACGTCCCCTGGGTTGGACCGGAATTGCGTCCTGACATGCTCCCCCACGGCTCTATCGTGGACAACGGTGATGTTATTGGTCTCGGCGCGGCCAATCCCAAAGGCATGATCACCGCCCTCACTGAGGCGGTGCGCTGCATCCGCTCTGCCGGGGTGTCACTCAAAGGCGATGTGCTGCTGGCCTTTGCCGGCGGTGGCATGCCGTCGATGCCACCTCGGGGGGAGACCCGGCAGAATCACGGCTTGAGTAGTGGGGTCACCTACATGCTCAATCACGGCATCACTGCGGACTTCGCCATTATCTGCAAGCCTGGTTGGGCAGCTGCCTGGGAAGAAGTCGGTCTCTGCTGGTTCAAAGTCACGGTACGCGGACAGATGGGCTACGCCGGCATGACGCGCTCTTTCCCGCACTTCCGCAATGCCATTGTCCATGCGGCGACGTTCATCCTGGCGTTGGAGGAGTGGCTGCCCAGGTATCAGGAACGCAATACCTCGGGCCTCTGCTCCCCTCAGGGCGCCATCGCGGCGGTCCGTGGTGGCTGGCCTCACAAGCCAGCGTTCCCCACGGCGGCGACAGAAGTCTATATCGATCTGCGCTGTAATCCCCGCACCTCCCCCGCGGCGGTGAAGGCGCAGTTCGCTGACGCCATCGCAGAGATCTGTGTGCAGCACCCGGAGTTGACGCTTGACTGGGACATGTACGCCGCGTATCCAGGTTCCTATACTGATCCAGACAACTGGATCGTGCAATCCACTATGCGTGGTTGGGAGTTCGTCGAAGGCACAACGCATCACGCCATCACTGGCACAAGTGGGCAAACCGACGCGTCCGCGCTCCGCCATGCGGGTATCCCCACAGTACGCATAGGCTATCCGCCCGTACCGACGATCCCTCCGGAGTGGCAGGGTTTTGGCGGGCTAGGGGTCAGCCATATTCCAAATCTCGCGAAAGTGACGCGCGCCATTCTCTATGCCATCATCGATACCTGTACCAGGAGTCGCTCCGAGGTTGGACTCGGTGCATAAGGGAGACATCTATGGAGACGGAACGACCCGGCGATGACGTCCATGGCGAGGTCGAACGCGGGCAACGGGACAAGCCGTGGCAGCGCTACCTGGACGCAGCCCTTGGCTTACGCAACTACTGGTACCCGGTGCTCTTTTCTCACGAGCTGAAGGAAGGCGAGACACGTCCTGAAACCCTTCTCGGTGAGCGCCTTTTTTTCAAGCGCATCAACGGCAACGTATACTGCGTCGAAGACCGCTGCCTGCATCGGGGGGTGCCCTTCTCGCCGCGTCCCGAGTGTTACACGACGCATACATTGACCTGCTGGTTTCACGGCTTTACATACGACTGGCGCGATGGCAAGTTGGTCGAGATTCTGTCCGAGGCTGAGAGCGCCTTGATTGGCAAAGCGGGTCTCAAGGTGTATCCCACCTTTGAGCAGCACCAGGTCATTTTTGTCTGGATTGGTGACAGTGCGCCAGTGGATATTCGCGAAGACCTGCAGCCACGTTTCTGGGATGACCACCTGGTGACGCACCCGGTCGTGCGCTATAAGATCAAGTGCAACTGGCGTGTAGCTGCCGAGAACGGTTTTGATGCCGCGCATATCTATGGTCATCGCCATTGGACCGGCATGCAACAGTCCGGCCGCATCAGGCCGTTTGGTACCTATCCATCGCGCAAGGACATCGTCCAACTCCTCGAAGAAGACGGCCAGCCTAAGGGTATCGTCAAACAGGACGACATCCATGTCTACGCCCGCAACATCGAGGGCCGGGAGATCCGCGTACCCTTATGGCCCAAGGACGCTCCAGCCGTGGTACAGACCGACCCTCGTGCTGGCTGGGTGGGGTGTTATATGCCATGTGGCCTCCAGGTGGAGGGGTTTCCAAAGCCAGGCAAGCTCCATTTCGAGTGGTACGTTCCGATCGATACGGATCACCACTCGTACATGATCCTGCATGCTGGCTATGCCAGGACTGATGCAGAGAAGGAAGCGTTCTATACGGAGGCCGAGTCCCTCGCGAAGCTGATCTGGCAGGAGCCAGGGACTGAACCAGAGGGTTTTAACAATTTTGATGCGTTTGCACGACAGTGGTCGCACCACGCCTATGCAAAGGAAGACTGGTGGCACCGTGAGCGGCTCTTCAAGCCCGATTACATCATCATGCAGTGGCGCATGTTGGTAGCCAGGCACGCGCGTGGCATCCAGCGCTATGGCAACTGGGCGCCTGTAGATGAGGGCGGCTGAGGCTCCCTATGCTCCAGACTCTTGCTGTGGCACGCGCGCATTTCAGAGGATGAACATGTATGGTTGCACCTATCACCCCTGCCAGCCCCAGGCCGGTCGTCTCCTGGCGACCGCGCCAGGTATGGATTGAGCGCCAGGTGGTCGACAGCCCCGTGACGGCGAATGTGCTCTCCCATCTGCCGGATGTGCCCACCGCCGTCATCGACGGCCTGCCTCCGGTACCGATGCCTCCGAACCAGGCAGCGCTGATGACATCGGCCAAAAAGGCTCTCTATCTGACAGCCCAGAAAGGGCATTTCGTACGTGCCTGCCCAGGAGCAACCAGTCGCAATATCCAGAGCCAGCTGTGCTGTGGCTACATGATTGTGGATCTTATCTACAACTGCAACTACGACTGTACCTACTGCTATCTGCAGAGCTACGTGAACGCTCCGTACTTGACCGTCTATGCCAATGTTGCGCAGCTTTTCGATGAGCTGGGTACGTTTTTGCGTACGCATCCGCAGCAACTCGTGCGTATCGGCTCCGGAGAGTTTAGTGACAGCCTGTCGCTCGATCCGCTCACGGGCTTCTCACGTCTGCTGGTGCCGTTCCTGCGGCAGTTTCCCAATGTGCTCTTCGAGTTCAAGACGAAGAGTGACCTGGTCGATGACTTACTCCATCTTGATCCTGCTGGGAAAGTCATGGTCTCCTGGTCGATCAATCCAGAACCAGTGGTGCAGCGCGAGGAACACAAAACGGCCTCCCTGGCGGCGCGGCTGCGGGCGGCACAGCGCTGTCGTGCCGCCGGTTACAAGATTGGGCTACACTTTGATCCCCTGCTCTACTACCCCGGCTGGGAGGCAGACTACGAGCCGTTTGTCGCCCAGGTTTTTCACGCGTTATCACCAGGAGATGTGACGTATATGAGTATGGGGAGCCTGCGCTTTGCGCCAGCACTGAAGGACGTTGTGCGGGAGCGCTTTCCCAAGAGCCGCTTGATGTATGCTGAACTCGTTCCAGGCGCTGATGGCAAGATGCGCTACTTCAAACCCCTGCGTACCGAGATGTATGCGAAAATGTTCTCCTGGATACGGCGCTATACTGCAGATACCGGGCTGTATCTGTGCATGGAGAGTCAAGACATCTGGCAGAAAGTCTTTGGGTACGCACCGGCGTGCGGCACCGAGGTGGAACAGCATATCCAGGCTGCGGAGCTGCGGCCGGCGTATGCAACGACGCAGGTAGTACCTCTCAGTAGCCTGACGCTCAGCCCTCGTGTAGCACTTTGAGTTCGGCAATGCGATCGAGGCGGAAACTGCGTTCTTCCTGGCGTAAATGACAGAAAGCACGCATATAGCCATGGCCGCGCTCATAGTAGACTTCCAGCGGCTGCACCACGCGCACAGTGGCAGGGGCTTTGTCCGGTTGATAGCGGAGCTGCAGAAGCTTGCCAGTGGGGAGAGTCTCCTGCAAGGTGGTCACCAGGGCTATGAGTTCCTCCACAGGACGACGACTATGGGGGTACAGCACATGCGCCAGGATCACTGGCCCTTCTTGACGCATATCTGCCACAAAGCGCTGCCACACCTGCCAGGTGGTGCATACATCGGCCATGGCCCGGTGTAGGGCGGTCGGCATGACCCCGAGCTCGCTGGCAATGGCTCCAAGACTGTTATGGCGAAAGCGATAACGTGCCTGGGCTAAAGCCAGCGTGTCAGCCACCGCCAGGAAGGGAAAGCGGTGCCCGGCCAGCTGCCATTCATGCCGCAAGAAGCTCACGTCAAAACGGGCATTGTGCGCCACCAGCACGGCACCCTGGAGCAAGGCGTGGATCTGTGGCAGGAGTGTGGCAAAAATTGGAGCGCCGACCAGCATCGCGTCGGTAATACCATGGACCGCCAGGGCGCCAGGGTGCATCGGCATCTGCGGATGCACCAGGGATTCAAAACGGGCAATTTCGCGACCTCCCTGGACCCGTAAGAGGGCAATCTCACAGACGCGATCTCCCGTCGCTGCATCCAGGCCAGTGGTTTCAACGTCAACAAAGGTGAAGGCGAGTTCGTCAAGCGGCGTGAGGGGCGATGGCCAGGTTCTCATGGGCCTCCTTATGCAAGCAGCCGTTCTTCATGTACACGTATGGCCTTCAGAATCGAAACCTGATGCCGCCGTGCACCAGCCGGGGGGACCCGGTAGTAACGATGCCAGTAGCTGGGTCTTTACCCACCGCATATGTCGAGTCGAAGAGATTTTCCACGGCGAGAAAGATCTCGCCAGCCGTCGTGAGCGGCAGAGGAATCGGTCGCCAGAGATTCACATTGGCGATAAAAAAGCTCTGGAGCTCATTTTCATTACGGTCATCCTCGAATTGGTCGCCCACAAAACGCCCCAGGATAGCGGCATTCACCAGGCGCGGATTCAGGTACTGCACGCCGAGTGTATACATGTGCTTCGGCACCTGCGGGACGCGCTTCCCCTCCAGTGAGGGGTCAGCAGGGAATTCTCGGACGGTGGACTCATTGTAGAGATAGCTGGCCGAGAGCACCAAGGCCCGGGTCGGCGTGTAGCGCAGTTCCACCTCTACACCACGACTGCGCGTGCGCCCGAGATTCTGGCGCTGCCGGCACACCGTGCCTGACGGGCAATCAGGCGGAAATGGCGGCGCCAGCGTGACATTGGAGATAGGATCTCGCAACTCGTTCCAAAACCCCGTCAACGTCACCAGCCAGCCTTCCCGCAGGGTATAGTCCAGTCCAATCTCCCCACCGGTCAAGCGCTCCGGGCCAAGGCCAGGGTTGGCTAAGGTCACAACATTCTGCACGCGAAACTGCCGGTAGAGTTCATTCAGAGTTGGAGCCCGGAAAGCTTGATATGCCGCCCCTCGCAATGACAGGGTGTCAGTCACGCGATACAAGATGGCCAGTTTGGGGCTCAGGCTCGTGTCAGTGTTGGTCGGGAAGTCGGTCTGACTGACAACCCCGGTGGCGAGCGCGCGGTCAGTGCGGGAGGCATCGCTGTTGCGGAAATCGTCAAAGCGCAGGGCCGCGGTGATCTGCAGCTGAGGCAGGGGTGTGAAGATATCCTGGGCGAAAAGGCCGAAAAAACGCTGCTGCCCGCCGGACTCACGCCGGGTCATGACCATGGTGCCGGCAAAGTTGAAGAGATCTTCATCACTCTCACCGTCGATAAACTGTGCATCAAACCCAGCGGTGACCAGGTGCTGCGTGAAGAGCCGCCTCGTCCACTGCAGCGCGCCACCTACACCCAGCGAGGGGACCTCTTGCGCGTTGGTCAGCGCCTCAACCTGCCGATCGCTAGAAACACGCGAGAAGGTGCTGTCGAAGGTCTGGACCTGCGTGTAGATGGTCAGTTGCCAGTCGCTGCCATCACCCGTTCGCAGCTTGCCCCCGGCAGCCACATAGCCGGCCTCTGTCGCGTTCTCTTGCAGGGGGGTGCCATTGCCGCGCTCCTCATGAAAGTAGCTCCCGGCAACAAAGAGCGAGAGCTGGGGGGTGAGCGTATACTCCAGCCGACCAATAAAGGCCTGATGCTGCGAGTCAGCATCAATGTCCACGGCACCCCGCTGCTCTTCTCTAACAATCGGGAACCCACCTGTGCTGAAAACGTCCCCTTGCAGGGACAGAGCCAGAGGTCCTGTGATATAGTCGGCCTGGAGATTCGCATTCACGGTGTCATGCGTTCCGCCTTCAAGCGTGCCTTGCAGACTCGTCGTTTGGGGTTTGCGCGTGACAATGTTGATGACCCCCCCGAGAGCATAATTGCCGTACAAGGCCGAACCACCACCGCGCACGACCTCAATGCGCTCAATGTTCTCCAAGGGCACCTTACTCCAGTAGACCCAACCCCCGAAGGGGTC
>JBMDXC010000726.1:0-5438 GCA_048594805.1 Candidatus Entotheonellaceae bacterium | reverse complement strand
ATCATCAATCAGTTCAAACTTGGTGCTACGGCAGAACAGATTTGCGACAGCTTTCCGGCGGCCTCTCTGAAAGATATTTATGGTGCGATCTATTATTACCTGGAGCACACTGATGCCGTTGAAGCCTATATACGTGAGCAGCAGCAAGCGGCTGCAGAAACACGTCTATGGGTGGAAAACCAACCGGGGAATCGTGTGCTGCGGGAGCGCTTACTTGCCCGCCGTCAGCATCTGACGCAAGGCTAGACGGATTCATGCTACGCTTGCTCATTGACGAAAATTTTAACCAGCGTATCCTGCGCGGGCTGAGGCTGCGCATGCCCGCGCTGGATTATGTGATTGTCCAGGAAATGGCAAGGCAAGGCATGAAAGACCAGCCACTTCTGCGAGAAGCCGCAGTATGGCATCGAGTGCTGGTCACCCATGATCTCAACACCGTTCCCAGATATGCGTATGAACGAGTTGCTGCAGGTGAGCCGATGCCCGGCATCATTGCTGTCCCCGATGATCTGCCCATCGGTCAGGCAATTGAGCAGTTGCACATTGTTGTGGAGTGTGCCGAGGAAAATGAGCTGGAAAATCAGGTGCTGTACCTTCCACTCTGAGAAGCAACAGAAAAGGCCTATCTTAAAGCGCGTCAGGCACCGGTCTGAGGCGGAAACGCCAGGTGCCTGCACTGTTCTTGTAGAACCTGTGGCGACATAACCGCAGCACCAAGCTGCAGGTGGGCTAAAAACTCACGGTTGCCCTTGGGCCCGAGCAAGGGCGACGCGATCACTGCGCGTACCCCAAACCCGCAGTCCTGGACTGCAGTCAAAATGTCCCACAGTACCTGCTGATGTTGCTGCGCATCATGCACCACACCCCTACGGCCTACCTGCCCTTTGCCTACCTCAAATTGTGGCTTGATGAGCACCACACTATCGGCCTGGGGTTCCAGTAGCCGGACTAACACTGGTAACAAGAGACGCAGAGAGATAAAAGACACGTCAACCGTAAGCACGGCGATGCGCTCGGACACGTCTTCAGGCTGGAGATAGCGGGCGTTGGTGCGCTCGTAGAGGATGACCCGTGGATCCGTACGCAGGCGCCAGTGCAGCTGACCATACCCCACATCTACGGCGTACACGCGTAAGGCCCCTGCCTGCAAGAGACAGTCGGTAAACCCGCCGGTGGAGGCTCCCACGTCCATGGCTATACGTCCATGCACTGTGAGGTCAAAGGCTGCCAGGGCCGCAGCCAGTTTCTCTCCTCCACGGCTGACGTAGGGACTTGCTGCCCCGAGGAGGGTCAGCGTGGCCTGGCGATCAACAGGAGTACCAGCGCGCCTCGTTCTTTCCCCATTCACGGCGATCTGTCCTGCTAGAATCAAGGCCCGCGCCCTGGCGCGGCTGGGAGCCAGACCGCGCTGCCAGACCAGCACATCGAGACGTTCGCGTGCAGCCATGTTAGACATTACGAGAGACAATGTAGGACGCGATTTGTCGGAGACGCTCTGCGCCCGGGCCAAAATCGGTGAGGGCCGCAACGCCTTGCTCCATGAGCTCTGTGGCGCGTTGGCGTGAGGGTTCGATCCCGAGGAGCGCCGGGTAGGTGACTTTTTCGAGGACAGCGTCACGTCCAACCTGTTTGCCAAGAGTGACGGCATCGCCTTCGACGTCAAGCAAGTCATCCGCAATTTGAAACGCCCAGCCGACGTTGTGGCCATAACGTTCGATGGCCTGCACTTGTTCGGGAGTACCGCCGCCGAGGAGACCGCCCACGGTCACTGCGGCTGTCAGCAATGCCGCGGTTTTATGGCGATGAATGTACTCCAGCACCTCCAGAGGAACCTGCTTCCCCTCTGATACAATGTCCATCACCTGACCGCCAATCATACCGAAACTGCCAGAGGCATGGGCTACACGATAACTGACCTGTTGCAAGAGCGCCGCAGGGAAACACTCCGTAAGCGGAGGGCTACTCAGGATCTCGAAAGCATGCGTCAACAACGCGTCCCCGGCGAGAATGGCCATGGCCTCGCCGTAAACTTTATGATTCGTGAGCTTGCCACGACGGTAGTCGTCATCATCCATGGCCGGTAAGTCATCGTGAATCATCGAGTAGGTATGAATGTATTCCAGCGCACTCGCTGCTGGTAGCACTGGCTCAGCATCACCGCCAACGGCTTCCGCGGCAGCCAGCGTGAGAATAGGCCGGAGGCGTTTCCCTCCGGCAAACACGCTGTAGCGCATGGCCTCCATGAGGACGGATGGATAGCTGTCGGGAGTAGGAAGGCATTGATCCAAGCTTACTTCAACACGCTGTCGCTGCTGCTCGAGATAGTCCTCCAGAGGCTGCATAGTAGGCGGTCTCCAGTCTAGGAGGTAGCGTTTGTCTCTCCATTACTGTTGACAGGCTCATCGCGCAGCACAAACGGTTCGGCCGCCAATGTCCCATCAGTTTTGGTTTGCAGGATGTCGATGCGTTTTTCTGCGGCCTGCAATTGCTGGTTGCAATAGCGGTACAGATTCACACCTTCCTCATAGAACTGCAACGACTTTTCCAGGTCAAGGTCTTCCGTTTCCAGGGCCTCGACGATTTCCTCGAAGCGCTTCAAGGCTTGCTCGAAGGTCAAAACGGCCACCGTCAGACTCCCTCTTCTGAATCGCATCAACGGTACAGGTCAGGTCCCCATCACTCAGGAGTACTTCGACCTGCTGACCAGGATGGACGGACGCGGTGCTCGTCGCCAGGCGCTGCGTAACAGGATCACGACAGATACTGTAGCCACGTCCAAGGACGGCCAATGGGCTCAACGAATGCAAGGTGCTGCCCAAACCATTTAATTGTTCTCGATGCAGCGTCAGACGCGCCCGCATAGCTGTATCCAACCGATGCTGCAAGGTATGTAACTGCGTTCCAAGCCGCTGGCAGTGCAGCCGTGGATTCAAGCGCACAAGTGTCCTGGCGGCCTGGTGTACACGCCGTGTGCGTTCTTGCGCGCTGTTCTGCCAGCCCTTTTCCAGTTGCAACAGCAAATCATCGACGTACTGTTGCCGTGCTTCAACCAGCCGGTGTGGCTCACGCAGCACCCGGCACGTCATGAGATGCTCTAGGGCCGTATGCGCATGCCGCAGCGTATGCTGTATCACGGTCTGCATGCGTGCCAGGAGCGCCTGCAGTGGCTGCCGCAACTCCTCTTCACTCTTCACCACCAGCTCAGCCGCTGCCGAAGGAGTAGGCGCCCGCAGGTCAGCCACAAAATCGGCAATGGTGTAATCGATTTCGTGCCCTACGGCAGAAATGACCGGGATCTCCGAGGCGGCAATGGCGCGCACGACCTTTTCTTCATTAAAGGCCCAGAGGTCTTCCAGCGAACCACCCCCACGTCCAACGATCAACACGTCCAACTGTGGACGCCAGGCATTTAAGGCGGCAATCCCCTGTACGATGTCAGGCACGGCCTCTTTGCCCTGCACATGCGCTGGGTAGAGATACAGATGCACGTTTGCGCGGCGGCGATGCACCACCTGAATAATGTCGCGAATGGCCGCTCCGGTCGGCGAGGTAACAATGCCAATGCGCTGTGGCACTAAGGGTAGGGGACGTTTGCGCGTCTCGTCAAACAGCCCTTCCTGGAACAACCGCTCTTTGAGCTGCTCGAAGGCGACTTGCAGGGCGCCCACGCCTTTGGGCTCGAGCGTCTCGGCTAAAAGCTGATAGTCGCCGCGCGGTTCGTACACCGTCAGGCGCCCGTGCGCCACCACGTGCATACCAGCCTCAGGATCAAAAGGTAACTGACGCAGGGCCGATCGAAACATCACCGTGCGCAGCTGCGTGTGGGCGTCTTTGAGAGTAAAATAGGCATGACCACTCTGCACCACCCGCCAGTTCGAAATTTCTCCCTCCACCCATACCGAGGCAAACGTATCCTCCAGGATCTCTTTGACATCCCGTGTCACCTCGGTTACGGTGAGAATATGAAATGGACGTTCATCAAACAGGGGTGCGAGCACTCGGGACCTCCGCGGGCGCGGGGCGCATGTTCTATTGGAGCGCCTTTCTTGCAAAAAAACCATGACAAGGCCATTTCTCAAGCGGCCCCCATTGTACATAGAAAGGTAGATGGAATGCAACTGATGTGGTAGGAGTTGCCTATGGCAGCTGCTTGCATCACGCCCCAATTGGAAACGCACTGTAGCCTTCCGTTTTGTCCCCGCCTGCGTATAGGTGTCAGTCCATGTATTGACTGGGGCTCGCAAGATGGGGTATGTTTATGCGCTAGCGTCGCATTACTGCTGCAATAACAATGTATTGTCGAACGGAGACGCACCATGGCAGAGACCTTTACGCTGCCCGGGCTCCAACAGAATGGCCCGCTTCCCGGTGTGAAGATCGATAATCAGATCTTTCTGACCAGGGCCGATGAACTGACGAAATGGGCTCGGAACTATCGTGCAGCACGCTTAATGAAGACCTTGGGCATCACTAAACTCTTTAGCTGGGCGCGTCTGTCGTCGCTCTGGCCCATGACCTTTGGTCTTGCTTGCTGTGCCATTGAAATGATGGCCACGGGTGCGGCGCGCTATGACCTTGATCGTTTTGGGGCGGGCGCTTTCCGCGCCACGCCGCGTCAGGCAGATGTGATGATTGTCGCCGGCACGGTGACGATTAAGATGGCCAGCCGTATTGAGCGGCTCTACGCCCAGATGCCAGAACCCAAGTTCGTGATCTCCATGGGCTGTTGTGCGACCTCGGGTGGGCCATACTGGGACCACGGCTATCACGTGTTAAAAGGCGTTGATAAAGTTGTGCCGGTTGACGTGTATATTCCGGGGTGTCCGCCACGCCCAGAAGCATTGCTGGAAGCCTTTCTGAAACTCCAGGACAAAATCCGCACGGGTGCCTTCTATCAAATTCCTAAAGAGCCGCAGAAGTTGATTCGGCCGGCGCCACAACTGGCTGCGAAAGCCGCAGCCGCGGCCGCCAAGGCGGCACCGAAGCGGGCTGAGCCCAAGAGGGCTGTGCAACCCGCCGCGGCGGCACAGCCGGCGGCCGTGGAGGCAGTGCCAGCCGAGGTGGAAGTGCCAGCCGAGCTGCTCAACAAACCTTTCAAGGAACTCACCAAGGAAGAACGCATCCTGGTGTCGCGGGCACGCTCGCGGGCTATGCGTGCCAAGGCAGGCGTGCCAGTGGCCAGCAAGACAGAGGGCACAGCGACAGCGCGTGCCCAAGAGACCACAGCCCCGGCAGAGGCACCAGCAGAGAGGCCCCGTCGAGCTGTCCCAGCGGCAGCGAGCCCCGAGGTCGTGACTGACCCCATGGCGGAAGTGCCCCCCGAACTCCTTGCCAAGCCGTTCAAGGACCTCACCAAGGAAGAGCGTATCCTTGTCTCGCGGGCACGCTCGCGGGCCATGCGCGCCAAGGCGGGGAAACCAGTTAGCAGCAAGGAAGTA
>JBMDXC010000725.1:0-4995 GCA_048594805.1 Candidatus Entotheonellaceae bacterium | reverse complement strand
TGGCGGGACTATGCTATGATACGCCGTCTGTCGAGGCGATGCCGTTTCTGATTGGTATTCCTGATAAACTCCCGCGTGCCTTGTCGTAAGACTTTTATCAGGAAAAATTTCTGTCTAAACCGCTTGTAGAGAAGTTTAGGGGGAAAATATGCCTTCTATCAGCATTTATCAAGGAAAAAAGTACGCTTAAACCGTTGTTAGGTTCATCCACTGTTACATTCGCAAGTGTCTTCAGTTCCTATCTTAAGGAGGTCTCTATGAGTGCCACTCCTTCAGTGCAGCCGGCGCATACCTATGAGAGATTCAAGGAACAAGCTAATCATTTCTTTGAAGCACAGTTGGAGAGCATTGGCCTGAGTCGAGCTCAGATTGATGTGCAGTCGATAACAGATCTAGAAGATAGCCTAGTTCGGGTAGATGATGCTCTTCGTTCACCGGAGTCGTTCGGCGTCCTGCGCTTCAGCTTGAGCTCACACGCAGCAGTCGTGTTGGTCAAAGCTAATAGCGAAGCCCATATCGAGGTAGGCATTGTGCCCTTACTACTCGAACGCAAGAAGGCCATTATTGATCGCCTGCGTGTCTTGCGTACCCAGCGTCCGATCCAGACTCTGGCTGATCTTGTCGATTCAGTAACTGACCAAGGGCTTCGAGAGCAGCTGCGGACTGAACTGGATGCCACCCGTCAAAGCTCGAAGTCCGCTAGGAAGTCTGTCACTCTTCGATCCAACTACGCCTTCATTGCTATGGCCATGGACCCTCAAGACCCTCGGCTTGAAGATGTCCTCGATGCCATCAAGGATGGTGCATCGAAATGCGGCGTTACCGCTGAACGTATTGATGAATCGCTTTCAAACGAACCAATTACGAAGCGAATGCTTGAAGCCATTGACAGTGTCGAGTTCGTAGTTGTTGATCTGTCGCACGCTCGGCCTAATGTTTACTATGAGGCTGGCTACGCTCAGGGCCTTGGCAAGACCCCTATCTACGTGGCAAGGAAGGGCACAGAGATTCCCTTTGACTTAAAGGATTATCCAGTCATCCTCTATCCGAACTTGCGTGACCTCAAGGCATCGCTGGGTGAACGTCTTACAGCCATAAGGTCTGGACGTAAATGAACCTAACTTTCGGCTGCAGCCGACGCCTTACAGCGTCCGCTGCGCACCGTGCCAGCATTGGACAAAAGTGAGAAAACGCCCGTTTTTTGTTCTATCGCTCTCCAACACCCGTACTCAACAAGCTGGCAGCGCCTTAGCGAATATTGATAACCCAGCTACGCTCTGACCAATAGTACTGCCGGCGATCCGCTGAGATAATTTTCAGCCTTAGCAGATGCTGCCCCATCCCCAGCTGCTCCACTGGCAAGGAAGCGACAAACCCACTATGCCAATAAGCTGGCTGGTGGAAAAACAAGGCTACGTCTAATCGAGCCTGGCCGGATTCTGCTGGAAAATCCACCTGTCCATCTACATTGACGTACACGCCGCTCGGCGGGCCGCCTGCTTCCCGATCCACTGCCCACCCAGTGAGTGTGAGAACCGGCTCAGAGCGAGAGTTTATGGTCCATGCCGTCGTCACCCTTACGGGGTGGTTGTTGATCAAGTCCACCGCATAGTCAGTCTGCCCTGGATGCATGATTAATGTCGCAGGATCGAACCTGCCGCCCCCAGTCCTCATCGCATCGTCTGGGTGACAGCCAATCTGTGGCTGCTTATAAAAAACATTGAGATGCTGCTGCTCTAAGAAAGGTACGAGCGCTCGCACCACATCGGGCGCGGGATAGAGTTGCCTCAGCTTGTCGTCAGGCTGGCAAGAAACGGAGCGCAAAAAAAATGCGAACTCCCCCATCCTTGCCCAGTGCTCGCGCGCTGCGCTCCCTCCATGAAGATACGAGGTGAGTGCTCCAAATAACAGCAAGCCCACCCATATGCCTTGCAGGACGTGTCGTCGTGAGTCGGATTCGATCAATTGCACTAACGAGAAAGAGCCGATTAGGCCCAGCGAAGCAAAGGTGATATAATGTGGCGCTGCAGCCTGTCCTATGCCGAAGCCTGCGCGTGCTATAACCAGCATGCCTCCAGATAGCAACGCGAAGAGTATAAGCGCGAAGTATGGCAGTGCCGTCCTTGACAAGGGTTGGCCGAAGAGCAGGACGGCACTACTATAACCGCTGATGATCAACAGGATTCCTCCAGCGGCCTGTACATCATTAATACCTGTTAGACCTACAAGAGGGTTGCCCCAATAGATGAGAAAAAACTGCATCGCCACCACAGGGTGTTGTACGAAGAAGAGTAAGCTCGGATGCAAACCTGGTTTGGAGTACCCCCAAAAGTAGAGCAGATAGATGACCACACCCGCGAGGCTCCACACTCCTATCTGCGCCCCAGGGTGTTGAAGATCATGTTGCCTACTAAGGCAATGTTGTCCGATGATCTGCAACAAGCCAATCGGCCAGATCAGCAGACCATTGGCGAAGGTAAACGCACCCACGACAGCACTGAGCATGGCCAGCCAGTGGTAGCGGTCAAGCCCCTCGCTGCGCTCCAGCAAGTAGATAGCACATACCACACACAGCACCATCAGGGGAATCATCATGACAATTCCCCACAGTAGAGTCTCGGTTTGGCGCCAATTAAAAAGCAGCCAGCTCACGGGAAGGCACCACAACAGTGCTGATGTACGATCCTTCACTCTTGAAGCAATCAACAAGTACAGTACTGCTGCCAATACACATAGCATAACCCATGTCGCCCACATCCCCGCACGCGTATCCACATGCTTCCAGTGCCATAGCGTAAGCGTCAGCAAACGCGGAAAGAGAATCCGATGTTCGTTCGCTTGTGCCCACAAGTCCGTGAACGTCCATGTGCCCCCATCCCATCGACTCAGGAGACGGACGAACTCCCACTCATCCCAGAAGATGCCATTAACCGCGTATTCTTTAATGAGATAAGCTCCGAGCAGCACGGGAAGCAAGACCAGTGAGGCAGCGACCAACAGGCTCAGATTCTCGGCAATTGGACGAAGTACAGGCCAGCGCTTGCAAACGGCACCAGAGTAGGTATCGCGTGTCGTGCGGTCTGGGTGCATAGGCTCATTGCAGGTGTGGCGCAGTTGTTAATACTCTCAATACTGCAAATGCCTTCAGACGGAATGCACGCAAACAAGGTAGCAAGGCCAGTCGACGAGAATCCCGTCGCGCTGAGGGAGAGAACGATGCCACCCGACATCCCTTTCAATAAACCCTTTATTGTGGGCAAAGAACTGCACTATATGGCACAGGCCATTACCACGGGCCGTCTGGCAGGGGATGGGTATTTTACGCAATGTTGCTGCCGCCTCCTCGAAGAACAATTGGGCATTCGCAAAGTATTGATGACGCCTTCGTGCACGGCAGCCTTGGAAATGGCAGCTATGCTCTGCGACTTGAGGCCTGGAGACGAGGTCATTCTGCCTTCTTTCACCTTTGTCTCCACGGCCAATGCCTTTGTACGGCTAGGGGCTCAGCCCATATTTGTTGAGATCAGACCTGACACCTTGAACCTTGACGAAGACTTAATTGAAGCGGCCATCACACCACGCACAAAGGCCATCTTCCCTGTGCACTACGCCGGTGTCTCGTGCGCCATGGATCGTATCATGGCCATGGCTACTAGGCATAGTCTCCTCGTCGTCGAGGATGCTGCCCAAGGGGTGAATGCCTTCTACAAGGGTCGTGCCCTTGGGGCAATCGGCCACTTGGGTACCTACAGCTTTCACGATACAAAAAATTACACCTCTGGGGAAGGCGGAGCCCTCTGTATTAATGCCCCTGAGATGATCGCACGGGCTGAGATCATCCGGGACAAAGGGACTAATCGCCATCAGTTTTTGCGGGGTGAAGTCGACAAGTACACGTGGGTCGACATCGGGTCGTCCTATGTCCCCAGCGAGATTTGTTGTGCCTTTCTCTATGCCCAGTTGGAAGCGCTCAAGGCTATTGCAGAGCGTCGTCGCGTTATCTACAACATCTATCAGCATCACCTGCAACCCTTGGAGGAGCAAGGCCTACTGCGCCTTCCCCACATTCCACACGACTGCGCCAGCAACTATCATTCCTTCCATATTGTACTCAACGACCTAGGGAGGCGTAATGCTCTCATGGCGCATCTCCACCAACATGGTATACAGGCCGTCTTTCATTATATTCCTCTCCACTCCTCGCCTATAGGCAAAAAATTCGGTTACTGTGCGAGTGACCTGCCCATTACCGAGGAACTGAGCGAACGGCTCCTCAGGCTGCCTTTCTACTGTGATCTTGCTGTGGAGGAACAGTTGCGTATCGTGCAACACATTATCAATTTCCTCGCACCCGGTGGAGGCCCAGCACGAAAGAGATGGTGACACCGATAGGCTGACTCTACCGCATGTTTCCGCAAATACGTAGAGTGAGAGCGTGTCAAAAAAGTGCCTGATTCCTCGCATGAGGGCCATCGGCAGCAGACTGGTTGTTGAGGAAAATCAATGGATGCACCGATGGATCATTTCCTCATAAGACGGCCTAAAACCACTTCTTAAACACGCTCTGAGACTCACAAGCCATGGGTTTTCTATGATCCGATTTTGGATAGTGCCTCAATCATAGGATGTGCCACCGAGTGTCTAACCTCGTGCCGTGCCTTTGCGTGCACAACACAGAATCGAACCGCCGAAAGCCAAATTGATGTGTGGAAGCACATGATCTTCAGCAGCCATGATGCGCGTTAAAAGCGCATTGACTGTGGGCCTGAGTGGTTTGATGTGGCTACGGTACATAGAACGCGGCGTGAAGAGCCGCTTCCATAGCAGCACTAGTACCTGCGCGGGGAATAGCAGCGTATTAAAATAGCTGAGCTTGATGATTTCATACCCTGTCTGACGGAAGACATTAGACAGCCTACGCTTCGTATAGCGACGCTTGTGATTGGAGACGTAATCCTCACCGCTCCATAAAAACTCATAGGCTGGGACAGTAGC
>JBMDXC010000724.1:0-5424 GCA_048594805.1 Candidatus Entotheonellaceae bacterium | reverse complement strand
TTCAGTCCGTCCTGCTGTGCTTTGCTGATCCTGTACTTCAAACCCAGCGCGCCAAGTATCGGCTCATTGGCCGGAGCCTTGTGTACGCCCCGTTGCGTGTCCACGCGCGCGTAGATACCGGCAATGTGCCCGCTGGGCGGCACAAACACTAAGCCATCCCCATCCGGGTTCTGAATCTTGGTGGCCGGGTCAAAAACTTGAATCCACGGGAAATAGAAAGCGGCAAAGTCGGAATTATCTGGCAGGATGTTGGCTTCATTCGACGGGTTGAGCAATTTGGTTTCGACTACCTCCGGACTGTCGAAGATCGCGAAGCGGTCCTGGGTCGTCTGCCGGCAGTGCGTATCAATGGCACTCCGCACAGCGTCCTCGGTAATGCCTGGCGCCGCAACAATGGCGATCTCATCGATGGCTTCGAACTGCGTCAAGACCGCCTGGATGTCGGTCACGGCTTTCACCCGCGCGACGTAGCAGCGGCTACCACCATTGTTGAAGAAGCCGAAGACCGCATGGGTCAGATAGCGATGGCCTGGATCAGTCGAAAAGTCGCCGAAGAATGTCTTGTACTCGCTGAAGTTGGTGCATAGCTTCACCTCGCCCGCCGTCACTGGCGTCAAGTTTCTGATGACCAGGTAATCAGCGCTGATCTGCGCCCCCTCGCCAGGTGGTGTGGTGAAAGTCACCTTGGCTGGCGCCGTGTCGTTGAGGTTAAGCCTGGCGTTGTTGTCTGGATTACCATTCACCTTGATCTGAAACGAACCGGCAGTGGTTTGCACGGGGTAGTGTGCCACTGGGAGGTTAAAGTCTTTCTGTTCTCCATTCCCGGTGCCAATCGTCTGATCCGTTACTGCCTCGACCACACGCGGTAAGTTGCTGATGACCAGGTAATCAGCGCTAATCCGCACCCCACTGGCGGGCGCCGTGGAGAAAGTCACCGTGGCTGGCGCCGTGTCGTTGAGGTTAAGCTTGGCCTCGCTGGCGGGTTCCCCCTTCACTCTGATCTGAAACGAACCGGTCGTGGTGAGCACGGGGTAGTGATCCTTTGGCAGGTTAAAGTCTTTCAGTACTTCATTCCCAGTGCCAATCGTCCGATCCGTCACTAGCTCGACCGGAATGACGAGTTCGTCCGGCACAATCCCGATAAAACCGGCTGTGCTGGTGCTGACCCCGGCAATCGCCTTGACTGCCGAAGGGACTTCTTCGACATAGACGCCTGGTGATAAGTATGGGGGCATGCCTTTTCCTTCTTGTTACGAGGTTGCCTCGATCTGCACGTTGTAATGATTCCTCTCCGGCGCTGGGACTGTCACAGTGACATCCCTGGTTGTCGTGCCCGACTGGACACGCAGGGTGTAAGAACCTTCCGGAATTGAACCGAGCGTGTAGTTCCCATCGGCTCCAGTCTGCGCCACGAGGCCGGGTTCCACGAGCGTCACCGTTGCACCTTCCACCGGCACATTGTCCGCGCGCGTCACTTGCCCACCAATCCAGAAGAATGTTTGCTGCGTGGGCGGCGAGATGGCCTCCGCGTTCGGGGCAATCCGCTCGCCCAAACGTACCACCCCCGTGGTGACTATGTAGGATGGAGGCGGGGGCACAGGGGGGACAACTTCCATGCTGATGGTCACCGTGACGGTGAGTGACGGGCGCAGCTTATTGCCAATAGCCGTCCAGAACTCGGCTGGTTCCTTCAGCCCGTCAGCCTGTACGATCATCATCGGCAGCGGCGGCTCTTGCCCTGCGAGCTGTTCGTGCAAGAAATGATTGGGAATCTTCGGATAGCGTGAGAGCACTTGCAGCACCTGGCCGAGCAGCTGGTGCTCTTTCAGGGCCAGCTCAGCTCCAGTTCCGCTGCCGGGCCACGCCGTGACCAAGTATGAGCAGGCGACTCGCAGCGGGGGGCGCTGGATTTCAGCCTGTCCGTTGAGGCGCTTAATCGTTGGCTCGTTGCTCCGTAGCTCCATGTTTTCGCGAATGTCATAGAGGAACAGATCAATCGTCGGCTTCTCCGGACTAAAGCTCTCCGTCGGACGGTCAAAGACGATCTCCGCCTCACATAACTCTGGGAAAGTAGTGTGCAGTGCGGGATCATCCAAAATGTTTTGTAATGTGGCGCTTAAGTAATGGATCATGGCTGCACCGAATGTACGAACAACAATGTCAATAATTGCGGCTTTCCAGTCTACCAGCTCTGCGTTAAGCGGGTGATCTCGTTGTGACGCAGTGATCAATGCAAACGCATCAGCGGAGACCACCTCGCAGCGCTGGCATCCGTACTGCGGGCAAAGATAACGGCCGAGCCGGCGCTTTAGCCGCCCCTGCCTTGCTATCCAGATGAATAGCTTGCACACGCCTAACCGTCACTCCCGTACCGACCGCGCACTAGCTCTCAAACAACTTCTCCAACTCCGGGCTAATGACTCTGTTGTCAAAGTCCGCCCAAATCCGCTCGTCCTTCCGGCAATCGTAAGCCCGACAGGGCAGCGGCCGGTGCTGATAAATGGTGCAGCGGAAACTGCCGCGTTCGAGATGGCGGCAGTAGCCATCGGTCCCGCGCGCGATCAAGTACGGGTGGGGCAGGTCCCATTTGACAATGCCCTCCTCGAGGTCTTGCGGCGAGAGCGGGAAGCGCAACCGGCAGCAGGCCGCCTTACAGAGGTGCATGCGGTTCTCGCAGTCAATCTGCGGGCTACCTTCAAATTGATACTTGTTGATCTGCGAGTCCTGGAGCTCTACTGCCATGCCGGCACGATTGAACTTCTCGATCAGGCGCTGGCCCACCGCCCGCTTGCGCTCGTTGAGTTCTGCCTCGGTCAGTAGCCCCTTCTCGATGAGGATCTCGATCAAGGCATAGGCGAAGGCCGTGACTTCGAGCGTCCGGCTTGTATTGGCGTTGGCGCGGTGGTGTGCATAGAGCAAACCGCCGGCCAGCTCTTGCCGGAGTTGCTCAGTGAGCGCGATAGGGTCACTCTCTAGTGCAGTTGAAGCCCGCCTCTGGTTCCTCATATCCATGCTGCCCTCCCCCTGCGGTACGAGCTGTTCACCCGTTATGATTGGCCAGTTCCTCCCGTATTCCAGTTGGCCTTGCTCCAGGTGCGCCCTAATTTCTGGTATTCTCGCCGCACGGCGTGGATCAGATGCGTCAACCGGATCATGCGGCCATCTTCA
Organism: Candidatus Entotheonellaceae bacterium; assembly: GCA_048594805.1. Lineage (GTDB taxonomy): Bacteria > Tectomicrobia > Entotheonellia > Entotheonellales > Entotheonellaceae > SXND01. The sequence goes on along the minus strand of JBMDXC010000724.1, from coordinate 2,256 downwards.
GCGGCGTAGAATGCCGCCGCCAGCGAGATGTTCTTGATGTTGCCACCCGCCAGTTTCACCTCACGCGCGAGCAGACCATAGTCCACGTCATCGGCCAGGGGGGCTTCGCGTGGGAAAGCCACTTCCCAGATACGCCTCCTGTGCTCTTCGTCGGGAAACGGAAACTCGACGATGAAGTGCATCCGCCGCACGAAGGCTTCGTCCAGGTGCTGGCGCAGGTTAGTCGCCAGGATCGCGATCCCCTCGTACTCTTCCATCTTCTGCAACAGGTAACCGACCTCAATATTCGCATAGCGGTCATGCGCGTCCTTGATCTCGGAGCGCTTGCCGAAGAGTGCATCGGCTTCGTCGAAGAAAAGAATTGCGCTGCTCGTCTGCGCCTCGCGGAAAATGTGATGGAGGTTCTTCTCGGTCTCACCGATATACTTGCTGACGACTTGCGAGAGGTCAATTTGATAAAGATCAAGATGCAACTCGTGCGCGATCACTTCAGCGGCCATCGTTTTGCCCGTGCCTGGCGGGCCAGAAAAGAGCGCATTGAGGCCTTTGCCGAGCGACAGCTTGCGTTCAAAGCCCCAGTCGCCGTAGACCAGATGCCGATACCTGGCCTGATTGCACAGCTCTTTGAGCTGCGCCAGTTGGTCGTGGGGCAGCACGATATCGTCCCACTTGTACCTGGGCTCGATCTTTCGTGCCAGCGCGCCCAGCCTGGGGCTCGATTGCGCGCGACAGGCCGCATACAGATCGGCCATCGTTATGCATCCCTCCACCGGCGAGCGCCAACGCGCCAGAGTCTCAGCGGCTGCCAGCGCCTTGCGGATCTGCCCCGGCTGGAGCCGGAAATTGCTCGCCAGCATGCCCCAATCCACGTCTTCAGCCAGCCGGTATTGGCCATTGAGATGACTCTCCCAGAGCCGCTTTCTGCTCATCGCGTCGGTGCGTGGCATCACCAGTGCGATGAACACCTCCTCGCGGAGCACCCCCGGTGGCTGCCAGACCTGGCTGCCGAGGAGAAAAGCCACGCGTGTGCATGTGCGCATAGCTTCCCCGAGCGATTTCAATTGCACGTGATGCTTCTCAGGCTCGGCGAGCAGGACGTCACAATGCTCCAAACAGAGCACGGCCTGCTGCAACACTGCCTCACGACACAGCAGCCAGATGGCCTCTTCAAATCCCAATGGATGACTCAGTAGCTGTATGACATCGCCGACGATCAAGGGAAACCCGAGATCGTGACTGATTGATTCAGCAAGGGCGTGTTTCCCTGAGCCGTAGGGGCCATAGAGGTAGAAAATCACATTAGGTGCGAGCGCCTGCGGCGCGCTGAAATGCGCCTGAAGAAAGCCACGCATCTGTTCACGCACATCTGCCATCCCTGTCGCCAGCTGTGCTTCAGCTTGTAACACGATTAAGTGAGCCACGTATTCTAGCCGCGCGTCTATTTGCCTGAAGCCGAGTAAGCAGCTTGCTATACGATCATCCAGTTTGAGGAAGCGCTGCAGCAGAGGTGCCGGACTGTCCGGCGAGTTATCGATCAGGTGCACGAGCCTATACTTCAGCAGCGGCGCCCGCGGATCAAACACAGAACGCGCGGTCAGTTTCTCCGGCATCGTCTGGCAGAGCAGGTTGAGCACCAAATCAACGCTCGGTTTTTTGCGCGTTACATCGTCTTGCAGGTAGGCATAAAGCTTCTCATATTTGCGATCCAGTTCCGGTGCCAGGCAGATCAGGAGGCACTGCTCTTCAAAGCGCGTGAGGCGAAAAAGCTGGGCCACGACGGGCAATGAGAGAGACACTGCACCCCTGGTATTGGCAGCGCGGCGTTGTTGAATACGGTCCTCAAGCTGGCTGAGCGCTTTGACTAACTCTTGTTGCTCCTGAGGCTCATGGTCTATAGAGGCGTCATGACAGGGCGGTCTTGCAGAATCGGCTAGCAGCCTGACAATGTCCTCCTCTGCAAGCACAAGCCCTCGGAATTGGTCTAATAGGTTCGCCGGTTTGCCGTGGTGCTCTCGAAGTAGGCCCAAGCGAAGAAGCAGATCTAGGCGTTTTAGCTCATCCGTTAGATACTCCCAATCTGAAGCATAAGACCCTCTGGCTTCGTCCATTTGTCGGTTGTCCAACAATATCTCATGCACGGCTGGGCCCCCAGAAGGTTTAATACAGCTTAGCCTTTATATAAAAAGCCTCAACCTGCACAGGTTTCCCTTTGTGTGAGACATTCATGGTAGCTCCACAGCCCCGACAGGGGACATT
>JBMDXC010000723.1:0-10475 GCA_048594805.1 Candidatus Entotheonellaceae bacterium | reverse complement strand
AGTTCAACACCACCACGCGTCGCTACAGTGAACAGCAGATCAGCACTATGGCCGAGAGCCTTGATTGGGGTGTGTACGCTGTGCGAGTGCGCGACCGCTTTGGAGATAACGGCATAGTGGGGGTGGTCATCGTCCATGATGAGGATGACGTGAGCGATATTGACACTTTCCTGCTGAGCTGTCGGGTGATTAGCCGGGGCGTGGAAACCTCTATCCTGTCGTTTCTCGTCGAGCGTGCGCGGACACGGCAATTACGGCAGGTACAGGGTTGGTTTATCCCCACGAAAAAGAATGCCCCGGCCTGCAATTGCTACGCTGAACACCACATGAAGGCCCTTGCCGAGCGAGACGGCAGTACCCTGTGGGCCCTGGACCTGGCAACACAGGATATCACCTGTCCGCCTTGGATTCGCCTCACGACTTGTGAAGGAGTGTTGAGCCGATGACTAGCGTTCTACCACGTCTGCAGCGCCTCCTTGCCGATCTTTTTGCTCGCTCAGAGGGTGATATCACGCCTATGACGTCCGCCGAAACGCTGTCGGAGTGGGATTCCCTCAAGCACCTGCAGCTGATGCTCATGCTGGAAGAGGAATTCCACGTCCAGGTCAGCCCGGAAACCATGGAACAGCTCACCTCAGTCGAGCGCATTATCTCCTGGCTGGAAGAGCAGGGCGCTGTCACAGGCACACGCACATGAGTCTGGAGGTTCGTTACGCGCGGCTGGATGACTATCCACGCCTGAGCGCCTTTCTCGACGCGTACTGGGCCAAGGATCACGTCTACGTGCGCCAGCGGTCGCTGTTCTATTGGACCTTTGGCCGGCGCGAGATCTGGCCGCGCGACGGCTACAGCTTTGCCCTGGCTGAAGACCACGGCGAAGTGGTGGGTATCCTCGGCGGTGTGCCCTTCGTGATGAATTGCTTTGGCCGCACTTCCTCAGGTGTGTGGCTGGCGAATTACATGGTGCGCCCGGACTATCGCCGTGGCGCCCTGGCCGTGCGGCTGCTCAATATGTTTCGCCAGCCTTTCTTCAACGTCACCATCGCTTTCGGCGTCAGCACGACGGCAGTGCCGCTGTATACCGCCTTGCGCGCTCGCGTGCTGGAGACCATCCCGCGGCACGTAGTCATCTTCCCGGACGCTGTGGAACGGGCTACCCATCTGCTGCGTCTGGCCTATCCCGACTGGCCGGCAGCGCGCGCACATGCCTTGGCTAAGGCGTTGCGTTACCAGCAGAGCCTCGACAAAGCTGGCCCGCATGGGACGACTATTCCCGCCAACTGGGATACACAAGACTGGCCGCGGTGGGCCGCATGCACGGTCGGGGCAGCACGCGACACAGCGTACTTGCGCTGGCGTTATCAGAGTCACCCGGATTTTACCTATCGTATTCTTACCGTCCGTGAGGGCAAGCGTACTGGCCTGGCCGTCTGGCGCCTGGAGACTATCTACCACGCCACCCCGCAAGGACGCGAGCCCGTGGATCGCATTGGTCGACTGGTGGAATTTCTTCCCGCTTCCCGTGCCAATGCGGAGGCGTTGCTGGCGTGTTTCTGGCAAGAATTACGCGAGGCAGATGCTATCGGTGCAGATTACTACGGCTATCACGGCGGCATTAGCTCCTGGCTGCATGAGACAGGTTTTCACGCGGTTGATCACTGTGCTGATGGCCTGGCCATGCCAGCCCGTTTTCAACCGCTGGACGGCAAAGGCGGGCGCATCGTCAGTGCTGTCTTTGCCCCAGCCGACGTCCTCGCATGTGCTGCCGAGGTCCAGTGCCCGTGGTACTGGACCAAATCCGATGCTGACCAGGATCGCCCCAACTGAGTACAAACCATCAATCACTAATCCCTGAATATGACGATGCCAGCCGTTTTACATGTTGTGATGTACCATTACGTGCGTGACTTGCCGAACACCCCATGGCCGCGTCTCAAAGGCATGCTCACCAGCACCTTTCGCCAGCAACTCTGCGCCCTGCGTGAGCACTACGAGCTGGCTACACTGGAAACAGCGCTGGCCTTTATGGAGGGTACGTACATACCCAGGCGTGATCTGTGCCTGTTAACCTTCGACGATGGCTTGAAAGAGCACTACACTGAGGTGACGCCACTGCTGGTCGAGCACGGCATCCAGGGGGTCTTTTTCCTCATCACCTCCTGTGTGCAGGAGCAGCACGTGGCCTCTGTGCATATGAGCCATGTGCTCATGGCTACGCTTGACTTTGCCGAGTATCAGCAGGCCTTTGTCCAGCGCTTGCGTACCCTCACTACCTTCCCGGATACCATGCTCCAGATTGATCCGCAGGTGGCACAGCGCACCTACCGATGGGATACACCAGAGGTCGCCGCCTTCAAGTATCTCTTCAACTTTGTGTTGACAGCCGACATGCGAGATCAGGTGGTACGCAGCCTGTTTACAGACTACATCGCCCCAGAAGCCAGTTTTGCTCCTAATTGGTATATTAGTTGGGAGGAAGCCCGCGCCATGCAAGACGCTGGCATGGTGCTCGGAGGGCATTCGCATCGGCACCAGCCTCTCGCCACATTGTCGCCGGCAGACCTGGAGTGGGATGTGCGTACCTGTCAACAGCTCGTACAGGCCAATCTCCACCCTCAGGCAGACTGGCCTTTTAGTTATCCGTACGGCAAAACTGATACCTTCGATACGCAGACCATTACCCACCTGCGCGCTCTGGGCGTCACCTGTGCCTTCTGCACCGAAGTTGGCAGTAATATCCCTGGGAGTGACCTCTTTGCCATCCGCCGTATTGACTGCAAAGACGCGCCAGGCGGCCACACTTGAGGTGCTGCGCAGGACAGTGCTGCGCCCCCTGGAAGAAGGAGAGCCATAATGCAAGGGAAGCGACGCAAGGTCTGCGTCGTGCTGGTAGACCGAGCCAACTATGGGCGTATGAAACCAGTGATGCAAGCGATTGCTGCTCATCCGGATCTCGAACTGCAGGTGCTTGCCGCTGGCACGATGGTTCTGGAGCGTTTTAAACAGCCCGTGCAAATCGTGCGACAAGACGGCTTCGATGTCCACGGCGAGATATATATGGAGCTGGAAGGCTCCACTCCAGCCACTATGGCCAAATCGGTCGGCTTTGGCGTGGTGGAATTTGCCAGCGAATTTCAGCGCCTTAAGCCAGACCTGGTGTTACTCATTGGCGATCGCTATGAAGCCCTGTCAGCCGTCCTGGCCGCAGCCTATATGAACCTTTGCATTGCCCATATTCAGGGGGGGGAAGTCTCCGGGTCCATTGACGAAAGCGCCCGGCATGCGATCAGCAAGTTCGCCCACTATCATTTCCCCAGCACAGTGCGCTCTGCCGCCTACTTGCAGCGCATGGGTGAACGTCCTGATACCATTCTCACCATCGGCTGCCCCAGTAGCGACATTGCGCACCGTCTCGACCGCACGCTCACGTCTGAGGTGGTCAATGCCGGCGGCAGCGGCGCCTGCATCGACGTCTCGCGTCCCTTCTTGCTGGTCGTCTTTCACCCTACTACCACCGAATACGGCAGCGAATACCAGCAGATGGAAGCGCTGCTCACTGCTCTGCATGTGATGCAATGCCCCACCATCTTACTGTGGCCGAACATCGACGCTGGATCGGACCACGTTAACAAAGCTATTCGCCTGCTGCGCGACCGCCTGAAACCGACCTGGCTACGGACACTGACCAACCTCGAGCCAGAACAGTATCTCAAAGTGCTGGCACGCACTGCCTGTGCTGTAGGGAATTCGAGCAGCTTCGTGCGCGATGCCAGCTTCTTTGGCACCCCCGTGGTGCTCGTAGGGCGGCGTCAGGACGGACGTGAAAGGGACGAGCATGTGACCCCTGTACCACCCGAGACTGATGTCATTGTGAACGCCATCCGTGCCCAACTGGCCCACGGGCACTATGCGCCGAGCACGCTCTATGGCGATGGCCATGTGGCAACGCGCCTGGCGGATGCCCTGGCGCGACTCACGCCCTATGTGCAGAAACGGCTGTACTACACTGTGGACGAGGCAGAGCCGGGCGTGAGCGAGACCTCAGAGGACCTCGCTCTGGCCTACACTGCGGCTAACGGTACTCCGTTAGGGTTTGCGGGAGGACAGTGATGCGCGTGCTTGGGGTTGTGACCGCGCGCGGCGGCTCCAAAGGCATCCCGCGCAAAAACATTGTGCCTTTACTCGGCAAGCCGCTGCTGGCCTACACTGCCCAAGCGGCGCTCGCCGCACGGCGCCTGACGCGTACGGTGCTCTCCACTGATGACGAGAAGATCGCCGAGGTCGGACGTGCCTGGGGCCTGGATGTGCCCTTTCTCCGCCCCCCCGAACTGGCTCACGACGATACGCCTACTATTCCTGTGCTGCAAGACGTGGTGCGGAAGCTCGAAGCCAGCGGCGAGTACTATGACGCCATCTTCACGCTGCAGCCGACCACACCGCTGCGCCGTCCCGAGGACATTGATGGCGCCATTACATTGCTGGAACAGACTGGTGCCGATGCCGTCATCTCCTTTGTCGATGTTGGAGAGAAGCATCCGGCACGGATGAAATTCCTTGACGCAGATGGCCGCGTGATTGACCCGCCTTTCGCAGAACAGTGGGAGGGACAGCGGCGCCAGGATCTCGTCAAGATGTACCTGCGCGAAGGGTCGGTTTACCTCACGAAACGCGACGTCTTGATGCTGCAGCATTCCCTCAAAGGCCAGGACTGTCGTGCCTGGCTGGTACCGATGGAGCGTGCCTGCAACATCGATACACCCTTTGATCTGTTCCTCGCTGCGCAAATCCTGCGCTATGGCAGCCTCGCTCATGCCGCACATTCTGGTGACTGAGTCGCAGGGGTTTAGCCCTGAAGCGGCGGCACTGCTGGCCCAGCTCGGGCCGGTGGTGTGGGGTGACATGGATCGTCCGACACTGCTGGCGGCTGCGGCGCCGGCGGAGATTTTGTGGATCCGGCTGCGTCACCGCATCGACGCGGAGGTGCTGGCGGCAGCACCGCGCTTGCACACCATTATCACACCCACAACGGGACTCAATCATATTGATCTAGAAGCTGCAGCCCGGCGGGGGATTCGTGTCCTCTCGCTGCGCGATGAACGGGCTTTTTTGCGTGAGGTGCGCGCCACTGCCGAACATACCCTGCTGCTGATACTGGCGCTGCTGCGCCGGGCGCACGCGGCCATCACACACGTGCACGATGGCGGCTGGAACCGCGACCTCTTCCGTGGCCATGAACTGCACGAGAAGACCGTGGGGGTGGTGGGTTATGGTCGGCTCGGGCGCATCGTCGCCCGCTATGTGCACGCCTTTGACGCCCGCGTGCTGGCCGCAGACCCGTACGTGACGCCACACGACGTGGCGCCAGAAGTGACGTTGGTACCGCTGGAGGAGTTGTTACTGGCTGCTGAGATCGTCACGCTGCACGTCAATCTGGATGCCGCTACGCTAGGGTTCTTTGGCCGGGCACAGTTTGCCGCGATGCGGCGTGGTGCGTGGTTTATCAACACCTCCCGGGGTGAACTGGTCGACGAGGAGGCCCTGTTGGCGGCGCTCCAACAAGGCCACATTGCTGGCGCCGCGCTAGACGTGCTGGGAGATGAAAAGGCCACGGGCATGGCCGAACATCCACTGGTAGTCTATGCCCGTCAGCACTCAAACCTGATCATCACCCCCCATATTGGCGGGGGCACTGTGGAATCGATGGCCAAAACCGAATGCATACTGGCCCGGCGCCTGACGGAGCTGCTCACGGCTGTGCCGGGGTCGGCGGTCTCGGTAGCGCCAGGACATTGAGGAGGGGAAGGGAGACCGCTATGGTGGCTTTTGGAAGCCGAGAGTTGTCTGAGACAACATTGAGAGAGGCCCACTCTACTAGCACACAAGGCCATATTGCCTTTGTATTCACACATGGCTTTATGGCCCGGATGGTGCTACGGAGCGGCGTCGCCAGGCAGCTCATTGAACAGGGTTTCCGTGTCACAGCGATTAGTCCCAATGCCAGTGAGTCCTACTTTCAAGAGGAGTGTCAACAGGAACACGTTGCCCTCTATCAGGAACCCCAAAGTACGGGTCGTATCGCCGATTGGTTTCGTGCCTATCGGCCCTATTTGCTCGATGACGTCATGGGTAACGTGGCTTTGCGGACCAAACATGCGCAGTCTTTTGCGTATCGTTCCTGGTTGTTTCGTGTAGCTATGGAGTACATCAATAGTCATCTGGCCCCATATCCCTGGTTCCGCGCCTGTGTCCGTGGGTTCGAGCGTCGGGTCAATCGCTCCAAGCCTATTGCCCGGCTGCTGCGTGCTCTGCGCCCGGATTGCCTCGTGCTTCCCAACCCTTTTGGCACGCAGGAAACGGTCTACATGGTGCATGCTCGCGATCTCGGTATTCCGGTCATCTGTCAAATGCTCAGTTGGGACAACATCACCTCCAAAGGCATCCCTTTGATGATGCCTGCTTCCTTCATCTCCTGGGGACCAATCATGACGGAGGAGATGACGACCCTCTATCACTTTCCCCGCGAGCGTATTTACGAGTGTGGCGTTCCCCATTTCGATGTGTACACTCAGACAGAGCATTTTATACCGCGTGAGGTAGTACTGCAGCGCCTTGGGTTACCCCACACCCAGCCGTACCTGCTCTACGGTATGGTGGCACCGTACTCCGCTCCCCGTGAACTTGACGTGATCACCTGGCTCGTGGAAAAAATCCGTGCGCGGGCCTTTGCCACGCCCTGCTCACTGGTGATTCGTCCGCATCCGCAGACGATACGCGGTGTCTATGCCCATGATCGTGAGGAACTCGCCAGATTGCAGGCGCTCACGGGGCCGCAGGTGGCGCTCGATATGCCCCCAGTGCTCTCTGAGCAACTCGCGTGGGACCTCCCAAAAAGCGATATGTACACCTTAGCCAGCCTGCTGGCTGGAAGTGCCATGTGTCTGAGCGTGGGCTCAACGTTATGTCTAGAGGCCTGCATAGTGGATTGCCCGGTCATTAGTGTGGGATTCGACGGTGCAGAGGAACTGCCCTACGATCTGTCAGCACGACGTGGCCTGGATTTCATTCATATCAAAAAAATGCTCACCCTCGGGGGGGTGCGGGTAGCGCGGTCCTTTACGGACCTCGAAGCGCACATCAATGCTTATCTCTGTGAGCCGCACCTGGATCGGGATAAGCGTGCCTATACGGCAGCGCAAGAGTGTGGTCCGCGCGACGGCCATGCCGCAGAGCGTGTCGCTGCCACGATAGCCTCCCTGTGTCAGCAGCGGGGGCCAGACAGGCAACTACCGTGATCTGACTTGTGCCTCGGCTTCCTGAAGTCGCCTAACGTCGCCAGAGTGTTCTGACAAGAGCGTTCAGGAGGCAAAGAGAAGGGAGATTATGCATACACTGGTCATTGGCGGTGCGGGTTTTATTGGCTCGCATACAGTTGATTGTCTCCTGGCTCGCGGCCATACGGTGCGCGTGTTGGATGCTTTAGTGCCACAGGTCCACGGACCCACCCCGCAGCGTCCTGCCTATCTCGACCCCCGCGCTGAACTAGTGGTAGGGCGGATTGAAGAGGCAGACATGGTGGCACAGGCCCTTGATGGCGTGGAGAGTGTGGTTCACCTGGCGGCGGCGGTTGGGGTAGGGCAATCCATGTACCAGGTAACACAGTACTGCACCACTAATACGCTGGGCACAGCGACCTTGCTGCAAACGCTCATTGATCGCAAAACCCGTTTACACAGTCTGGTGGTGGCATCCTCCATGTCGGTGTATGGTGAAGGGCTCTATCGCACCCGCGACAGCCGGTGTGTGGCGCCCCACCTGCGCTCAGAAGCACAGATGGCGGCTGGCGACTGGGAAGTGTACGACGGTGACGGAGTCCCCCTCGAACCCATCCCCACACCCGAAGATAAACCGCTGCAGCCAACGTCAATCTATGCTATCAACAAACGCGATCAGGAAGAGATGTGTTTATGCATCGGGACAGCCTATGGTATCCCCACCACGGCCCTGCGCTTTTTCAATGTTTACGGCTCCCGTCAGGCCCTTGCCAATCCTTATACGGGTGTTGCGGCGATTTTCTGTGCCCGCTTGCTCAACGATCGCCCGCCATTGGTTTTTGAGGACGGCAGACAGCAGCGTGACTTTGTGCACGTGAACGACGTGGCCCGCGCCGTGGTGGTGGCAGCCGAACAGCCCGTGGCTGGGGAGGCGATCAATATCGGTTCTGGCGAAGCCCTGTCAGTGCGTGACATTGCCGAGAGCCTGGCGCTCGCACTCGATAAAGACATTGCCCCGCAGATTGTTGGTAAATATCGCCGCGGGGATATTCGCCACTGCTTTGCGGACATCAGCAAAGCGCAACGGTTACTGCAATGGCAGCCCCAGCGTGTGTTCCACCAAGGCGTAACCGAGCTGGTGTCCTGGGTGCAGGCGCAATGCGACACACGTGATAGCGTTGGTAGCGCCTGGAGTGAACTGCAACGCCAAGGGTTGTTGCGATGAGAAACACGCTTTTGTACTGCGGGCAGACTTCCGAGCCATTCCTGTAGGAGCCAATTTAGGCCTTAGTCACGGTATCGACCACTTGGGAGAGAGGACGCCTCGGAAACTCAGCGACTCGACTGCGTTACCCAGCGTATGTTTAAGAAAAGAGATATCTGATGTGTGGGATTGCTGGGATAGTTGGTAATAGCAATCGTATCGCTGCAGAAGAGGCGATACGTAAAATGACGTGTGCCCTGACACGGAGAGGTCCCGATAGTGAAGGCATTGAAAGTTGGGAGGGGGTCGTACTTGGACATCGGCGCTTAGCGATTTTCGACTTAAGCGACGCGGGACGCCAACCGATGGTCTCCACAGACCGTTTAGTAGGCGTCGTCTTCAACGGCGCCATTTACAATTATCGCGAGTTACGCAAGGATTTGATAGCACAAGGCTACGTTTTTCATAGCAATACTGATACTGAGGTGCTTGTGCACGGGTATCAGGCCTGGGGGCTTGATCAACTCGTCACCCAACTGCAGGGCATGTTCGCGTTTGGTCTCTGGGACAATCGTACTCGTACGCTCTACCTTGTGCGTGATCGTTTGGGGGTAAAACCCCTCGTTTTTGCTGTGCGCCATGATGTTATTGCTTTCGCCTCGACTGTGCGGGCGCTTCGTGTAGCAGGATACGTCAACGATTACGACGAAAATGCTGTACTGGATTTTCTTGAACTGGGATTTGTTTCAGAGGAACGTTCGATCTATCGTGGAGCTCTAAAAGTCCCGGCAGCGTCGATTATCGAATGGTCCAATGGTGTCCTGTGCCAACGCGAGTACTGGAGACCACCAGATGCTGCCGTATCACACACCTGCTCTTTTCAGGACGCAGTTGAGGAGACGGAACATCTTTTACTGGGTGCTGTACAAGCTCGTCTGCACGCAGATGTCCCCGTTGGGGCGTTGCTGAGCGGAGGCATTGACTCGAGCTTAATCTGTTGGGCGATAACCAAGCTTGGTGGAGACATTACAGCTTACACTATTGGAACTCCTGATGATGCCTCAGATGAAACCTGGGCTGCTCGTGTCACCGCACGGCGCCTTGGCATCCAACATCAGGTCTTGGAGATGTCTGAAGGGAACGCCTCGGAGATTGAGGCGCTTGCATCGGCCTACGCGGAGCCCTTTGCCTGCGCCTCGGCATTGGGCATGCTTAGAGCATCGCGTGCCGTCGCCTCATCAGCCAAGGTCTTATTGACCGGAGATGGCGGAGACGACGTTTTTTTAGGTTATCCGCGTCATCGTCACCTGTGGCTCGCTAGCAAGCTCTCTTCTAGAGTTCCTTCTGTTATGCAACAGGGCTGGCTCACTGTCCGGCCGGCATTTCCACGCTACGGACCGCTACGTCGCGCGGCGGCCTTATTCGACTATGCCACAGGTGGCTTAGGTGCTTTCCTCGCTTACTCCGATGGTCTGGCCATGTATGCTGATAAGGGACTGCTTGGCGAGCGTCTCCAGAGTCTCCTGGATCATCGTCCCCAATTATCTTGTTCAACAGAGTCTGGGCAGCGAGTTTTAGTGGATTGTCTAGATTATGAGCGCAGGTCTCAATTTATTGGTGAATACATGACAAAAGTAGATGGCGCCACGATGTATTATGGATTAGAAGCCCGTTCTCCTTTCCTCGACCAGCGCCTTTGGGAGTTTGCCTCTTCCCTGGCATTTGACTTAAGACTCCATCGGGGACGCTTGAAAGCAATTCTACGCGAGTTGGTGCACAGAAAGATTGGCAGCAATGTGGCGAGAAGACGAAAGCAGGGATTCAGTGTTCCCGTACAAAGCTGGATAGTTGGCCTTTGGCGTCCACAGGCAGAATCGCTTTTGCACGAACCAGTCCTTGAGAAAGAAGGATGGATACGGCCAGGCGCTGCACACGCTCGCGTCCTCCCACGCTCACGTCAGCGCGGTGCGGGGCATGGGTCTGATGTGGGGCATCGAGCT
>JBMDXC010000722.1:0-6518 GCA_048594805.1 Candidatus Entotheonellaceae bacterium | reverse complement strand
TGGCCTCATTGGCCATCCCAGACGATGTTGCACCACGGCCTTCGCACACGGCCCTGGGAAGATTCTTTAAGCAGAGTTACCAGGTGGGTGCGGAGCGCCTGACACGCGACATTCCTGCCCTGGTACTCCTGGAGATCGTGGCAGTGGCCCTCCGAGTGTTCCAGAACTGTGTGCTCGCGCTCTTTCGCGACAGCGCTACACGGATCAAGCGGCACCCACTCTATATAGCGTTTGTCGCCGCGCCGCTGCGTGTGTTCCATGCGCTGGTCGTCCTGATGCAGCGTGCTCCAGGGTGGGGACTCGGCGTGATGCTCGGACTCGCCGCGCTCTGCCTCTTTGCGCTGGGCGTCGGATTCTTTGCGCGCATTGAGCGTACGACCGGGACGCTGTGGGTCTTCATCATTGGTCCTGTGCTGATCTTAAGCATAGAGGGCCTCATCTGGCTGACGGTGGCAGGCTGGCTCGAGCGGCGTGACCGGCGCTGTCGCGGCATGTATCAAGCCGCCTATAGCAAGTTGAGTCAAGGGCAGTATCTGCAGGCGATCCAAGGATTTCACAAGGTGGTGCAGCGCTTCCCCAGGCACGAGCTGGCAGATAACGCGCAGTATGGGATCGGTGAAGCGTACCTGCGACAGGCATCCACCTTGCAGAGCAATGGGCAGATAGACCGGGCCAGACAGGATCTCAGGCAAGCTGTGGAGGCGTTCGAGAAGGTGAGGGCGCAGTATCCACGGGGTGATAAGGTTCCCGCCGCCATGTACAAGGAGGCCCACGGGTATCTGGAGCTGCAGCAGTCCGCTATGGCCCAGGCACGCCTGCAGGATCTCGTTGAGCATTTTCCGTGGACTGACGAGGCCTCGCGAGCGCGTGCGCAGCTCATTGCCATGGGGCAGCCCAGGGGATAGGCATCTGGCAACACGGAGTCGAGACCGGGAGGTGTTCCCAATGCCAAGAAGGCTCTGAGATAGTAGGGTTATACATGGAGTGACCGTGAGCGCGTTTCCAGGGGCGTCATAAATACATACGCCACTGAAATCCAGGAATAGCTGGTCTTTGAGGGTGCGGACGAACACTTGGAAGATGCCGGGTGGATTCTGGCGTTCGCCGATGGCACGGGTGATCTGGCTGAGTAGTTCCACAGGCCTGTGCCAGGCATGGGCGCAATGCTCAGACCGACGGGTATCACGTCGCCGTCAGCTACCAGGCCTGTCATGTCTACTGTGCTATCCAGTGTCGGGCCTTCGCCGGTAGCGAGGGAGTGCGCTAGACCACGCCCATTGGTCCTCACGGAGGGCAGGAGGGATGATCACGTCGCCCATACGAGACGGGTAACTGGCGCTGGCACTGACAAAAAGGAAGCGTTAATTAATTGTTTTTTGTGATTTCAGTTAAGTGTGTACTATATCTCGATCCTGGCGAGCATAACTAGTTGAATTTATCACCCTTCCATTTTTAAACTAGAAGTTCTAATGGAATTACCAAGAAGCATTAGCTAGTTTCAAAAGGATGCAGGATATGCATCATGCATGGATTTTAGGTCATATGTATTTGTTCCCTGTCAAAAAAAGTACTTGTACCTAGAATACTTCTTCTCTACCATAAGCACTCACTACACAAGGTCCCTCGCTCAATGGATTGGTGTGTGTCACAGGTCGAAACAGGCATACCTTTGATACCATTTTCCTCGCAGGCTCTGGTGCCATAACAGAGTCCCATACAGGGCGGTGTGACATGGTGCGGCATGGAAGCGCCGGTGGAGAAGTTAGGTAAGGTACAGGCTTCGCTGCGCCTCTGCTCTAGGTACGGGAGCGGGTTTGTAACAGAGGCGGCGCTGCTCGTCTCTGGTCACACTTCGACCCTGCGCCACACGCCGATTCATTGAACGTGCCGGAGGAGCGGCTCACAAGAGGAGATCCTTACATGGTACAGAGTGGCGCAAATACCGCATCAGCAAATAATTTGCAAAGTGATAAGCTTGCCGATGATTTACTCCATGTCATTCTCCCCATAGGCATTGCACTCTCGGCGGAGAAGAACTTTGATAAGCTGTTAGAGAGCATCCTGATTCAGGCCAAGTCGGTCTGCAATGCAGATGGTGGTACCCTTTATCTGCACGAAGACAACCGCCTCAAATTCGCCATCGTACGCAACGATTCGTTGAATATCGCAATGGGTGGGACTACGAACAATGTGGTCCCTTACCCATCTGTCCCTCTCTACGAGACGACAACGGGGAACCCTAACTACCACAATATTGCTTCCTACGCTGCCCTGTGCGGTCGCTCAGTCCATATCTCCGATATCTATCAGGAGACGGATTTCGACTTTTCTGGAACCAGGGCATTTGACCAACGCAATCGTTACCGTTCTATTTCTACGCTCACCACTCCGCTCAAAAATCATGAAGGCGAAGTGATAGGAGTGCTGCAACTGCTCAATGCCCAAGACTCCCAGACTGGTCAAGTGATCCCCTTTGACTCCTATAGGCAGCAGCTGGTTGAGGCGTTGGCTTCCCAGGCCGCAGTCGCCCTGAACAACCGGATCCTCCTGGAGCGCCAGAAAGAACTCCTGATTTATGAGCACGACTTACAAATCGGCCAACAAATTCAGACTAATTTCTTACCCAGTGAGATCCCTCAGCCCTCTGGCTGGGAGATCACTGCCGGCTTCCATCCAGCGCGCAAGGTGGCAGGGGATTTCTACGACGCTTTCTATATCGAAGGCAGGACCAAGGTCTGCCTGATCATCGCCGACGTGTGTGACAAGGGGGTAGGGGCGGCGCTTTTCATGGCGCTCTCTCGCAGCCTGATCCGAGCCTTTGCCGGACTGCACGAGAGCCATGCGATGCGCGTCGAGTACCCTGTCGCACTGACCAACGAGTATATTTTGCGGAATCACAACAATTCAAATATGTTTGTCACGCTGTTCTACGGTGTGCTGGACTTGGCCAGCGGCCAGCTTGCCTATGTGAACTGTGGGCACAATCCCCCCGTCATCATTGGGTCAACGGGCGTGAAGGTGCGCCTCCGGCCCACCGGCCCAGCGGTCGGTATGTTCCCGGTCATCGAATGGAAAGTGCAGCAGGTCGATTTAGAACCGGGAGATGTGCTGTTCGCCTTCACGGATGGAGTCACCGAAGCCCATGCGTCAGACGGCAGTTTCTTCACTGAAGAGCGCCTACTGCAACTGCTCGAGCAGCCGGCCGCTTCTGCGGCAGCGTTAATGAATCGTATCGACGAGAGCCTGTGCACCCACATTGGCACGGCCACCCAGTTTGACGATATCACCATGATCACTGTAAGGCGGCAACCTGGGCCCGACGGAGAGCGCGGGTGGCGTTAAACGCGTGAGGAGCAAGCACAGGACGTGCGGTGCAATGGGTGCTCCGAAATCATCTAGTACATAAGTGCTGATAGATAGGGGCCACCGTAGTAGGAGTCGAAAGACATGGCGAATAAGACCGGCCGCTTTGCAATCATCGAGCAATTCCTTGCCGATGGTCTGCATTATATGTTCGGCAATCCGGGGACCGTGGAGCAAGGCTTTCTTGATGCCCTCTGGAACTACCCAGAGATGAAATATATCTTGACGCTGCAAGAGACCATCGCCGTTATGGCGGCGGACGGGTATGCGCGCGCCACCAAGAGGCCGACCCTTGTGCAGATACACAGCACACCCGGCCTGGGCAATGCCATTGGAGCGCTGTATCAGGCCAAGCGGGGACATTCCCCACTGGTGGTGATAGGCGGCGATGCAGGGGTCAAATACCAGGCCATGGATGCGCAAATGGCGGGCGATTTGGTGGCGTGTGCAGCGCCTGTGACGAAGTGGGCAACGATGGTCACGGACCCCTCCTCGCTTCTCCGGGTGTTGCGCCGAGCCATCAAAATTGCCGCGACTCCGCCGATGGGACCTGTGTACGTCTGCTTGCCCCAGGATATTCTCGATGCCCCCATTGTTGAAGAGGTGAGACCCACCTCATTTCCCTCCACCAGAGTAGTACCCGACGAGGAGTCCTTACAAGCTGTCGCCGTTCTCCTCGCGCAGGCTCGCACGCCTATGATCTTGATGGGAGATGGGGTGGCTTTTTCGGGAGCGCAGGCGGAACTGACTCAGGTTGCGGAACTGCTGGGTGCAGAGGTATGGGAAGCGGATGCTGGGGAAGTCAACATGAGCCATGCCCATCCCCTCTATCAGGGGTCGACTGGGCATATGTTCGCCTCGCAAAGTCTGCCTATTACTTCGAAGGGGGATGTCAACCTGGTGTGTGGAACCTACCTGTTGCCCGAGGTGTTTCCTGAACTGGGCAATATCTTTGCGCCCGGGGCAAAGGTGATCCACATCGATCTTAATGCGTATGAGATTGCGAAAAACCATCCCGTCGATATGGGGTTGGTCAGCGATCCGAAACTGACCCTGGCCAAACTGGCGAGTGCTCTTGAAGCAATCATGACGCCCGCGCAGCAAGCAGCGGCCAAAGCGCGCACCGCTGAGATTGCAAAAGCCAAAGAGACAAAGCGAAGCAGTCAGTTGGAGCGTGATAAGGGCCTGCGGGATGCCGTACCCTTGCATTTTTCACGTTTCATGGAAGAATTGGCGGTGCAATTACCAGCGGAGACGATCATTTTTGATGAAGCACTGACCAGTTCTCCTGCAATTGACCGATACTACCCTCCAACCACATCGGAGCACTACTTCCTCACTCGTGGCGGCTCGCTGGGCGTGGGGATTCCGGGGGCGATTGGGGTCAAACTCGCCAATCCCGACAAGCCCGTGATCGGATTTACGGGTGACGGCGGCGCTATGTACACCATCCAAGCACTCTGGTCGGCAGCGCGGCACAATGTGGACGCCAAATTTGTCATCTGTAATAACCGTTCATACCGGTTACTACAGGTGAACATTCACGCCTACTGGCAGGAGTGGCAGATACCGGAGCATGAGTTCCCGCTGAGTTTCGATTTGTCCAGCCCCGCCATGCGCTTTGACGAGATGGCCCGTTCAATGGGTGTCCAAGGGATTCGGGTGGAGAAACCGGAGGAAGTGGCTCCAGCCATCCGACAGGCGTTGGCTCACAAGGGTCCGTTCCTCATCGATGTAGTCCTGGAAGGAGATGTGCACCCTGAAATGATCGGCATCAGGTGTGGACAATAAGTGCGGCATCAAGAGGATCACAGATGCAGTGCTGGCCAACACGGAGACGATGGATCGGAGGCTGTACAAGTCAGGACAATGCAGCAGGCCAGATGGCCTGAAGAAGGTAGTCCTATGGACTCTATATGCTTCTCGTTCTCGGACACTATTGCCGGGTATGTGACCGAATATAGCCGAGATAAAGATACTTTTGGCCTCAAAACCACCGATGGCCGGGATTTTCAGGTCAAATTCGCCGCGAATACCTATGGTTGGATTGCGAACAACCTGAATGAACCGCGCACCTGGACCAGTCCGGATCAGATGCGGGAGCTGTTGGTGCCCGGTCGCTACCTGTTTGTGTACGGGATTTATTATCCCGAACATGATGGGTTCACTTATGAAGCGCAGTTTATGATCTTTCCTGGCCGCAGAGAAGATAACTATGTCTTTGAACGGCAGGATTGGTGGGTCAAGCAGGTGGCGGCCATTGCCGACTTTTACCTGAAGGCCCAATTCCAGGGCCAACCGGTTGATTACAATAATTACCGCACCACTATCCGCCTGACCGGCGAAAAGGAAGCGGATAACTATCGCCAGGAAACCGACACCATCTCCCGCTTGGTCTACGGCTTTGCCTCGGCTTACATGATGACCGGCGATGACCGTTACCTGGAAGGGGCGGAGAAGGGCACCGAATATCTGCGCGACCACATGCGCTTTTATGACCCCGACGAGAAAGTGGTCTACTGGTATCACGGCATTGATGTCCAAGGGCAGCGTGAGACGAAAGTTTTTGCCTCGGAATTCGGTGATGACTTTGACGCTATTCCGGCCTACGAGCAAATTTACGCACTGGCCGGTCCTATGCAAACCTATCGGATCACCGGCGACCCGCGCATTCTGCAAGATGCCGAGTTAACGGTTGACCTGTTCGACCGCTTTTTCCTGGACAGGTCCAAGGGCGGCTATTTCTCTCACCTTGATCCGATTACGCTTGACCCGCGCAGCAATGCTCTGGGCGCAAACAAAGCCAAAAAGAACTGGAACTCTGTTGGCGACCACGCCCCGGCCTACCTGATTAACCTCTACCTGTCCACTGGCGAGAGACGCTACGCCGATTTCTTGGAATACACGTTTGACACGATTGCCCAATATTTTCCAGACTACGATCATAGCCTCTTTGTCCAGGAGAAATTTCACGAGGATTGGTCGCACGACACCACCCACATGTGGCAACAAAACCGGGGGGTAGTCGGTCATAATCTCAAGATTGCCTGGAACTTGATGCGCATGCAAAGCCTGAAGCCCAAGCCGCAGTATGAGACGCTGGCCCGCCGCATTGCCGCTGAAATGCCCAAGGTCGGGATGGATAGGCAGCGGGG
>JBMDXC010000721.1:0-6411 GCA_048594805.1 Candidatus Entotheonellaceae bacterium | reverse complement strand
TCCCAGATCCATGGCCGCCTCTTCCAGCGTGGGGTCAAGGCGCTGCATACGAGCCAGGATGACCAGTGTCGTGAGCGGAATAGAGAAGGCAACATGCGCCAAGATAATCGTCAGTACCCCGAGCGGCAGGTTGATGGCCACAAAAAAGAGCAACAGGGCGATGCCGATGACGAGCGATGGCATGATCAGCGGGATGTAGAGGAGACTCTGCAACAGCTCCTTGCCAGGGAAGCGGGCCCGATACAGGGCCAGTGCCGTCATGGTGCCGATGGCCGTGGCGATCAGCACGGCTGGAATGACGACGGTCAGACTCATGAGCAGCGCCTCCTGGATGTGCTGATTCTGCCACACGGCCTGGTACCAGCGCCACGTGAACCCCTCCCAGCGTACGCTGTATTCGGATGGCGTAAACGAAAACACTATCAAGACGAGCAGAGGAGCATACAGAAACAGGTAGATGCAGACCGAGCACAGGGCTAAAAGTCGTGAAGAGGAAGCATGCATCATGACAGTGCCGCGCCGAGGAGTTCTACCCCGGTGCCACCTAGCACGAGCCAGGTGGCATTGATTTTCCGTGCGCTACGGTAGGTGACCTGGAGTGTCATCAGTACCCGCCTAAATACCACAGAACTGTCCCCTCAGTCAATGCTCGTCAGCAAGGCGAGCAGCATGTCATAAAACATTGCTCTTTACCACTGCTTCTGCACCGCTGGCGCCTGCGCTCTGTATGTTACCACGACCTCGCTGGCACTCCCTGTGAGATCAATGTGCAGCGGTACCTGCCAGCGTACCGACTGGATGACACACACACCGGTGTCATCCTTACGGCAGTAGTAGAAGGTCACGTCAATGGCAGCCGTGGCTTGATGTGTACCGGCGGCAGCCTGGAAAGGGATGGTCAGTGGCAGCGGCGGTGCCATTGCCTGGCCCATGCGGTCCGCCTCGGCAATGGTCACACCCTCACCACTGATGCTGATGCTGTAGTGCAGCGGCGCTTGTGGGTTCAGATGATAACCCTCGGGAAATTGCAGGTTGATGAGCATCTTCCCTGCCACCCCAGCCTTGACCTTCTGTGGTGCGACCTGGATGACCTCGTCAGCCTCGAAATTGATGCTGCTAAAACCAGCCACGGCCATTGGTGCTGCCAGGCCGCGCAGGGCGAGCGTCGAGACCTCGCCAGTTGCCAGGTCCGCCACACGAATTGCGTGGTTGTTGGTATCAGCAATGTACAGTTTGCCCGCTGCAAGGCTCAGGCCACCGGGCTCGTAAAACTCCGGCTCCTGGCCATCGCGGCGCCCGGGCTTGCCGCTGCCCAGATAGGTGGTCGCTGTCGCCGGGCCAATTTTTTTGATTTTATGGTTGTAGGTGTCGGCGACGTAAAGGATGTTGTCGTGATACGTCACCCCGAGGGGATGCTGCAGCCGCACCTGCTCCTGGCCAATGCCGTCTTTGTCGCCGAACTCAAAAAGCCCTTCGCCGACGATGGTCTGTACTACGCCATTGATGCCAAGACTGACAGCACGGATCGCACTCGTCTCACTGTCGGCCACGTACAGGAGCGTGCCGTCGGTGGTGATGCCACTCGGCTGGGCCATGGCGGCTTGCAGGCGCGGGCCATCAACAATGTCCTCCCGACCACTACCGGCATATGGTTCCAGGTACGAGGTCTCCAGGTTCATCACCCACACCTGATGCGGGCCAGCCATGGCGATAAACAACTGCGTACCGATCAGTGCCAAGTCCCAAGGGGAATTGAGGGCCACCTCTGTGCCGGTGCCAGGCACATTGGCGCTGCGCGCCTGTGCCCCAGTCCCAGCAATCGCGGTCACGGTACGGGCTTGCAGGTCGAGCCGACGCAACAGGTGATTTTCGGTATCGGCGATGTACAGGATATGACCATCCAGGGCCATACCCTGGGGATGGTGGAATGTGGCCACGTTAAAATCCCCGTCGGTCTTCCCAAGAGTACCACTCCCGGCGATGTCCAACACGTGCCCATCGAGGTCAGCTATGACAATGCGGTTGTTGTTGGAGTCCGCGATAAAGAGTCGCTGCGAAGGCGCATGGGCGAGGACTTTGCCGGGGAAGGAGAGGGCGCCGCTGGTGTACTTGTCTTTTTCCAGCGCAAAGTGCAGGGGTGTATCGTTGAGGGTACCCTGGCTTCTGGCCTCAGCGATGAGTTCATCGATGATGCGTTCAAGGACTTCCTGATGGCCTTCGCCAGAGAGGTAACCCAGAACATAGCCATCGGGCCTGACCACCATCAGCGTCGGCCAGGCCCGCACCGCGTATTGACGCCAGATATGAAAATCGCGATCGTTGACCACCGGATGTTGGATCTCATAGCGCAAGATCGCCTGGCGGATATTGGCCACATCGCCTTCGTTCTGAAATTTCGCCGAATGCACGCCAATGACCACCAGTTCCCTGGCATACTTCTTTTCGAGTGCGGTCAATGCCGGGATGATGTGCATGCAGTTGATGCAGCAGTAGGTCCAGAAATCCAGCAGCACCACCTTGCCACGCAAATCGGCAAGGCGCAAGGGCCTGGCGGTGTTCAACCACTGCATGCCCTCGGGAAATTCGGGGGCACGGACGGGGGCATGGGATTGGGCCATAAGCACACCTCGCGGTAAGATGATCTATGTCAGGAGAGCCAGCAGTCGTAGCAGGGGAAAACGCGGCCCTGGGCACACACAGCACATGGAGCGCCACTACCGCACTCCTCAATATCCCCAGATCCTCCAGCAATGCCTTGCCTCCTGAAGGGCGGTCGTATCAAAGCTCTCGGTGAACCATCCATCGATCGGCACCCTCTGATTTAATGCCTCCTATCACTCTGGATGAAAGCCACTATGATCTTCAAATGCCCCGACGGGTGGGTAAATTTGCTTGTAGAGGCCGCGCATCCGCTGGGTAATGTAGGTATGGACGCGGTCGCGAAGTTCGCTGGGGCGTTGTTGTTGGGCTTTATAGGCCTCGCTGTGCAGGGGGCTGCCGTCCTCAAGCTCCCAGATGCAGAGGTAGCGCAACACGCCTTCCCCCTCCTCTAGTTTGAAGCGGCGGGCGCTGATGTAGCCCGGAATCTCCAATCGCTCCGGTAAGTGCTCGTCGTTATACCAGCGGTTAAATTCGTCTTCATGCGCCGGGTCGACGTCCATCATGACGACCAGGACGGTACCATCGATGTGTTGTGTGGGATACGTCTTATTGGGTGTCGGCATGCTGAGCCCTCCATGCCTGAGTGTGCAAACACTATCCATGCTGGATGAGACAGTACGAGGATTATAGCATCACCGACGCCGTTGTCCTGTGTTACGCCGGATTCTCGCAGGGCAATGGCACGATGGATACGGTGTGACATAACGTGTCCCTTCAGAAACTATGAGGGTGTAGAGACAAGGACTTTTGCAATTCCTCGACACCACTTCTATAATCGGGGACTGATGCACGCGCAAAGAGCATACACCCGATCGCGGGTGGCGAGAACTCGGAGGGAATTATGCGTGTCTTACTCATTGCTACGAACCGGTACGATAGGTGCATGAGCCGCATGCAGGCCCAGCCCCTGCCCATCGGGCTGGCGTATCTGGCGGGTGCCCTCGCCGCCTCACCGCACGCCGTCAAAACCCTGGACCTGATGTTCTCTGAAGACCCGCTCGGCGACGTCGAGCAGGCTGTCCGGGAGTTTCGTCCGGCGCTGGTGGGCCTCTCCATCCGTAACATCAGTAACGGGAGCTACCTGGATCCGCAATGGGCCTTGCCCTTCTCGAAGGCCGTGATTGACAAGGTGCGTGGGCTCACCAGCGCTACCATTGTGTGCGGCGGGCCGGCCTTTAGCCTACTACCAAAGGCGATCTTTGCCTATATGGAGCCCGACTTTGGACTGGCCGGGGATGCCGCTGAAGCCTTCGTGCAACTGGCCGACAGACTGGACGCGGACGTGCCCTGCCACGATCTGCCTGGCATGGTGTATCGCCAGAGCGGTGAGATTATAGTCAACGGCGGCCGCTGTGCCTCCGCCTTCACCACCCCGCCTCGCCTGGAAGAACTGGACATGCAGAAATATGCCCAGGCGGGTTTTGGCATTGGGATATTGACCAAGCTGGGCAGCTTTGCTTATCCCACCTCGGCTGCGCAGGCCCAGAGCGATGCAGCGGCATGGCGTGTCATTCGGCCCATCGACGCGGTGGTGCAGGATGTGCAGGACATGCAGCAAAGATACGGGCTCCGCAAGGTCTTCTTCATTGATAACGGTTTTAATGTCCCTCTACCCCATGCCAAGGCGCTGTGTCAGGCCTTGCTGGAGGCGCACGTCAAGGTGCATTGGAACACCTGTCTGGCCCCCTTTGGCTGCGACCGCGAACTGATCGGGTTGATGAAGCAGGCCGGCTGTGCGCTGGTGCTCATGGGTGGTATGCGGGGCGACCCGCATGACGGCGCGGGGCTCGGGGCTCGGGTGGTGCCGATGTTGGAGACCTGCCGTCTGTGTGAGGAGCAGGATCTGCACTACACGCTCTCCGTCACCTTTGGTGAACCGGATGAAACCAGGGCAACGGTGGAGGAAAAGCTGGACTTCCTGCGGAGTATCAAACCAGCCATCGCCAATCTCCGGGTCGGCGTATACATGTTACCTGGAACCCCCATCGCGGCACGGGCCCTGGCAGAGGGACGCATCACAGACGAAGCGGACCTTCTCAAGCCGACGTTTTATCTGGCTGAGTCGGTCCAGGACTGGATCGTCGACTATTTGCAGGCAGAGAAGCAAAAACATCCCCGTTGGAACCTGGTGTAGCGCGTCGAGGGGGACATCTGCATGCCTTGTCGCATAGGACAAGGATGGGTCAGGTTTATGCCCACAAACCTAAACAGGGTGAGATAACTTCAACGGCAAAAGGCCGACGGGGAAGTGTCCCCGTTTTCATCATGAGGAGGAGAGTTATGGCACGTCTCCCAGTGGTGACACGTGACCAGGTCCCGGAACAATTTCGCGAGGCATTCGATGAGATGACTGCTGAAAGTGGCGGTGTCATCACCACTGGTCCGGGGTCGATTACCATCAACAGCCCGGAACTGGCCCGCCGACGCAACCATGTGACCCATTATCTGCGGTATGAGACCACCTTTCCCAAGAAAATCCAGGAACTGGCCATCATCACCACGGCTCGGGCCATGGACTGCCCCTATATCTGGAACGCGCATGCGCCTGCCGCGCGCCAGGCCGGGGTGAGCGACGCCTTGATTGATGCGCTGCGGGAGCGCCGCCCCCTCCCGGCTATGAGCCCCGATGAAGCGGCCGTGGTCAACTACGCCACAGAGTTTTTCCAGACCCACAAGGTCAGCCAGCAGACATTCCAGGCGGCTCTGGACCAGTTTGGGGCCCAACACCTGACAGAACTGACCGCGCTGATGGGTCACTACGCCCAGACCGCTTTCTTCCTCAATGCCTTTGACGTGCAGTTGCCGGAGCAGCGTACTGAGCCTGTTTTACCGGTCTAGGACCGGATAGAGGCAGTAATGTTGTGCTACGGCTGGTAGCAAAGGAGAGAAACCTATGTCCCGTGCCCGTGAGCGGTTCCGCAGGGTCATTTCTGGCGCGACGTGTGTCCTGGCAGCGAATATCTTCGATCCTCTCTCGGCACGGATCGCCGACATGCTGGGGTACGAGGTGTGTGTACTGTCCGGTTCCGTTGGCAAAGCGGCGAACCTAGGGGTCCCGGATATCGTACTGTCCAACATGTCCGATGTCGTGGATCATTGCCGGCGCATTACCCGTATGGCGGCAGTGAGCCTGATGGTCGATGCGGAAGACGGCTTCGGCAATGCGGTCAATGTCAGGCGTACGGTACAGGAGATGGAGGCCGCCGGGGTAGCAGCCATAGAAATCGAGGACAATGTCGTTCCCAAGCGCTTCAATGTACAGAACCCGGGCCTGGTATCGACGGCAGAGCAGGTGGGCAAACTGCACGCGGCGGTCGCGGCCCGGACCGATCCGAGTACGGTGATCGTGGCCCGCACCAGCGCACTGGCCGAATGCCCGCTGGAAGAAGCCTTAGACCGCATCCGAGCATACGCCACCACTGGTGCCGAGGCCCTCATGCTGGCGGCCGTCCCGCACGGTCGTGCCGATATTGCCGCGGTCCATCAGGCCACCTCTCTCCCTCTCTGCGTGCTCAACCCTCCTCCAGAGGCGAGAAACGACACAGCCTTTCTGACTGCTAACGGGGTACGGATTCTGATGCTGGGGAACCCGACCTACGCTGTAGCAGTTAAGGCCATCTATGATGCTCTAAAAAGCCTGCAGGAGGGCACAACGCTGGAGGAACTCAGGGAGTTGCAAGCCCCACCGGAGCTGTTGCGGGCCGTAAACCGCACCGAGGAATTCAGGCAGTGGCAGCAGGAATACCTGCC
>JBMDXC010000720.1:0-2191 GCA_048594805.1 Candidatus Entotheonellaceae bacterium | reverse complement strand
ATACCTTGAAGGCGGATGGCATCGGCGTGCTTTCCAGCTACGAAGGGAAATACCTGGGCAACGGACTGGTGCCTCGGCCCGCTTCTCGGACGTTCGCTTCATCTGGTTGCACGGCGGCGGCACTGTCCCATTCATCACGAGCCGTTTGGCGAACGTGAATCAGAAGCTGCCGAAAGGCGCGCTGGCAGAACTCCAGCGGTTCTATTACGACACCGCGCAGGCCTTCAATCCGTACACGATGCCGTCGTTCAAGAAATTCGTCCCGGTCGATCACATCGTCTTCGGCACGGATTACCCGCTCGGCGGCGGTTCGGCGGCAGTGGTTGCGAAAGGATTGCGGGAGAATGGCGGGTTTGCCGAGGCGGAGCTGCGCGCCATCGAGCGCGAGAACGCGTTAGCACTGTTGCCGCGATTGAAAACGTAGGCCACACAAGTCACAAGTCACAAGTCACAGGTCACAAGTCACAAAGCTGAAGGCTTCGTTGATTTGTGCCTTGTGATTTGTGCCTTGTGACTTGTGCCTTATTTGGTCTGCCGCGCCTCGACGGCCGACCAGTCCAGATAGTCGCCGGAGCAAGAAATCTCGCCGAGCTCCCACTGAGGTCGAAGCTCATAGTAGAACGTCGTCTTCCATGGTGATGTCGAGCTCCAGGTGATCGCGATCGACGCGCCGGAACCGCTCCGTCACCTTCAGCTGCTCGCTGTGCGCGTGGCCTAGACGATCGAGCCATGTCTTGTCGTTGAAGCCGATCGTCTCTACGACGAAGTCATTACCGTCCCATCGGCCGACCGAATGGCCCATCCAAAGCGGGTCGAGCTGGTCGGGAACCAGTTTACGGCCGTCCGTGAACACGCGCCGGAGCGTGTGGTCGTACTCATACACGAGCAGCGTGACCTTCGGCGTGTGCACCACCTCGAACGGGTAGGGGTGGAAGTACACGCGCGGCACTCCCGGCGGATAGCATTTCGTGAGCACTGGATCGTTCGTTTCGTCGAGCCTGTAGTTGCCGCCGTTCGAGTCTTTGGCCTCCTTGAACCGCGCCTCGCCCCATGCGGTCAGCACTGGCGGATCGAGCTTGGGATCCGTGAAGGTGAAATTGGTCCAGGCGCGGTTGGAGCCCGGGGGATTGCGCATCATCCAGACGCCAGTGATATCGCGCTTCGGCGCTGGCGCCGATGCCGCGGCTGGCGCGGCAGCCTGTCCTCTGCCTGCCGGTTGCGCCTGCTGAGCGGCGACCGCCGACGAAACGGCGACCGCGATAGTCAGAATTGTGAATGCACGCATATCGAATCCCTCTCGTCGGGTCAACACGGAGCTGGCTTGGCTTTTGACCTTTGCCTTGCGAGATGCTGTTAGTTCTCGGACAACGGCAAGGCGTTGCCATCGGGTCCGACGAGCTTTCGAATCTGCAGCACGTGGCTGCCGTCCTTGTGCGGCGTTCCGGTGACGACGATCTTGTCGCCCGGGTTCAGGGTTTTGCGGTTCCATCCTGCCCGCGACAGCTTGTTGGGTGCAGTCAGCCACCCTGACCACTTCTGACCTGCCGCCTCGCCATCCTTCACGTCCCAGTACACCAGCACGTGCGGATTCGCGAACTGCATCTCGGTGACCGTTCCCTCGAACGTGACTGACTTGGTCTGATCGTAGGCCGCCCCACCATGATGGCCCACCAGCGGCTGTGAACTCGATGCCAGCGCCAGCACGACGCCCGCAACAAAAACGCACGTCCGTTTCATAGCACTCCCTCTTGGCGGAGTGTCCCACTCCGTCGGGAGGCGTGTCAACCAACGTCAAGTCACAAGTCACACGTCACAAGGCCCAATTTACGAGGCCCAATCACTCTTGTGACTTGTGGTTTGTGACTTGTGCCTTGTGCCTTGTTAAGCGGGCGCTCAGCGGCCGATACCGAAGACGCGGCCCCAGAATCCGCGTTTCTTCTTCGGCTCGGCCGCCGGCGGCGTCGGCGTCGGAGCGCTCGGCTGTGCCACCGTCTCGGGCGCCGGGGCCGGCGCCGCAGCAGCCGGCGCCGGAGTGGGCGCCGGCGTCATGGTGGCCGACGCAAGCGTCATCGGCGGCGCACGACGCAGCAGATGGTAGTCGCAGTAGTCGATTGGCTCGGTACCGGGTTCGAAATACGCGGTGCGGACCGAGATGCTGTGATCGCCGTAGCACGCGCCGGTCGCCATCTTG
>JBMDXC010000072.1:0-16155 GCA_048594805.1 Candidatus Entotheonellaceae bacterium | reverse complement strand
CTGGTACTCGGGGCGATAGTTGACCAGCAGGAGGAGCCGCGCGGTCGGCAGGCTCTCGACCAGGCTATCGAGTAACGCCTGGGTCTCGGAGTCAATCCAGTGCAGATCCTCGAAGACCAGCACCAGCGGCTGCACCTGACTCTCGCGCAGGAGCACCCGCTTGAGGGCCTCCAGAATACGCTGGCGGCGCTGCGGCGGATCAAGCGTCAGGAATGGACTGTCGTCCGGCAGGGCGTCGAGCAGCGATAGTAGTGCTGGAATCGCCTCCTGCAGGGCCGCGTCGAGCGTCAGTACCTGCCCGGTCACCTTAGCGCGGACTGTGCGGACGTCGTCGCCATCCTCCAGGTGGCAGTAGCGCCTGAGGAGGTCGAGCACCGGGAAGTAGGGCGTGGCCTTGCCATAGGAGACCGACGCACTTTCGAGCACCAGCCACTCCTGGGTGCGGTGGGAACGCACGAATTCATACACCAGGCGCGATTTCCCAATACCGGCCTCCCCCACCATTGCCACGACTTGCCCATGCTCCATCCTGGCCTGGCGCAGGGCCTGCTGCAGGGATTCCAGCTCATGGTCCCGTCCGACAAACTGGCTCAGCCCGCGCGCCGCAGCTGCCTGCAAACGCTGGCGGATGGCAGTGACCCCGACGAGCTCGTACACCTCCACGGGCTCTGTCAGACCTTTAACGGGAATTGGTCCTAGTGCGCGCACCCGTACCAATCCTTCCACCAACCGCAGCGTCGTGGCCGTGAGCAGGATACTACCGGGTATCGCGAGCTGTTCCATACGCGCTGCCAGGTGCGTCGTCTGGCCGATGGCCGAGTAATCCATGTGCAGATCATGGCCAATGGCGCGCACCACCACTTCACCAGCATTGAGCCCCACACGCATCTGCACTACCAGTCCCTGCGTGCGCCGCACTTCCTCGGCATAGCGCTGCACGCACTCCTGCATGGCGAGCGCCGCATAGCAGGCCCGCACGGCATGATCTTCATGCGCGATCGGCGCTCCAAACAGGGCCATAATGCCATCACCCATGACCTGGTTGACCGTCCCCTCGTAGCGGTGCACGGCGGCCATCATATGCTCCAGCACCAGGTCGAGGAGTTGGCGCGCCTCCTCTGGGTCGCGATCGGCCAGCAACTCCATGGAGCCTTTGAGGTCGGCAAACAGGACTGTGACCTGCTTGCGTTCGCCGGCCAGGGCACTGCGGGAGGTCAGGATCTTCTCGGCCAGGTGTGGGGGCGTGTAGATATGTGGGGCGCGTACGGGTTCTGGGGCAGGCGCTGGGGAGTTTTCAGCCTCTCCTGTCCAGACCAGGACTTTCCCTGCCTCATCGGCGGCGAGGTGTTGCGCTTCGATGAGTTCATCTCGCAGCGCCTCTAAGGCCTCATCATCCAACTGGAACTGGACCTTCAGGGCCCTATACGTTACACGCTGGCGCTGGCGTAGCAGCGCCAGAACCTGATCCAGCACCGCGTAAAAGTCCATGATTGACCTTCCATCCCCATCCTAACCTTCCCTGGCCAAGGGGAAGAGAGATAATCCATTGTACCATAATGGTGTTCCAATGTTTTGTGGCATGATCTAGGAGGTAATGCGTAGCAACTTGCAGGCAGTATCACCCAGGGGCATGGCCCACTCAGCGTCGCTCAAGCTCGGGGGCGCAGTGTGGAAGCGAGAGCAACTGGTTGCCCCGGCTCATGACCCTGTCACACCACGTCATCGAAGAAAGCCGCCAGCGGGAGGCGGAAGTCTGGGAAGAGTGGTTCGCCCCGCAAGGAGTCCGCACGGGTGAGGATACGCACTGTGGTGGGTGACTCGTAGACATAGACGTACTCTTGGGCAGGGAAGATGACCCAGACACGCTCCACACCAGCACCAAAGTACTCAGTGACCTTGTCCATGAGATCATCCGCTCTGTCTGTAGGGCTAACGATTTCTACAGCCAGGTTCGGCACCACATTCCAGGCTTCCGTGCGTGGTACGCGTTGCTGTGGCGGCCAGCGGTCGTACGACACAAAGGCTACATCTGGGCGACGCTTGCGTTGTATCGTGGCGCCAAAATCAAACAGCATCTCTTGTACAGCGCGACCCAGGTGGTGTTGTCGAGCAAAGCTTCTGAGCGATTCCGTGAGCGCTGTAGCTAGCCACACTTCATACGCGCCCATAGGAGCTAACTCCACCACATGCCCACCGACCACTTCATAGAGGACGTCTTCATCCCGTGACCGGACTACATCTTGACTGATAGTGGAGTTTCTACTCTCCATGGTACTCTTCCATGACACTCTATCAATGACCTGCTCTGCCTCACGAGAGCCTCTCTCAGAAGCGCTGCTGTACTGGACAGTATCAGAGAAAACGTCTGCCATGTCAATTAGACGCAGAGAGAGGACAGGGCTATTCAAGTCTCAAATTTTCCCTGATTGCACGAAGCTTTTCCCCCTTCCCCCAGCGCAGGGGAAGGCAGGGATGGGAGCAAGAGAGGCCTAGATCATGCGCCAGGACGTCATGCGCAGTAACTTGCATAGGTTAGCGCCCAGGATCGCCGCCCGCTCGGCGTCGCTCAGGCTCGGGGTCTCGAGAATGTGTTCCACCGCCGTGCTCGTCCACGGATAGGGATAGGCGGTGCCCATGACGATCTGGCTGGCACCGCATTCCGCCACCAGATGCCGCAGAGCCTCTGAGGTGAAGACGATGGCGTCGCAATAGAGATCCCGTCAATACTCACTGGGACGTTTCTTCAGCGCGGGCCCGCGGCAGCGGTCGGGAAAGGTCAAACAGCCGTGATCCGACCGGGCGCTGTAGGACTGCAGAGAGCCACCGCCGTGGGCAGCACAGAGCTTGAGCCGGGAAAGCGCTCCAGTGTGCAGTCGAAGATGTCAGCTATGGGGCCGACCTCATCCTGGAAGCACTTCCTCTGAATGCGCCTAGGCTCCTCTCTGCCTACACCAGCACACCAAAGCCGGACTTGGTGCACAGCTCGATACGGTTGCCGTCGGGGTCGTTGATATAGAAGGCCTTCTGGCCGTCATTCCGCGTCTGAATGGCAGTAGGTACGACCCCTTTCTCTATCATGTACTGATGCGCTGCCTCGATATCGTCCACCTCAAAGGCCGTGTGGTGGGAAGGTGCGGAAGGCGCGTCGGGATTCTCGATGATGTGGACCATGGCGCCGCTGGGGAGCTGCAGCCAGTACAGATGCTCACTGTTGACCATCTTGGGTATCAGCCCCAGGCCCAGAACATCCTGGTACCACCGCAACGCGGCATCCTTATTCTTGACGTTATACGTGATGTGGTTGATATTCTTGAGTCGAATGTGGTCAGGTAGCATACGGTCTCCTCAGACTTGAGCATAATGTGACAGGATCGCTCTATCATACCAGAATCACGTGCTGGGGGCATCCTGAGAACACAGTGCTCCAGGGAAGGAGATCGCTATGTTTTGGGAGACCTCTCTATCCCGCAGGAAGGAGGGTCATTTATGGACCGTCACGACATTCTCGCTGATAACCCTGTGGAGAAGCGCCGGGGGTACATGCCCGGGGTGAGCGTGAGCCCTGGCCGGGTCTTGTTCACTGCCGGCATGACGGGGCGCCAGCCTGACGGCACGATTGTGCCCGGTGGCATGGCGGCACAGACGCAACGCACCATGGAACGCCTGCAAGCCATTCTGCAGCACGCCGGAGCTAATTTTTCACAGGTGATCAAACAGTTGCTCTATATTACGGATATGGAGGCCCATGCGGCGCATGGGCGGGCCGTGCGCGCCGCCTTTTTCGGCGAAGCGCGGCCGGCCTCCACAGCCTTGGGGGTGCGTCGCCTTGCTGATCCTGCCATGCTCATCGAGATCGAGCTGGTTGTCGACCTCCTTGACAGCCCCGCAGGGAAACCGCTGCTCGAGAAGTACAACGTCGAAGACCACGGTCTGGACTTTTATCAGGGCGTCATTGTCAATGGCGGTCGGTTGATCTACCTCGCTGGACAGGTGGCCAATAACCCTGATGGTACAGTCGCCGGGGTGGGTGACTGGCGCCGCCAGGCCGAGAAAGTGTATGAAAACATCGGGCACATCCTGCGCACCGCCGGGGCAACCCCGGCCAGTGCCGTGAAAGAGACCACCTGGGTGCTCGACATAGAGCCCTGGCGCCAGCACGGCACTGCGGTACGCCGCGGCTTCTACCAGGGCGACTATCCGGCCTCCACGCTTGTCGAGATTCAGGGGCTGGCACGACCAGAATTTCTCGTGGAAATTGAAGTCATTGCGGCAGTGGCCCGATGAAAGGAGAGCCTTCATGCCATACACGACCATTACACCTGCGGAAGCAAAACCGGTGGCCAACTACAAGATGGCCACTCGTATGGAAGGTGGCCGCCTGCTGTATATTGCCGGGCAAGTGGCGCGAGATGCAGAGGGGAATGTCCTCGGGAAGGGGGATATACGGACGCAGGCACGCCAGGTGTTCCAGAATCTACGCCACGTGCTGCAGGCGGCTGGCGGTGACCTGTCAGACCTCCTGAAGATTACGACCTACATCACCAGGATCGAGGATTTCCCGGCCGTGGCCGAGATCCGCAGCAGTATCTTCCCCGGTGAACTGCCGGCCAGCACCTTGATCGTCGTCAAAAGTCTCGCCCAACCCGAGCTCCTCATCGAAGTAGAAGGTATGGCGGCGCTTGGCTGACACGCCTGGCTGCCGCCTATGCTGGCTACCTCAGCACGCCTGAGGTAGCCTCTCCCTCACATCTGCCTCTGCCAGAAATCTTTCCCTGGCGCGTGGACAATCGACTCAGGCAACGCCGCGCTTTGTAGGCGGGACGATAAGCTCGGTGAGCAGATACGGCGTAGAATCGTACATCCAGCCTGTGAGGGGGTAAAGGCAAACATCCCACGCAGCATAGATGCCAGGATCTGGATGACGCTGTCTGGCGGCAGACGCGTGAGCGTCAAAGGCCCAGGAGACTCTGGCTGGAGCACACAGGCTCGACGGCTGCGTGGTCCCCAGAGCAGGGGATCAGTCGGGCCAAAGAGCGCCAGGGTAGTCGTGCCCACAGCGGCAGCAAGATGAGTGATACCGGAGTCGTGTCCTACCATAACCTGACAGCGTGCCAGCAGGGCTGCCAGATAAGGTAGAGGGAGATTCTGTGCCTGCGGCCAGGGGGGAGAGTGGGCAGGGTGTGCGAGATGGGCATTGTACGCCTGTTCGGCTGGCCCGCTAATCATCAATCCGTGGAGCCCCTGTTGTGCTGTCCAGGTCATAATCTGCTCCCAGCCGGTCCAAGGCCAGAGCTTAGAGGCTCCGCCACTGCCGGGATGAAAGGCGATCACCCCCTGATCTGGCAGACCGGTGGTCTGCCAAAAGTGCGCCGCGAATGCTTGTGCTGCTGGCTCCAGGTAGACATGGGGGCAGGCATCGTATGGCTGGCGGACAAAGCGCGTGACGGGCTGCAGGAGATGGTCAGTAATATGCACACCCGGCGGTGGATGTGGCTGCCACATGAGGATTTCTCCTTGACAGTAGCGCCGTAGGTTGGTAGCAAGAGTCAGGTCGGGCACCGGAAGATAAGAGAGAATCAGCTCAAAGCTGCGCAAGAATGTCGCCAGGCCCTGCGATAGAGTTGGCCGCTGGCTGAAAAGGCGGTACAGGTCCCAGCGTTCCAGGTCAATAACACGATCGACATAGCGGGGATGCTGAGCCAGAATGGCTCGACTTGGGTTGCCCAGAAGCTCGATAGTAGCGTGCGGAAAGGCCCGACGTAAGGCCCCCAGGGTCGGGAGAGTCACAACGAGATCACCGACTGCGCCACCTCGTATAACGAGCATGCGCTGCATGGCTGACTCCAAATTCACTCTGGTAATGCACTCTACCTGAGAGTACACTAACAGAGACATTGCGGAAAGACTCAGGATACCTGCTGAGGAATGGAGTATGCCGATTTTTGAATACGCCTGTGAAGAATGCGGGACGACATTTGAGCGGCTGACCTTGCGACCGCAATTGGTCGTGCCAACTCCTTGTCCCCAATGTGGGAGTACGCGGACGACCAAGGTGTTCTCGACCTTCAGCACCCAGGGCAGTGGGGGGGAAGGTGCGCCTGGGAAGGGGGGGAATTTTGCCTTTCGTTGAGCGACATAGGCACGGTGACCGGTGGTCACCTCCGTGTATTCCTGTCTCGTGGAGCCTCTGCTCAGACACGTATCCCACGAGGTAGAGCGTGTATTGCTGCTGCAGACCATGGGAGGATTGTAGACAGTGCATGCCTGGATCAAGGATCACCAAAAATTCCGGATTATGTTGAGCACAATCGGGCTCTACATTGTAACCATAACACTGGCGCTGGTATGGCGGAATGCGAGCTTTGCTGCCTGGTTTCTTGTGCCCCTGAGCATTCTGCATCTCTATTTTTATGGCATCATTCATGAACTGACCCATAACAATATCTTTGCTCGGGTCAAGCCCAACATCTGGATGGGGCATGTGCTCTGCCCGCTCAATCTTGTCTACTTTCACACTTTTAAGACAATTCACTTGCAGCACCATCGCTTTGTGCAAATTCCAGAGGTAGATCCCGTGTGTACGCGCAAGAAAGACGGTACCTCTTTTAACCCCCTGTGGTATCTGATTATCTGGCCCTATCATGCCGTGCGCTGGTATGTCCGGCACATTGCCCAGCACCGCAACCGCCATCGTTTACTGACCAATTACCTGGTCTTCACGGCCAGTATCTACAGTCTCTTTGCGCTTGGTCTGGTGTGCGGGGTGCTGGGGACGATGCTGTTCTTCTGGGCCCTCCCTGTCTATATTGGAACGGTGTTTCTGATTGGTATTCGGAACCTGATTGAGCATTATGGCTGTGAAACGACACGCTATCGTACCTCGCGTACGTTGACGAATCGTCTGCTCAACAAGTTGACGTTCAATAGTTTCTTTCATCTTGAACATCATTTGATGCCGACTGCCTCCATAGCGCAAGTGCGTGAGTTGCATGAGCGCAATCGTGACACCTACCGTGAAAAGAGGGCGTTCATCGTCTAAGCCAGTTGGAAAATCCTTGTCTTCCTTAGCAGAATTGCGTATAATCTTGTGTTTGTACTCCACGTTCATGCCTCGAGAGTGTCTCGCCAGGGCTTTGCCAGTCGGCTGGTAGTTCACAACGACAGCGATGCCTCCTTTGAGGATAGTGAGCGAAGCGCCTTCGCTAGAGGACAGCTCTGTTGCCTGGTGGAGGCTTCTTAGGTGTCCATCATACATGGAAGGGTAATGCGAAGCGATGGAATGTGTTACGATCAAACCGGGTATGAACTGTGTGTTTATGAAAAAGACGGGTTGCAGCTTCAATGGAGGAGCCTGTCATCCCATTGTTGAAGCCTGCGAAGGGTGTGGGTATGTCATGGAGAACGCGCAGGGCAATTATTGCCAGCTCTACGCTGATCCGGCCGCCAAATGGATCTTCGGACGGTGTAATTTTGCCACCCATGTAAAGGGCGATGTCCAACCCTCCGCCCAGCGCCTCAATCCTCTGAAAGCCTCGAAGCGTTCGCAGCGACAAGGTGTTTAAGTGCTGCACACGGCTCGTTGTGCCGTTGCGAGGCTTGTATACTGCGTTTGGATTTCGCTACGTATTGACTATGCACGGTACTAAGAGACCGGGTCTCTTGTCTCTTTACTGGTCGCTCTATGGGCATACCGTGGGGCGACCATGCCATTCCCCTCCACAAGAAACGCTGTTCTTGCCTGACTCTCCATGGTATTATCTCTGGTAGCGTAGCCGTGGTCTGTTTCCCATAAAGACACTGTAAGCATAGCACATAGCCATTATGAGACACCCCATTACGTTACATTCTGTGATGCCGCAAGCTGGTATGAGCGGCGGGCAGGTTGCCTTGTCTTGTGCTGGTTTGGATCCACAAGCATTGGCGACCTGCCGTATCGTGTTTGGCACGAGCCCGACTCGTCCTGTGTTGACGACGGCGACCCTGCTGCTCGGCAGGGTCGCCGAGGGTGCTGACCTCAACAGTGTCCATATTGTCCAGGGGGAGCGGCAGAGCAATACAGTCCCTTTTACGGGCGCGACGGGGCTCGCAGACAATCTGCATCCGGTGGCGAGTCCAGCTCTAGATGTACAGGGGAACATCTACACGACTATCAGCGGGACAAAAGGCCAGCACGTGCCGGTCTCGCTCTACAGAATTTCTCCAGAAGGTGAGGTCGTGCCATTGCCCGCGAGTATTGCGCATCCGACGAGCCTGGCCTTTGGACCCGATGGCCTTTTGTACGTGAGTAGTCGCCATGAAGGAACAGTGTACCGCGTGAATAGGCAAGGCACTGCCACCTCCTTTGCCACCCAACTTGGGATACCTACGGGCCTGGCGTTTGATGCTCAGGGCCGGCTCTATGTTGGTGATCGACGCGGGTCGATCTTGCAGGTCGCAGAGGATGGCACGTTTCGGGTCTTTGCGCGACTCGATCCCACGATGACAGGGTATCATCTGGCGTGTGGGGACGACGGATGGTTATATGTCAGTTATCCAACCCTGTCAGGGTCTGATCAGATTTATCGCATTACGCCTGAGGGCGAGGTCCACCCCTTTGTGCGTGGTCTCGGCCGCGCTCAAGGCATTGCCTTTGATGCGGCGCAGAATCTCTATGTTGTGGCGCATTATGAGGGTGAAGGCGGTGTCATACGTATTACCCCGACAGGCACTATGACCAGGGTCATTGCCGGCGTCAATCTGGTTGGACTCGCTTTTGGCAGCCATGGAGACCTTATCCTTACTGACAACAGCACCGTATATAAGCTTGCTTTCGGTGTGCAGGGACGGCTTTTACCTGCATGAGAGCCGGCGCATATACCGGCGCGGCAGGAGAAGGAGTGCACGTTGCAGAAGATGAACATTGGCACGGTGCTCTTTGATCAATCGAAAGGGGCAGCGGTTATCACGCTTGTGGAGGAGCAGGGTGAACGTGTCCTGCCCATTTTTATTGGGATCTGGGAAGGGATGGCCATCTTGCGTGAGATCAATCGGACTTCTGCACCGCGCCCTGTGCTCCACGACATCCTGTACAATCTGCTTCAGGGTTTTCAGGCACGCCTTGAGAAGGTCGTGGTCGATGTGGTGCATGACAATACTTACTACGCCCAGGTCTACGTTACCCAGCACGATAGCACGATGATCGCCGATGCGCGCCCTAGTGATGCGCTGGCGCTAGCGTTGAAGTTTCAGGCGCCCATCTATGTGGCTGATGCGGTACTCGAGACGGCTGGCAAAGGCGCGGACTTTGCAGTAGGGGAGGAGCGGCGCGAAGAGGGTGAGAGAGATCTCGCAAAGACAGAGGACGTGCGCGCCTGGCTTGAAAACCTGCGCCCTGAAGATTTCGCAGACCCACAATGAGCTAGGCAACTTAGAGGGCATAACTATGGCTGACGAGTCGGAAGAATTTACCTATGAGGACCTTTCGCAAATCCCCGACATCTTGCCGATTTTTCCACTGCCGAATGTGGTGCTGACCCCTAACATGAGCATACCGCTGTTTATTTTTGAGGACCGCTATAAGCAGATGGTCCAAGACTGCCTCGCGGGTGACCGTTATCTCTCGGTCGCGCTCCTGCGGCAAGGGTGGGAGCAGGAGTCGGGTGCTCCACGGCCCTACTCGGTTGCCGGCTTTGGGCGTATTGTCCATGCCTCTCGGTTACCCAACGATTGTATGGATATTGTCATCCAGGGCATGGGACGTATTCGCATGCTTGACTTTCATGATGATCGAGCCTACCTGCGCGCCACGGTTGAACTCCTGCGGCCAACCTATCCACCTGGCCAGAGCCTCACCGCGCCGGCTGAGACTATGAAGCAGCGTTTCCTCGATTTGCTTGATCTCAAGCGCGTCAACGCCCCTGAAGTACGCTCGAGCCTGCGGCTGCTCGCCAGCCCGATTGATCTGGTCTTTTTCATTCTGGCGCGCTTGCCCCTCGATCCTTATACCAAGCAGGAGATTTTGCAGACGCCAGCGGTGGCCGAGCAGATCACCCAGATTATCAACATCCTGGATATGTCGCGGGGCGCGCAGTTGAATTGAGGGGAAGAGCGAGAGAGGAAAAAACCTTTGCCCCCACCCTCTCGCTCCCTCTGGTTCTAGAGCGGGCGATGGCTAAACGGCCTGGCCTGTGGTCCCACATAGTCCGCCACCACGTGGCCTTGCCCCACCAGGCGATATTTGTAGATCACCAGTCCGTCCAGCCCTACCGGGCCACGGGCGTGTGTTTTATTTGTGCTGATGCCCACCTCCGCCCCCTTGCCAAAACGAAAGCCATCCGCAAAACGCGTCGAGGCATTATGCATGACGGTCGCAGAGTCTACCTGCTCCAGGAACTGAGTGGCCGCCTCTGGGGCTTCCGTGACAATGGTGTCAGTATGACCGGAGCCGTGCTGATTGATGTGGTCGATGGCTCCCTCAAGGCTGTCAACGACGCGCAGGGAAACGATGAGATTGAGATATTCCGTATCCCAATCTTCTGCAGTCGCTTCCAGGACGTCCGGGAGAATCGCCCGCGTCGCAGCACATCCGCGCATCTCGACACCCGCTTTGCGATACACTGACGCCAGCATGGGTAAAAACGCCTGGGCGACCTGGCGATGCACCAGGACCGTCTCGACCGCATTGCACACTGCAGGATACTGCACCTTTGCGTCATAACATACAGCCACAGCCCGTGCCAGATCAGCGTGCTGGTCAACATAGGCGTGGCACAGACCTTCAGAGTGCCCCAGCACGGGCACGCGCGTGTGTTCCTGGATATAGCGCACAAACGCATTGCTGCCACGTGGAATAAACAGGTCGATGTAGTCATCAAGCGCCAACAAGGCGTAGACATCCTCGCGAGTCTCGACCATCTGTATGGCCTCGACACAGGAAGCGTCAACGCTGGCGACAGCGTCACGAATGAGTTGCCCGAGCACGCGGTTCGATGCCTGCGCTTCCGAGCCGCCTTTCATGATCACTGCATTGCCGGCCTTCCAGCACAGGGAGGCAATCTGCGGGACGGCATCCGGACGCGATTCAAAAATCGCGCCGATGACGCCAATTGGGCAGGTCACCTGGGTGAGCACCAAACCCGCGTCGAGCTCGAGGGTGGACAAGGTCTGGCCCACTGGATCAGGCAAGCCAGCGACGCTACGCACTCCAGTGGCCATATCCAACACCTTGTGTTCGGTCAGCTTCAGCCGGTCCAGGAGTGGCTTGGCCAGGGCTCCACGCTCCACGAGACATGTGGCCTGCGTCACATCGCGGCGATTCGCCTCCAGAATGTGCTCCCGGTGCTCGATCAAGGCATCAGCGATAGCCTCCAGAGCGCGGTTCTTCGTTGCTGTTGACAATGTTGCCAGCCGCCGGGCGGCATCCTTTGCGCGTTTCGCACTCTCTTGCACGTGCATGGCAGTCAATGTACCCTCCCTAGCGATAGGGATTGATGGTAGGGTTCGGGGTCTGAGGAGGAGTTTCCTTACTCTTGCGGATGACGTCCAGGGTCTCCTGGAGGGCTTTGAGCCGCTCTTCCTGCGTCGGTCCCTGTCCTGCGGCTAACCGGACGACGAGTGGAAAGCCCACAAAACCCTGGGAGGTGGACTGGCCGCGCTCGTCGGTGGCGGTAATGTAATACTCGAGGCCTGGACCTGCGGTCATCCAATCAGGTACCACCGCCCGATAGTGGTTGTCCTCAATGGCAGCCATCGGTAGCGCCGTAAAATCGCCTCCGCCCACGGCACGGCAGAAGACTTCAGCTTTACGGATACCAGCCGGAGACGTGATGCGCGCCTCAATAGCCAAAGGGGCACCGCGTCTCTGCACCCTGGTAAAGGGGGCATGGTCAATGACGAGACGTGCCTCCTGGGGTTGTGCCAGCGCCAGTGGGCACAGCAGACCGAGCACCAGCAGACAGCCGGTAACACTATAGAACGTGTGCCATAACTTTGTCATGCGAGGTCTCCCTTGTCCAACGCTGTGCTGCACCACAAGAGCGACGAGCTGTCCCGGGCTCACCGCTAAGGCCGCCCCGGTCCTCTGTAGTATTGCAGCGCTTCAGGTAGCCATTGCCTGATCTGTTTGATGCGTGTCGCTCCCGAAGGGTGTGTGGAGAGAAACTCCGGTGGCCCAGCACCGCGCTGGCCAGCCTCCATGCGCTCCCAGAGCCCTACGGCTTCGTGGGGGTCATACCCAGCCTTGGCCATCAGGATGAGACCAATATGATCAGCTTCCGATTCCTGACGGCGGTCAAAAGGTAACTCCCCCAGTACCCCATAGGCCAAGGCGACACCTTTCACAATCCCAGGGTCGCCGCTTCCCAAGCCAATCTGTAACGTATTTAAGCCAATCTGCGCCAACAGACTCTGGCTCATGCGCTCAGCTCCATGGCGTGCCAGCGCATGCGCGACCTCATGGCCGATTACCGTGGCCAGCCCGGCCTCTGTCTGCGTGTATGGGAATAACCCTGTATAGACCGCCACCTTGCCTCCGGGCAAGGCAAAGGCATTGGCAACATTCTTGTCGATGACCCGAAATTCCCAGGCATAATCCGGGCGGTTTGCCACTGCGGCAATGCGCTGTCCGACCTGTGTCACGAGATCATTATAGCGCGGATCCCTGGAGACCGGCTCCTCTTTGAGGATCTGTTGGTAGGCCGCCAGGCCGGTCTGATTTTCTTCGGCTTCAGAAAGCAATATGAGCTGTTGGCGGCCCGTGATGGGGGCTGTCTGACAGGCAGAGCACAGCATCACATAACCAACCACGATGCCCCAGCATAGCATGGACCAGCCATGGGACCACCATGTGCGGGGAGTCGATGTCCCCATCTCAAGCCTCCTGGCAGGGAAAGCTCTCTGCTTAGAAAGCCATCAGTATAACCTATGTGTATGGTAATTGTCATGACAGGTCTCATAGCGGCCTCGCCTTGTGTCCCTCCACGCTTTTTGCGACAATCCCGCATAGCAGTTATGCGAAATCAGGGTGAGGAGCGAGTGGAGTCATGAGGTGCGCGAGATGAATGATGAGCAGGAGATGGTAACCGTCTTCCATCGGGCCTTTGATATTGCTATTGGCACATTGCCAGCGCTGCCAGATGCAGCAACATGTGCTCTTCGTGTGAGCTTGATCCAGGAGGAATTTGCCGAGTTGTGTGAGGCGCTTGGCCAGCGGGATATCGAAGCTGTTGCGAAGGAGTTGGCTGATCTCTTGTACGTTGTCTATGGGACAGCGGTGTCATGTGGGATTGATATGGCCCCTGTCTTCCAGGAGGTGCATCGCTCGAATATGAGTAAGGTGGGCGGGCATAAGCGCGCCGACGGCAAATGGGTCAAGCCACCTGACTATTCCCCGGCTCGACTCCAGCCCATTCTCGTGGCCCAGGGCAGTCTCGAGTACTGAGCGCTTCAGCCAGTTCGTACGTCAGTTGTGTCGCGGACAGTTTCCCGTGGAGGCGGAGGACAGCTAGCACAGGCTGATAGCAGTGCCGAAGTATCTGGGATACTATTTAGTGACGGAGCGGAGAGTAGATGGAGGTTAGAGGGCCAGGTAGAACCGCACGCAGCATGCGCGGTGGGGGGAGTGATGCGAATTGATGATGTGATTGGAAGCGTACGACGCTGTATCCGGGCTATGGAGGGGTATGTCCCTGGAAAACAACTGAGTGGTGGGACGTATATAAAGCTCAATACTAATGAGAACCCCTATCCTCCCTCATCACGGGTGCTGGAGGCACTACGGCAGGCTGTCGGAGCAGAACTGCGGCTGTACTCCGACCCAACAGCGCTGCGCTTGCGGGAGACGGCTGCAGAGCTGTACGGCTGCGAGGTAGATGAGATCATTGCAGGGAATGGCTCCGATGACATTCTGACCATCATTTTTCGTACATTTCTCGATGTTGGCGATGTGATGGTAACGCCGGCACCCAGCTATACGCTGTATAAGCCGCTCAGTGCCCTCCAGGACGCGACCTTCAAAGAGATCCCCATGGGGCCATGCTATACTCTCCCCGCGGATCTCGATGAGCATGGGGCCAAGGTCGTGATCATCGTCAACCCTAATGCCCCCACAGGTGTGTTGCATCCTCGGGCAGCCCTGCGGACGTTTTTGGAACGTACGCAGAGCGTTGTGGTAATTGATGAGGCCTATGCAGAGTTTGCCGGTGATGGTGCCATCGACATGATCAAAGAGTTCCCCAACCTGATTGTGGTGCGGACTTTCTCCAAGGCATACGCGCTAGCGGGTATGCGTCTGGGGCTGGGATTTGCGCGGCGTGAGGTGATTGCGGAGATGATGAAGGTCAAGGATTCATACAACCTTGACACGCTGGCCATCGTTGCTGGTTGCGCGGCGCTGCAAGACCAGGCATGGCTTCACGAAATTGTCGGCATGATCGTCCGTACGCGGACCTGGGTGCAACAGGAGCTTGAGGGGATGGGGCTGTATATGCCCCCCTCACGCAGCAATTTTGTCTTCCCGACCATACCCAATGGTCGGGCTGCAGAAGTGTTTGAAGCACTGGAAAAACGCCGTATCCTGGTGCGGTACTTCCGTGGACCACTCGTGCAGGACTCGCTCCGTATCAGTATCGGTACTGATGCTGAAATGGAGGCTTGTTTACAGGCGTTGCACGAGTCACTCAGCCAGGGGTAAGTCCGGCCCCTCCCAGGAGGGCGAGCACCGCGTCGTGCACGCGTCCATTTGAGATAATGGCATTGCCACTATAAATTGTTGGTGCGCCAGTGAAATCACTAAAACGCCCGCCTGCTTCCTCGGCCAGGATCTTGAGGGGCGCCACGTCCCAAGGTTTTATACCTG
Organism: Candidatus Entotheonellaceae bacterium; assembly: GCA_048594805.1. GTDB lineage: Bacteria > Tectomicrobia > Entotheonellia > Entotheonellales > Entotheonellaceae > SXND01. The sequence goes on along the minus strand of JBMDXC010000072.1, from coordinate 1,322 downwards.
TCTCGAGCATGACCTCGGCCTGGCCACGACACACAAACGTATAGGCGAAATAGTCACCAAACCCACGCTGTCGACGCGTCGCCTGCACCAGCCGAGTCAGCCCTTCCCAGTAGCCACCCTGCAGCATGAGATCGAGGCTCCCGTGCAGCAGGGTGGCCTGGGCCAAATCGGTGATGGTCGACACGGTCAGACGCTCACCATTCGCAAAAGCCCCTAGCCCCTTAGCCGCATAGAGGAGGTCGCCCTGGGCTGGCGCATGCACCACACCGACGGTGATCTCCCCAGCCTGTTCCAGGGCGATGAGCGTGCCAAAAAATGGGATGCCACGGATAAAGTTCTGTGTCCCGTCGATAGGATCGATAATCCACCTGGCGTCCTCACGTCCTGACTGGGCACCGAACTCTTCTCCTAGCACACCATAATCGGGAAAGTGCTGCCGCAGCGTGTCGATAATGACCTGCTCGCCCGCTCGATCCGCCACCGTCACTGGACTCTGATCGGCTTTCGTTTCAATCTGGAGGGTCGTGCGGAAATAGGGAAGAATGACCTCCCCTGCCGCTTTCGCAGCCGCAATAGCGCTATCGAGATGCTGTTGTGACATAATCGGCTCTATTTGCTCAAGACGAGAATCTGGCCTCCAAGATGCGGCGGATGCATCTGGCAGATATAGCTGTACGCCCCGGCCTTGGAAGCGGTGAACTTGACCATCATCTCGGATTTTGGCTGGACCACTTGTTCAATACCAAAGGCTTTGATCTCAAAGCCATGCGGGTCATCCAACTTATTGATGAGGGTGAGTTCGACTGCATCCCCCTGTTGGACTATGATGCTGGAGGGCAGCCAAATCTTGGTACCATCGAGGAGCACGTTAATCAATGTGAATTTTTTGGGTTCATTCGCTGCTGCGGATCCTGGGCCCAGAATAAGTATAAGAAAAAGCCCAACTAGCCAGTTCAGATGTCGGCTACCCCCACGGGTTTTGTGCACAGTCATCTCCTTGATTTTGTACTTCTTGTACTGTGTCATGTCTCTGCTGCTGCATGCATGATACGTCATAAGCGACTCGGTCATGCGTTCTCTCTACACCAGATGGCGCTGCAGCGTTTTGGATTTCTGCAGCATCTCCGCGAGGAACGCTGGCCCCAGCGCTGTGGCGCTGGCTGTCATACTTTCCTTAAATATGTCGATATGGCCAGTCACGAGGGCCTGTCCGAGGGCCTGTGCGGCCTCGCAATAGGCCTGGATCAGCGCTGGCCCTTGCAGGTTGTACAGCTGGATTTCGCTGTACAGATCTGGGTCCGCATTGAGGATACGCCCCATCG
>JBMDXC010000719.1:0-2266 GCA_048594805.1 Candidatus Entotheonellaceae bacterium | reverse complement strand
TAGCCAGACGTGCAGTATCGTGACCAGTTTGAAAGAATTGCCCAGCGATGGGTATGGGCATTTTGCTGAGGAGCAGCTGTCGGATGAGGACATCGACCGTATCCCGGTCAAGAATCAGGTCACGGTGTTTGGCTTTGCGTGCAATCAGACGCCGGCCTACCTGCCGCTGCCGATCTGGCTGGCGCACCAGTTGGCGCGCCAGCTCACCATAGCCCGCCGTACCAGGCTGCTGCCGTATCTCACCCCTGACGGCACGACCCAGGTGGGTATTGAATATCGCCAGCGTCGGCCGTATCGCATTCACAGTCTGACGGTGGTGGCGTGTCAGAACGCGCCGGCCACGTCGACTGGCCCCACGCTCGAACGTTTACGCGACGATGTGCGGGCGGCGGTGATTGAGCCCGTGTTTCACGAGGAATCCCTGAAGCCCGATGCCAGGACGCAGATCTTTGTCAATCCTGATGGCATCCTGCTCATGGGCGGGCCCGCGGTACATTCCGGACTCACCGGGAGAAAGAACGCCATTGATACTTATGGCGAATACTCGCGCCACAGCGGCGCGGCGCTCAGTGGCAAGGACCCGACACGCATCGATCGCATTGGCGCCTACGCCGCGCGGTACGCCGCGAAGAATGTCGTCGCGGCTGGCCTGGCGGACGAGTGTGAAGTGCAGTTGAGCTACGCGATCGGCCAGGCACGTCCAATCAGTATTCAAGTGCAGACCTTTGGCACGAGCACCATCCCAGATGACACCATTAACGCGCTTGTGACGCAGCATTTTGACTTCCGCCTGGCCAGTATCATCCGACAATTTCAGCTGCGTTTCCTGCCCATGCGCGTGCCGGGCGGTTTCTATCAAAAACTCGCGGCCTATGGCCATGTGGGCCGCATGGATATCGGCCTGCCATGGGAAGTCACGGATAAGGCCGCTCTCCTGCAGGAGCACAAGCAGTAGAGCAGACCAGTCTCTTGAGAAAGGAGGTATGTCAGCCATGCACTATCGTCTCAACGAGGACTTTGTCGCCAGCGACGTGATGCGCTGGTATGACAAAGCGTCGCATGGGGACAGGGTGGTTATTGCGCTGCCGTCGCATCCGTCTGTCTGGCTCTGGCACTGTTCCAACGGACACGTGTATTGGCATACGGAAGGCGGCAGAGGCCTGACCGTCACGCTGCACGATGCCAGGCAGCGGCTTGCCATGTTTCAGACCAGATGGCGGGAGGAGCTCTCATAAGATTTTTCTCGTACCTCGTGCACCAGAGGTCTGTTTTGTAACTCGCCCACCCGCTAGAGTAGCGTGCGCTGTGTGCACGTTGGCCTGCTGCCGTTTTCGTGGCGTGCATACAGCGCACGCTACGATGCTGTTTTATTGACGATGAACATATAAAATGCACATCCAGGTGCAACGCAGTCCTATCCCGTCCTCTGTATTTGACCATACCCTGACAGGATGTCCCACAATTATTTGCCTCGTACGATTTGCCTCGCACACTGTTGGGAGCGCGGTGGCGCGTGGTCGCTAGGAATTTACTGCGAGCGATAAGTCGGCCAGGCTACTCGTAGCAACAGGGCACCAACCGCCGGCAGTGACAGCGGCCGCAAGGACCAGCCCGAGCCCACTATCACTGGTGGCGACGATAGAACCACGAGTCCCATGTTCCAAGAGGGCTCTACGCTCGCTTCATACAAGCTTGATGTAGAGTGCATCGTTCTGTAACAGTTTCCGCCTAGGCTCTCGTCCTACATAACCATGTATTTTGCTATGGAGCTGTAATGACGAAAGGAGCCTAGGCCATGCAACACCATGATGAGACGGTGTCCAATACCTCCTCCAATCCCTGTTTTCCCCAGATCCTGGTCGAGAGACTGTCTCGCCGCCGTCTTCTCCAGGGAGGGCTGGTTGCGGCTGGCATAGCCCTGCTCCGCGGCCCACTGGTGAGTGGACGGGGACAGCACGCCGAGGCAGCCGGCGCACTCTTCGGCTTTCATGGCGTGCCAGTATCGAAAGAAGACGAAGTTGTCGTACCGCCTGGCTATACCGCCGAAGTCCTCTTTGCCTGGGGCGATCCTGTCTCCGATGGTCCTGCATTCAAGGCGGATGCAAGTAACACGGCTGCGGAACAGGCTCAGCAGGCTGGCATGCATCACGATGGTCTGTATTTCTTCCCCCTGCCGCTGGGATCGCAGAACTCGGCCCGGGGGTTGCTCGCTATCAATCATGAATACACCGATGATGGGCTGCTGCATATTGGTGGCATGGAGCCC
>JBMDXC010000718.1:0-2200 GCA_048594805.1 Candidatus Entotheonellaceae bacterium | reverse complement strand
GCGATGGGCGACGCGGTGGTTGCGGCGCTTTAGGATGAATGTAGGTTGGGTTGGCCGTTGGCGGCGTAACCCAACGATTGCTTGGTGGGTTACGCTACGCTAACCCACCCTACGGAGAAGATTATGAAAGTAGGCTTGATCGGTTGGCGCGGTATGGTGGGTTCGGTGCTCATGCAGCGCATGCGCGAAGAAAAGGATTTCGATCTGATCGATGCCGTGTTCTTCACCACCTCCAATGTCGGCGGCGCGGCCCCTGCGGAAGGCAAGGGCGTGCCGCTGAAAGACGCGCACGACCTCAACGAGCTGAAGGCGATGGACCCCATCATCTCCTGCCAGGGCGGCGACTACACCACCGAGATATTCCCAAAACTGCGCGCGTCCGGCTGGAACGGTTACTGGATCGATGCGGCCTCCACGCTGCGGATGGAGGACGATGCGGTCATCATCCTTGATCCGGTCAATCTCGACCTGATCAAGAAGTCGCTGGCGAACGGCGGCAAGAACTTCATCGGCGGCAACTGCACCAACAGCATCTTGCTGATGGGGCTGGGCGGCCTGTTCCATGCGGGGCTGGTGGAGTGGGTGTCGTCCATGACCTACCAGGCGGCAAGCGGTGCAGGCGCGCAGAACATGCGCGAATTGCTGAACCAGATGGGGGTGGCGTACAACTCGGTGGCCGATCTGCTGGCTGACCCGAAATCGGCCATCCTCGAGATCGACCGCCGCCTGGCCGAGAAGATGCGCTCTGCCGACATGCCGACCGAGCATTTCGGCGCACCGCTGGCGGGCAGCCTGATCCCGTGGATCGACAAGCAGCTCGACAACGGCCAGTCCAAGGAAGAATGGAAGGGCTGCGCCGAGGTCAACAAGATACTGGGTACGGAGAAGCGCATCCCGGTGGACGGCCTGTGCGTGCGCATCGGCGCAATGCGCTGCCACAGCCTGGCGCTGACCCTGAAACTGAAGAAGGATGTGCCGTTGAGCGAGATCGAAGCCCTCATCAAGGCAGGCAATCCCTGGGTCAAGTTCGTGCCGAACCAGCGCGAGATATCGGTGCGCGAACTGACTCCGGTTGCCGTGACCGGCAAGCTCGATATCGCGGTCGGACGCGTACGCAAGATGGAGTTGGGGCCGGAGTATGTGAGTGCTTTTGTCTGCGGCGACCAGTTGCTGTGGGGAGCAGCCGAGCCTTTGCGTCGCATGCTACGCATCCTGCTGGGCAAGTAATCCGGCAAGGTAAATCCGGTTTTTAACTGGCGGTTAACGCATAAACTTAAGGGGAAAGTGAGCTTGCATCACTAACCCTATGATGTTAATCTGAATAACGTACGGGATAATAAAAGGGTGGCGGCGTGCTGAAATCATTTCTGAAAACGTCTGTTTATATTACCTGTCTGGCTTGGTCAGGCATCGCCTGCGCAGCAGGATTGGGTGGTATCAACGTTACATCGGCACTGGGACAACCACTTAAAGCGGAGATCGAATTGGTCTCCGTGGACAAGGCGGCCAAGTCCACACTCATCGCGAAACTGGCTTCGGCAGAATCTTTCAAGAACGCCGGGGTGGACTATCCCTATGGGCTGCCCAAGCTGAAATTCCAGATTGAAAGCCGGGCTGATGGCGAGTCCTACGTCAAAGTGACTTCTGCCCAGCCGGTAAACGATCCGTTCGTCACGATGCTGGTCGAGTTGAGCTGGTCTTCCGGCAAGCTGTTGCGCGAATACACCTTCCTGCTCGATCCGGTGGGTTACCAGCCGGAGCAGCCCAAGGCGGAAGAAGTACAGCCCATAGAGCCGGTCCTTGCGGCTCCCGTCGTGGCACCAGCTCCAGTAGAGATGGCGGCATCGGAACCAGTTCCTGCCGAGCCGTTGGCGGAAACGCCGGCTGTGTCCCCGCCGGTGGAAGAAGCAGCCGCTGCCGAGGCGGCTTCTGAAGCAACTCCTGAAGCAACTCCTGAAGCAACTCCTGAAGCAACTCCTGAAGCGGTTCCGGCTGCCGAGACTGCCGTTGCTGCCGCACCTGTCGAAGAGGCTGCACCTGCGGAGGAAGCTCAGGCAGAGCAAGTGCTGGCGCAAGAGGGCGCCCCGACCGAGGCGGCGCCTGCTGCCCAGGAAGCGCTGAGCAGGGAAGAAGCCGTCGCCGAGACACCCGAACTTGAAGCCCCGCCCGTCCTCGTGAAGCGGGGCGACAGGCTGGCCAA
>JBMDXC010000717.1:0-4037 GCA_048594805.1 Candidatus Entotheonellaceae bacterium | reverse complement strand
TAGGCCGGGTCACCGTCAGCCTGGAGCAGGCGAGGTTTGATCGTATGCTCGGGGGAATCTTCTGAGGTAATCAGGATCACATGCTGCGGTTTGCCCGTGGGCAAACCGACTTTGCCCACCTGGTCAGGCAAGGGAAAGCCTCGACTCAGACAGGCGGCAAGTTGGAGCGAGAGGAGAGATTTTCCTAGCCCTGGGTCACCATCGAGCATGGCAATGGTGCCTTTGGCGAGGTACGGCCACCAGAGCCACTCAACGGGACGTGCCTCGACATCCGTCAGGGTGGTCAGCACGGGTTGTGGACGTGGGAAGGTCTCTTGCGCCAAGGCGAGTAAGTCTGCCAGGGAATGCCCCTGCACAAAATAGTCATCTACGCCACATTTGCCGTGTGGGAGGGGTGGCAAATCGACGTGTCGAACCTCAGCCCCTTGCTGATGGAGAAAGGTTGCTAAGGCCTGGCGGGCTTGCCCAACCTCTGGCACATCGGCAACGTCTGAGTCAAAAACGATGGTCACCTCGCGGTGCTTAAGCGCAATAGCACGCCAATCAGGCAGGGGGTGTTTGTTGCGCATCCACCCCCATGTACCGATCACTCCCACCACACAGAGCGGGGTGGTCGGGAGCATGCGGCTGGTCACGCTATCGGCTTTCTTGAGCCCCTCGACAATCATCAGCGGCACATCTGCCTGGGAAAGAGACGGCCGATGCCTCGGCAAGACATCCAGCACCAGCTTGCCGTGCTGGGGGGTGTCGTATTTGAGCGTCTTGCCGCGTTTGTTTTTTCGTGGGGTATCAGGCCGGATTTGATGCAGGGCAACGTTCCCATGGACATCATAGACAGGCAGTACAAGGGCCGGGGTATTGCGTTGGTAATCGGCAAAGCCCAAGGCCTCCAGTTGCGCCGTGGTTGTCGCCGTGTGACATCCGCGTTCCTGGATAACGTCTGCTGCAATCCCGCTGCCCTCGGTGAGCATCTGGAGGTGATGGGGATGTAAGGTCATAGTTCCACCCCCTGGCGCTGCATCGCCGCTTTGAATGCTAGCCCCATGGTCGTATCCGGCCATAGGGGATACTGTGTTTGCTGGGCAATGCGATATTGCTTTGTCTGGTAGCGACTGAGCCACCGGAGTCGCTGCCCGCAGCGGCACAGCAGTTGCGCATGCCAGGGGCCAGCGCCAGGACCAAGGTTATATAGCCCGTGAGCGCCACAGAGGGGACAAGGGACCTCTAGAGCAGAGGGCATTTGGGGCTGGTGTTTTGGGCTGAGGTCATGTATCATAATGGTATGCTTCATGATATTGCCTGCTTGCGACAGGCGGTATACACTGCGCCCTAGCTTCGGCTAGGGCGTTGCTGCGTTTAGGCTTTTTCATACCGTGCTTCCGGGTCCGTCTCCGCTTGCCGCTCCTGCATCCCACGAATCTTCACCTCCAGCACCATGCAGAGGCGTCCCATCTCTTCAAGATCTGCGGCGGTCCACGTGTCGAGGTCCTCGTACTGCCGTAGCCGCTTGAGGGCCTGACGCAGCGTCTGTTCTGCAAGGCCGGACTCATAAAACACGCCTTCCGCCCAGGCCACAATCGGCGCCTGGAAGGCGGCGTCTGCCGTGTGGCGTAAGACTGCGGTGGGGAGGGCGGCCGTCGCCTGCTCATGCTTGGCGATGGCCCGGTGGTAGGCGTCGAGGGCCAAGCGGTGGAGCGGCCACCGATATTTTTTGGGGATGGGGCGGGCACCACGGATCCAGAACGACACAAGCTGGAACGAGACCCCAAGGGACGCGGCTACCTGCCGTTGCTCAACCCCAAGGATTTTGAGAAAAGCAAGAAGTTGCGCCGGCGTGGCGCGGCGGAAGGCATTAAACGGAAATCCTTCAAACAGCGCGGGGGGTGCCATGTCCCCTCCTTGTGTGGGAGTCTACGTATCGACTAGACACATTCTACTGTATGAGTAGAACACAGGCAAGGCTTAGGTGGCTCTTCTACAAAAGTGTCCAGGCAGGCAATCATAGTCCTCTGGGGTAAACTAAAGTATGTCGCTGCCCTGCCGTGGGACAGCACGCACCCGCTGCATAGGGTCAAGGTGTCGCAGCCCGGTCTATGCAGCGGGCATACACTCGCTGTCCATATCGTCCGTCATGCCCAAGAGGTACTGGGGACTCACCTCCAGGGCCTCACAGAGTTTCCGCAGTGTACTGCCGATAATCTCTTGCGTAATCCCACGTTCGAGCTTGCTAATCTGCACGTTGTGCAGTCCAGTGCGCTTGGCGAGTTCCGTCTGTGAGAGCCCACTCCGCGCCCGCGCCATCCGTAACCGTTGTGCCAGAGAATACTCAGCCATAGGCGTCTACCTCCTTGCGCAAGAGTATACTCGAAATCCTCAAATATTTCTATAAAAGAAAGAGATTTCTATTTCGTTTATAAGCAAGAAAGCTTATACTCTAGACACTGAACGAGAGCCCAGCCCAACGGCTCAAGGTCACGACGGAAGGGCACAGAGGGGCCGCAAGGTCCAAGGGAGTGCTGGAGCCTGGAGTGAATTCCGACAGACACGAGGCGAGGGCTCAGACAACGGCAGGAGGGTCAACCCTGAGAAAGTTCCCCTCCTGTCGCCGTGCTCAACCGCTCCATAGAAGGAATCGAGCGATGAATAATGTACGGTATCTGCCCTTGCACCACAAGCGTCAACCGGTGGTCCATTATGCGTACTATGGCGAGGACTACGGCCAGGCGCAGCTCGTGAACGGTACGGGCTATCTCTTCCGCAAGGAAGGTGAGCGCAAGGCCACGCTGGTGGCCTACACGGACCCTGAGCTGCTCTTACTGGGCCGTGTGGACCTGGCGACACTCCAACGGGAAGCGGACGAAGCCACCGGTGGGGCGGCCTGGATTGCCACCCACCGCGCACAGGAAGTGAGGTAGTCGCATGGCTCCCTCCACCGCTTCCCGTCATGCCTTCCGCCTCGCCCTGGCCGAAATTGCCCATAAAGCCAAAGCGACCCTGCCTGAGTGCAACGGTCGTGAAGCAGGGCCATACCTGGTGGAGCCACAAGACTGCTGAGGGTTGGTGCAAGGGCCGTTAGGAGCACCGTTTGTTCGACACTGCACCGGGAACGGGTTTTTGGACATCCGGATCGGCTGGCGGGTGTCCAGAAACCTGCTGTGCAGCAATCGCTCGATAACCTTACACGTAGAAGAAGCATGATTTTGATTCCTCAGGATAGAGATCATCGAGGTAAATTGAAGATGAGGGTTACGAAAGGTATGGCAACTTGACGGCTGTATCCTATGTCATGACCAAGGACTATTACCTAGCATGAGGTAAAAAAGGGTGATCCGAAGATATGTAGCCTTATTCTCTGACGTTGCATACGACAGTCCGACGTTTGGCAATATAGGGTAGAATAAAAAAGAAGATGTGCTCACGAATATATAAAGATGTTGAGGCATATCCACTGCATACTCAAGGAGAAGACGATGGGTGCTGCTGAGCATCATCACACTGCTGTTGCTTGTGATCGCGAGCGGGACCCCCACTATGGCCGACCCGGACAAAGACGAAGCACGAGGCAAGGAGCACCGCCAGGGGCGAGACGACCGGAAGTACCGTGAGAGGTGGGACGACCGGAGGCACCACGAGCGGCACGGCCACCGGGAGCACCACGAGCGACACGGCCACCGGAGGCACCACGACGGACATTCCTACTTCCACCAGCACGGCTACCGCAGCTGGACATTCCCCCCGGCCATCTGCCCCCACCAGGCGCGTGCCGCGTCTGGTATCCCGGCATACCACCGGGACATCAGCCACCCCCCGGCCCATGTGGGCGCCTGCGCCATCACGTCCCAGCGGGCGCATGGCTGATGCAGCGGCCTGCGGACACGCCAGCGTATGTGGATATCGAGGCCTATGATACGTCGCGTCCGGGCATCGTCCTCGATATTGGCGTATTTGAGGTGGACACCGGGGCCTTTATCCGTGTCAGACCACGGTAGTGCCACACAACGCAGACCCGCGCTGCGCTTGGAGGGCGGGCAACGCCA
>JBMDXC010000716.1:0-2707 GCA_048594805.1 Candidatus Entotheonellaceae bacterium | reverse complement strand
GTGTGGACGCTCCTGGGACTCCACACGTTTGATTTCGTGGCCGAGATGTTAGAGACTATATTGCTCATGGCGTTTGTGCTCACGGGCCGGATGACAGACCATCTGTTCCTCGATATCAGCGACAGCGCCCCATTCTGGTATTTTGTAGCGGCAATCTGGGTACCAATTTATATAGTGCTGTACATCGTGCCGTGCGTTCTCTAAAGGGCTATGTAACAGGAAGGCACGCAGGCCATGACGGGAGACACCGAGCAGGCATTCTTTCAACGCCAGGGCATAGGCTGGCTGTGGTTTAGCATCCTTGCCGGTCCGCTGGCTTTTCTGCTTAACCTTCAGCTGAGCTATATGCTCGTGCAACCGGTCTGCGTGACGGCGCACCACCTTGTCCTCCATCTCGTGCCCGTAGGAGCCCTGCTGCTGACGGCGAGCGGGGGTGTAAGCGCCTGGAGGAACTGGCAGCGGACCGGACAAGCTGAGTCTAGTAAGGCCGGAGGTGTGCTGCCGCACAGCCGCTTTATGGCAGGTATAGGGCTGCTCACCAGCGGCCTGTTTAGCTTCGTGATTGTGGCGCAATGGCTTCCCAACTTTATCCTGAGCCCATGTCAACGATAGTGCGATGCTCCGGGTGGTGTGCCCTCCTATGCCTCGCCGTCCTTGCGCCTCCTCCTGCAGCGCTGGCGCATTCGCTCGCGCCGACAACGCCCTCTATAACCTGGACGACCTGGAGCTGGAACCCCTGGGTTGTGGGGAGTCTGATCCTGGCTGCTTACCTCTATCGACGCGGCGGGCGCGCCTGGGGGCGTACTGCAGCGCGGGTGCGTGGGACACGCCGTATGAACAGCGTGGCCTTTTGGAGCGGCTGGGGCACGCTTGGTGTCGCCCTCATCTCCCCTGTGCATGCGCTTGGAACGGTGCTCTTCGCCGCACATATGCTCCAGCATGAAATGCTTATGCTCGTTGCTGCGCCTCTCCTCGTGCTCGGCAGACCCCTGCCGCTTGTCCTCCGAGCCCTCCCCTTGCCGTGGCGGCGTCAGCTTGGAACATTGGGTAAAAGCCTCCAGGCTCGCTGGCGGGTGCTGCCTCATCCCCTCATAGCCTGGACTTTGCATGCGGCTGCCCTCTGGGTCTGGCACGTACCACGCCTGTTCCAAGCGACGCTGACGAGTGAACTGGTGCATGTCAGCCAGCACCTGAGTTTTTTTGGTACAGCGCTCTACTTCTGGTGGGCTCTGCTCTATGGACATCAGAAGCTGCAAGACTATGGAATCGCAGTGCTGGCGGTGTTTACCACCGCTCTCCATAGCAGCTTGCTCGGGGCCCTGCTGACACTTTCCCCCACGCCCTGGTATGCGGCATACGCACACACCGCAGTGTGGGGACTTACGCCACTCGAGGATCAACAACTCGGCGGGCTCATCATGTGGATACCGGCTGGGGCCGTCTACCTGCTCGCCGCTCTGGCCCTCAGTGTTGCGTGGCTACACGCGGCAGAGCAACAGGTGCTCCGCCAGCCAAGTAGAGCGGTGTTCAAGGGCGGCTGGCTGGGAGTGCTGGTCGCTCTCCTCCTCGGGCTTTCCTCCTGCACCCAGGAAGTGGAGCGTGCCGCCGCCGCTATGACAGGTGGAGAGCCGGGGATAGGGAAACAGGTGATCCAGCAGTACGGTTGTGCCTCGTGTCACACAATTCCTGGTATTCCGGGAGCCCACGCTCTGGTGGGACCATCACTGGAGCACATCGCCAGCCGGATGTATATCGCCGGCGTGTTGCCTAACACCCCTGAGAATATGCTCCGGTGGCTGCAAAATCCGCTAGCCGTGGATCCGCTCACTGCCATGCCCAATCTCGGAGTCACGGAGGCTGATGCGCGGCATATGGCCGGCTATCTCTACACCCTGCGGTAGATTGAGGCCCATGCAGGCTTGCGTTTTCCGCACTTCACCAAAGCTAGACGCATGCGGTGACCGGTCCCCCGCCCACCAGTGCTATGTCGGTGCTGCGGTGTGTATCCCCTGCTAAGGGGTGGGACACGGCACATCCACGTTGTCGATACGGAGCAAGGAGGTCTTGTCACACGTCGTCGTGTCGAGAGTAACGCCCCTGAAGACGCCACGCGAGCCAAAGATCAGCACAATGTCCGTGTCATTGTCCGTAATGGCAGCCTCGGTCGTAATGCGGATGTCGCTGCCATTTTCTGCGATGATACCAATGGTATTGTTGCGGATGGTCATGCGCCCGGCAATCAGCTGGGCGATGCGCGAGGCGTCCTCTGCTCATGCTCCCTCGGTATTGTGCTCGCTCAGAATCGTGCCAGCGATGTTGCCGAGGCCGCCTGTCCCACCGAACGAGAGCCCAGTACGCCCATTCCGGGCGGCGGTGATCGTCCCGCCATCGAGCCGCAGGTCGGACGTGTCGGCAACCAAGATGCCGTCGAGCGTGTTCTCCGTCGTAAGGATGGTCGGCAGGTTGCGGCCCAGCGTCAGACTCGAGTGCCCCAGGGTGAGGATCCCCAAGGTGTTCTCGGTGGTGTGCACCGTGCCAGTGTCGAACGTAGCCGCCGACGTCCCAATGACAAAGATCCCTGCACGGGCATTCTCGGTCGTCGTAACGCGTTCAGCGCTGAACAGCGCACTGGAGCCACGAGTGATCGCCATACCATCTTCACCACTGCCGCGTACCTCACAGGTGCCCAGAAAGCGCACCGTGGAGG
>JBMDXC010000715.1:0-2204 GCA_048594805.1 Candidatus Entotheonellaceae bacterium | reverse complement strand
CTATAGCAGAGCCCTCGAAGTTTGAGGCGGAATAGCCACCAAGGGTGACCGCTATGCAGCCATTGCTGTGGTGCGAAGCTCCCTGCCTTTTCGCCTCAAATTTTGGAGTAGCTGCTCTATGTGTATGGCACGCCCACAGCGGATAGCGATGTGGACCTCCTCGTGATTGTGGAGACCCCGACCCGGCCAGTGGACCGCTACCTGCGCGTCTCACGTCTGCTCCGACCGCGTCCCTTTCCGCTTGATCTCCTGGTGAAAACCCCCGAGGAGATCGCGCAGGCGTTGGAGAGAGAGGACCCGTTCATACGCGAGATCACGTCTCAAGGGCGGGTGTTGTATGAGCGATCCGACTGATCCGCTGGCTTGGGTGCACCGAGCGGAGGAAGATTGGCTGTTGGCGCACTCCGCTCTGCGGCGCAAGGTCCCACTGACGTATGGCGCCACCTTTCACGCGCAGCAAGGTGCGGAGAAGTACCTCAAGGCGCTTCTGGTGTCTCGTCGGCAGGCCTTCCCTCGGACCCATGATATGATTGCTCTGTACGACTTATGCCTGCGGAATAGCCTCAGGGTTCCAGTTGATCCCGACCAGCTGGAGCGCTTAGCCGCGTATGCGGTCCAGGTACGGTATCTCGGGGAAGATCCAACTCCTGACGAGGCCCGAGTGGCGTTGCAGATTGCCCAGGAAGTGCGTCGATGGGCCAGAGCAGTGTTGCGGCCATCTTCGCAACAACCGTAATTTCTGCGGATCACAGGGATTGTATCGGGTTTTGGGGCTGAAACAATTATCCGCAGCCAGGAGGTACACGGCCCAGGTGCTGGGGTGGGACGGGGTGGACAAGCGCATCGACGTATTTGCGGTCGCGCTGCGTGCCGGGATGATTGTCTACGACCTCGAGCACCTGGAACTCGCCTATGCTCCGCCCTACGGGTCGGCGAAGGACCCGGTGAATATGGTCGGCTTCCTGGCCTCGAACCTGTTGCGCGGCGACATTCATCTCTGGTACCCCGAGGACCACCCGGCATGCGCCAGGCGGGTGACGATTCTCGATACGCGCACGCCAGCCGAGTACGAGGCCTGGCACATTCCGGAAGCGAAGCTCATCTCCTACACCGAGCTGCGCCAGCGGCTCTCCGAGGTGCCGCGGGACCGGCCGGTGTACACCTACTGTCGCTCGGGTTTCCGGAGCTATATCGCCTACTGCGCGCTGAAGCAACACGGGTTCGACCAGATGGCGTTCCTGTCTGGCGGGATGATCACCTATCACGGCTTCCACAAGACGCCGCTCGCCGTTGGCAAAGGCGGCATGCCAGTGGTGAGCTTCGCGGAGGACGTGCTGGCGCAGGACCCCGCCGCTCTTGAACACATCTGACCACAGGGTGCTTCGGCTTGGCGATGGCGATGTGGCACCATCGGCGGCGGACAAACCGGTTACCGTCGCAAGACGGCAAGGCAGGTTTGCCGTTGCCGATGGCCGGGGAGGCAAGGCTGCACAACCTGTTGAGACGTCCCTGGAGGTCGCTTTGATGCTCATGCAACATGGCGGCTCAGAAGAATCACTGTGAAAGTTGTGAGGGCATGTACGGCGGATCCCTGCACCACTTGGCACAGAACAATTGGGCCGAGAAAGAATGACGTACAATGAACAGCATGCATAAGCAGAGAATGGGCTGGAGGCAAAAAATCTTCCATGAAATTAAAGAGTATTGGTTGATTACTCTCTACATGGCAATTCTTTTTTCTGTCTTCACCATTTATCGAAGATTGATACTAAAACACTATATCATCAGCTACGAGGAATACGGCTTTGGTGTCATCAAAGCCATGATCTTAGCCAAAGTCGTTCTGGTGGCAGAAAAATTACGCTTAGGTCGTGGATTTGAAGACAAACCTTTAATTATTCCAACCTTCTACAAGTCATTGTTATTTACTATTTGTGTGGCACTCTTTGGTATTGTTGAGTCCATGATTAGCAGCTTTGTACACGGGAAAGGTCTCACTGGAGCCATTGATGAACTTATGAGCCAGTATACGTACGAATGGCTTGGTAATGCCCTGGTCGTATTTTTCACCTTTACTTAAATGTTGCTCGAACAAAGCCTCACAGCCTTTGTGAGCCGCGTAAAATCAGGCTCGCAAGGCATCAGGCAGCCGCTAGAGCCTGGCGTAGCTCATCTTTATAGCGTTGCACGCCACCGATCTGGGT
>JBMDXC010000714.1:0-3783 GCA_048594805.1 Candidatus Entotheonellaceae bacterium | reverse complement strand
CACAGAGCATGAGTATCGATACGCAAAGCCACTGAATGGGCACAGACTTATCCCGCACACCTGAAAAGACCAACAAGCACGGAGTGCGTGTCAGGGCTTTCCCTTATCTCCCTCGTACTGCCGGAGGGCCTGAGAACTCTATATAGTTAACCGGAAATAATCGCAGCGGACGACGAGGGCAAGGCCTGTCTCACAGCCACACGCACAGCCATCGGGTTTATTATCCAGCGCATCCGTCGTCCAAAACATGCACCTGGCTGTCATACAGCTCACGCACAGCAGGCAATATTTTATTTGTTAGTATGGCGCATCCCTGCCATACCATGTAGCCTCCAGAGAGCATCCTCCTTCTTGGAGCTTCCTTAGTGTCTTTTCAAGGCTACTACACTGGTGCATGCCTGTCAACGGAATTTTGTATCTATGTTGTTCCTTAGATTGTTATATGTATGGAGCCATACCTTGTAAAGGTGGCTCGCAAGAATCTGAAATAATACCATATAGGAACGCTGCAGCGCGCAGGATGGTTCGCTACCGTGGAGGCGCCCGCGCCTGGGTGGCAACCGCTGCAGCGTACTGCAGTGACCGTAGCTACTGAGCGGTAGTGCTGACGTAGTCCGCAGGGCGGAGAGAAAACGTCCATGAAGAGGTGGAGTGGCATTTTTGTCCTGTAAGCTCTTATACGTATAAGATGTATGCTATCCTCGCTCAGCCACGTGCCGGATTAATGCCCCGTACTGTCTCGCGTGCCATCGCTCCTCGTGAGGTCAATGGTGGTCTGGTCGACCAGCATGAAGCATTGTGCGAGTGCATCGTGGTTCCAGCGCTCGACGAGACAGTGCCGGGGGCACTTCGCGGGTGTATAACGAATCACGTTGACCGAATTCGGCGCTCCGTTCCGCACCCGTGATGACACTGCTGTGCCCGCCTGCACCACCCAGATAGGGCGAGGCAGATCGCTGAACCGCTCACACAGAGGACGCACGTACGGCAGGTGAATGTGCCCACCGAGGATCAGATCCACGCCGGCCCTGGCCCACGCATAGACTGCCTCCCGACGCCCGTGCAGGAGATTGTGCTCATCCTCGGGACGTATGACATGGACTGGCTGATGGGTTACCACTATACGCAGTTGTGCGGCGTGCGCCTGGTGCAGACGGCCGCACACCCGGGCGATCTGCTCGCCGGCAACCTCGCCGTCCTTGTGGCGCCAGGGCCTGGTCGTGTTGACGCCGACCACGAGCAGGTCGGTAGACTCGAATACCGGTTCCAACACCGTGCCAAACACCCGTCGATAGTTGGCATATGGGGCAAAGAGCCGTGCCACGATGTTGAAGAGAGGAATGTCGTGGTTGCCCGGCAACACCAGCGTGGCAGGAACTGCCATGCGCTCCGCAAAGACTCTGGCAGCACGAAACTGGCTCCGACGAGCGCGCTGCGTGATATCACCCGAGAGCACCACCAGGTCGGGGCGCAGAACGTGTACCAGCCGCAGCAGCGCCTCCACGACGGCTGGCTGCTCAGTCCCAAAATGCGTATCGGACACCTGCAGCACCACGCTCATAGCGCCTCCGCTGTGATATCCGTAGGTGATTTAATGGATATTGGGGTGTATACTTGATTGCCTCCTGGGCAGAGCGTACCGAGATCCTTCCACTCCTGCAAGACTCCCCAGGTAGTGAGCGCTTGCCAAAGAGCTGCGTCCACGTTTCCTCCCGCCGCGATGTTGGTATACTTCTCTGCAAAGGAAGTATAACAGCCCATGCGTAATGGCCATAACTACGTGGTGAACACGCACTGCAGTACCATAATGGTACATTGCGTCCCCTCTCGCCATGAACATTTCATAAGGGAAATATGTGAGACACTGGAGAGACCACCGCGTGCTGCATCTGTGGCACCTCCTCGTGCGTCTTGGCAGGCAAGAACTGTCGATCCTCCTCAGCATGCTGCTGGTGGTGTCCGCTATCTGGGCCTTTGCCGCCTTAGCCGATGAGATAGTGGAGGGCGAGACGCATGCGTTCGACCGAGCCATACTCCTGGCTATGCGCACACCTGGGAATCCCGCTGAACCCTGGGGACCACGCTGGCTCACGGGAGTGGTACGCGATTACACGGCCCTGGGCAGTGCCGGGATCCTAACGTTCATGACCTTAGCCGTTGTCGGCTTCCTGCTGCTCCAAGGCAAACCCCGTGTCACGATGATGGTGGTCATAACCGTTGCGGGGGGTATGCTCCTCAGTACCATGTTGAAGCGAGGCTTTGCGCGACCACGGCCTGACCTGGTGCCCCATGACGTGTTGGTCCATTCGGCAAGCTTTCCCAGCGGGCATGCGATGCTGTCAGCCGTCGTCTACCTGACGCTCGGAGTATTACTCGCCCGCGTGCAGCCCCAACGACGGCTGAAGGTGTATATCCTCACTCTGGCTGTGGTACTGACCGTACTCGTAGGTCTCAGTCGCATCTATCTCGGGGTGCATTGGCCAACCGATGTCCTGGCAGGATGGATTGCGGGCGCGGCCTGGGCGGTCATGGCCTGGTGTGTCGCTGTGTGGCTGCAACTGCGTGGGGAACTTGAGCGAGGCAATAGCACATCATAGGTATTATGGCTCTGTGCTGGAGGCAGAGACACTGGCTTGCCGCGAGCAAAGCATCTATGCTAGCGAAGATTCTTCAGGCGAAGAGATACCATCACGTGAAAGGGCCTCAGGCGATGTCGTTGCCGGTGTATGTCATCCTTAATGCGTTAGCTGGTGCCCCTGCAACAGACAATGACGCTCTATGTCAGCGTCTGCGTGACCTGTGTCAGCAAAAGGGCATCCAGCCCTGTATCTCGCTGGCCCACAGTGGGAGTGAGGTCAGGGAGCTAGCCCAGCGGGCGGTGCGGGAACGCTATCAGATTGTGGTCGCTGGCGGCGGCGATGGCACCATCAACGCCGTTGCCTCTGCCCTTGTGGACACAGACGTGGCTCTTGGGGTCTTGCCGCTCGGCACGCTCAATCATTTTGCCAAAGACCTCCGCATCCCACTCGACCTGGAAAGCGCTGTGCACACGCTGAGCGAAGGCTATACAGTGCAGGTGGACGTTGGGGAGGTCAACGGGCAGGTGTTTCTCAACAATTCGAGCCTGGGACTGTATCCCCGCATTGTGCGCCACCGGAAGAAGCAGCAAGAGCGTTTAGGGCGCGGCAAGTGGCCAGCTTTCCTGTGGGCCGCCCTCACGATGGTCCGGCGCTACCCGTTTCTCCATGTCCGGCTGGGCTTGGAAGGGGAGGAACTCGTGCGGCAGACGCCGTTTGTCTTTATCGGGAATAATGCCTATCAGTTGGACCTCTTCAATATAGGGGCACGTGTCTGTCTGGACGCCGGGGCCTTAAGTCTGTATGTGGTCCATCGGACTGGACGGCTCGGCTTGCTGATCCTGGCGTTGCGAGCGCTCCTAGGGCGATTACAGAGCACGAAAGACTTTGATACCCTGTGTGTCAAAGAGGTGAATGTCGAGACACGCTCGACCCGTCTGCTCGTGGCCACAGACGGCGAAGTTAGTGTGATGGAGACACCTTTGCATTACCGGATTCGTCCTGGCGCCTTGCGGGTCATCGTGCCGCAGATGTTGCAGAGTAGTTGAGCTTCTCTCTGACGCACTCTGGTGACAAGCGGCGGCAGTACACTTCAATCGACTGCCGTATAGGCCAGGCCCACTATGCCTTCCTCTCTGGACTTCTCAAAATGAGAGTGGCCTCTCGATTTGAGAGCTGGTGACATACGAGAATGTCCCCCGTACGC
>JBMDXC010000713.1:0-3925 GCA_048594805.1 Candidatus Entotheonellaceae bacterium | reverse complement strand
GTATGGAACGCAGGCCTGGACACGCAAGTCCAATAGGTTCAACCAAAGACTCTCTATCAGAAGCATGGGGGGTGCATATGTACCAGACAAACCAATATGAAGGTATGCTGGCGGAAACCGTCATCATTCGCGGTGCCAACGGCGATCTCATTAACGCCTACTTGGCCAAGCCCCTGGGCCCCGGGCCCTACCCAGGAATGGTGCTGATCCATCACCTGCCGGGCTGGGATGAGTGGTACCGTGAAGCCACGCGGAAGTTTGCGCATCACGGTTTCGTGACGATTTCTCCCAATCTCTACTACCGTGATGGCCATGGCACTCCAGAAGATGTCGCGGCCAAAGTGCGTGCTGCGGGGGGTGTTCCAGATTCGCAGATGCTGGGCGATGTCGAAGGGGCATTGCGGTACTTGCGCGCTCTGCCGAACTGCAGTGGCAAGGTGGGCTGCTTCGGGACCTGCTCGGGCGGGCGCCAGACGACCATTGCCGCCAGTAACCTCAACTTCGATGCTGCCATCGACTGCTGGGGTGGGCGTGTGGTCATGGCCCAGTCAGAACTTAACCCTAAGAATCCCGTGGCCCCGATTGATATGACCAAAGACTTGAAGTGCCCTCTCCTGGGCCTCTTTGGCAATGACGACCAGGCTCCTACCCCAGCCCAGGTGAACCAGCATGAGGAGGAGCTGAAGAAGCACGGCAAAACCTACGAGTTCCACAGGTATGATGGTGCCGGTCACGGCTTCTTCTATTATGATCGCCCGGCCTATCGGCAAGAGCAAGCGGTCGATGGGTGGAAGAAAGTCTTTGCGTTCCTGGAAAAATACCTGAGCTAGCTGTCAATGCCGGAAAGGAGTGCAACGATGTGTACCATGCTGACCCTGCAAGCCAAGATTGCCGGCTGCGGGAAGGGGGCCCAGGGGTGGTTTGACCTGCGTGAGGCCAATGTATCGTACGACCACCCCTTCCATTTTCACCTGGAGCATTCGCTGAACATTGACTTTGTCAATGATGCGGCAGGGCCAAGCGCACGGGTGGCCGTGGAACTCACGCCAGAGGCAGCGCGCGAACTGGCCATGACCATTCTCGCAACGCTTGATAAGGCTGAAGCCGACGGCTTTCTTGAGGCAACTCCAGAACACGTGCATAGCCATTAGGCGTGCACGAGCCTCAACCAGGCCATATGGGATTAACCCATAAGCACCCCTCCCCTCACAGAAGGGGAGGGGATATGACAGCATGACCAACTGCCCGTGCCGGTCACACATGGTGACAGGCCACATAGTGCGCACCGCCGCGATCGCTCAGGGGTGGGGAGACCTGACCGCATATCTCGGTGGCCAGGGGACAACGGCCATACAAGCGACACCCGGGAGGGGGATCAATAGGCGTCGCCAGTTCACCCTGCAGGGTGAGGCGTGGCGGCGGCTTGCGCGGATCCGCCTCGGGCACAGCGGCGAGGAGCGCCTGTGTGTAGGGGTGCTGCGGATGCATAAAAATCTCCTGCACCGTCCCCATTTCGACGATCTTCCCAACGTACATCACGGCCACACGATCACTGATATGCCGAATGACGCTGAGATCATGTGCGATGAACAGATAGGTTAAATTCAGATCTTCCTGCAGCTCACGGAAGAGGTTGAGAATTTGCGCCTGAATCGAGACATCGAGCGCTGAGACTGGCTCGTCGCCAATGATCAGCTGCGGATTGACTGCCAGGGCTCGGGCAATGGCCAGGCGCTGGCGCTGGCCCCCGCTAAACTCGTGTGGATAGCGATCGGCGTGTTCTACCCCCATGCCCACCAGGCGTAGGAGATGCAGCACCTGGTGCCGCTTCGCCGTCCAGCCATGCGCCAGGTTATGCACTTCGAGCGGACGGCTGAGGATCTGCATGACAGTTTTACGGGGGTTCAGAGAGCTGTAGGGGTCCTGAAACACGAGCTGGATGGTCTTGCGCATCTCGAGCATGCGACTGGGCGGCAATGCTAGGAGATCTTCGCCCTTAAGGAGCATGGTCCCACTTGAGGGCTCAATGAGCCGTGTGACCAGACGCGCTGTGGTTGATTTCCCGCACCCACTCTCCCCCACCAGGCCCAAGGTTTCTCCTGGCTTGATGAAGAAACTAATGTCGTCCACTGCCTTCAGGATGCGCGTTTTCCCAGTAAGGCGGGAGAGCACATCATTATTGAGTGGGAAATGTTTGGTCAGGTTTTTAATTTCCAGAAAATAGTCGCTCATAGGCGTTCCGCCGGCCTGTATAGCACCGTTACGTGTGCAGATGACACGCCACAAAGTGGCCTGGGGCAACCTCTTTCAGGCGTGGGACTTCCTGGGTACAGATGTCCATGGCATGCGCACAACGTGGGTGAAATTTACAGCCCTGTGGAGGTTGTAACATATTACACACCGATCCCGTGATCGGCGTGAGATATTTTGTCTCGGCATCGAGTCTCGGGATCGAGTTGAGTAAGCCCACCGTATACGGGTGCAACGGGTGTGCGAACAGCTCGTTTTTCGTCCCCAACTCGACCAGATGAGAGGCATACATGACTCCGATAGTATCGCACGTATGCGCCACCACGCCCAAATTGTGGGTGATGAAGATCAAGGACATGTTAAAACGTTCGATCATGCTGCGAATCAGCTCCAGAATGGTCGCCTGAATGGTCACATCGAGGGCGGTGGTGGGCTCATCAGCGATCAAAAAGGTAGGGTTACAGCTCAAGGCCATAGCCAGCATGACGCGTTGGCGCATGCCGCCACTGAATTCATGCACATAGTTGTCATAGCGGGAGGCTGGCGAGGGAATACCCACCAGATGCAGCAGCTCGAGCACCCGCGCCTTCGCTTCTTGCTTTGACATACCAAGATTGGTACGCAAGACATCGACAATTTGCTTGCCCACGGTGAAGACCGGATTGAGCGCACTCATGGGTTCCTGGAAAACCATGGCGATTTTTTTGCCACGCAGCTCCCGCATCTGGGGCAGCGAATATTCGAGAATGTTGGTCCCTTCAAACAGAATGCGCCCGCGTACCACCTCCCCCGGGGGTATAGGAATCAGACGCATCACCGAACGCGCCGTGACCGTTTTCCCCGAGCCTGATTCGCCCACCAGTCCAAAGGTCTCACTGCGGTGGACTGTGAGCGTCACTCCATCTACTGCCGTCAATTGGCCACGTTTGAGATGAAAGCGGACGGTAAGATCTTCCAGTTGCAAAACGGGGTCAGTCATGCAGTGTCCCCCTCTTCAACGCCTGCGACAAAGCACAAAGCGCCACAGCAGAGTAGGCTTTTGGCGCGGCGGGTGTTGCACTGTAGTCAAATTGGTATGCTGATGTCAAGGTCAAAACGCACGCTCTCCAGGCAGCACGCACCGCCAGGCTGAGCATCTCAGGACAGTTCCCCATTGGGCATGCCCCCTCGCGGAGCTACAATAGTCCCTATGGGCGATAGCCTATCAGCCACCTGCATCCCCATATGCTGCAGAGATGAGAGGCCTCTGTGGCCAGGAGGCAAGGTGGTTGCCCATGAGCATGAGATCGGTCATCATGGCTAGGAACATAAGTACATCGTGCCTCAAGGCCGGGATGGAACAACCTTGGCAGTAGTGTAGAGAGAGGACGGCGTGAAATACCTGCTGGTGTTTAATCCAAAGGCAAAACGCTACAGCCGCGCGAATGAGGCGATGCTCGTCAGGCAGGCCGCAAAGCTCCTGAGCGGTACTGTGGCCGTGACCTATACTACGCCACAGGCCGATGGGCTGCGGACACGCTATGACATCACGGATTTTGTACGTCATAGCCACGACAGCGACTGTATCATTGCCGCAGGGGGAGACGGAACCGTCAGCATTGTGATCTCAGCGCTGGCGCGACATGGGCTGCTGCCCCACATCCCCCTCGGTGTTATTCCTTTCGGGACCGGCAAT
>JBMDXC010000712.1:0-8000 GCA_048594805.1 Candidatus Entotheonellaceae bacterium | reverse complement strand
ATGTACGTGACGCTTAGTAACGTCAGCGCGGTCGCGAAGCCCGTTTTGTCCATGAGATAACCGGTAACCAGCACCCAGAACGGCTGGGAAATGAAGCCCAACAGGAAGTACATGCTAAAGGCCGCATCGCGGTCTTCATCCGTGGCCGCATCGGCGACGATGGCCTGCGTCTGGGTGCCACGCGACGAGGTAAAGGCACTGTAGAGCAGGAGGCTGCTGAACAGCATCACGACGCCTGGCCCGAGATGGGCCACCCACAGGGACCCCGCGCAGGAGAGCGCCAGGGAAATCTGCAGCATTCTCTTGCGGCTAAATGTGTCGGACAGCCAACCGAAGATAATAGGACCGACGATGCCGCCAAGACTAATGGCGGTGATCAGGATGCCGATAGTGAGCGTGTCATAGCCGAAATCATTCTTGAGGTGTGGCGCGAAGTAGATCTGGTTCACACCGCCATCACGGCCGGCGCCGCCGACCATAAACACCAGGGCAATAATCAGCATATTGCGGTTCTTCAGCACGCGCCAGTAACTCTTAAAGCCCTGGGCAAGTCGCGATTTGCCAGAGCCCGCCCGGTTCGGCGCACCATAATCGCGGAAAAAGAAGTAGACCAGGCCCATGATGACGCTGGCGAGCGACACCACAAAGAAGATCTGGCGCCAGCCCATGACCAGCAGCATGGCGGTCGCCAGGGGTGTCGCCACCAGGGTCCCGATGTTGGAAACGCTGGTGTTGAGTGCCATGACGGTACCGCGATTTTTCGGAAAGTAACTCGCGAGAATGCTGTAGCCTACCGGGTGCTGGGCACTGGAACCTACGGATGCGACACCGCGGGCCAGGATGAGCATAGGATAAGAGCCGGCTAAGCCACTCAGCAGCGTGCCCAGCGCAATGCCGAGATTGCCAAATCCAAGGAGCTTACAGCGAGAGAAGAAGGGCGTTAAAAACCCGTACGCGCCCTGGCAGATGCTGTTGAGCACTGAAATGATGGCTGACAGGCCACCCACCTGAGTGTAGCTCATCCCCAGCTCGGCCATAATGGACGGCCACAGCATGGCCATCATCTGGTTCTGGAAGTGGTTGACTCCATGCGAGACGTTGCTCAAATGGAGCATGAGCTGCTTTTCCTGGGTGCTGGGTTCGTACTCCTCTGCCGTCATCTGAGGACTGCTTTCCAGCGCCCCTGCAGCCGATGGTAGCCCCCCTACTACCGCTCCGGTGGCGGATATGGAGGCGTAGGTCGTGTCCGCTGCGGACATAGGAGTGCCAGTTGCTGGCATCGTGTGGCGTGGTCGAAACACATCTGCGAGAGCAGTCAAGAAAGCCATAGCTCCACTCCGTTCTAGGCGTATCACAGTTCACTGCAGAGAAGCTTCCAGCTACGCAGTCCGGCAGCGCAAGGGAGAAAGCCCTGCGCCGCCAGTCATCGTCAGATCTCACAGGCTTCACGACAAGAATGTATGAAATTGAAAAATATTCTTCCAGTGTTACTTTGTCTCATCGGGCGCTTGGGCGATTGCGCCTGTACCAGTCGATAAGCTCTGAGCCGGTGGCGGTCCACACGTCCTGGTGCTGCATGATATGGCCCAGCGCCGCGTCCAGGTAGCCGATGCGGAAAGGCTGGCCGATAAGCCACGGATGCAGGTGCAGCACCAGCAGCCGCCCATTTGTCGCCCCCTCGTCATACAGCGTATCAAAGGTCTCCTTGATCATCTCCCGGTACCGGTCTATATCGATGCGCCGGTCCCAGAGGGCATTGACATCGTCCAGCGGCAATGTGATGGGCAGAGCGTATAGCTCACCCTGGGAGACTTTGAAGGCATAGGGCTGCTCGTCGTTGACCCAGTCGCACACGTAGCGGATGCCGCATGCGGCCAGCTCCCTGGGCGTTCTGGTGGACTCTCCCAATTCTGGCCCCAGCCAGCCGACAGGGGCCTTACCAGTGGCACGGCTCAGAGCTTGCACGGATGTCTGAATGTAGTCCCGTTCCTCCTGCTCCGACATCCGGCTGGTAATCATGCGATTCACCGAGATGCCGTGTGCGATAATCTCGTCACCACGGCCCAGACAATGGCGCACCAGGAACGGATAGTGCTCGGCGGTCAGAGCATCCATAGCAATGGTGGGCTTGATGCCGTATTTGTCCAGCACCTTCAGGACGCGGAAGATACCGACGCGGTGTCCATACTCCCGATGCGACCAGGCCGTCACATCGGGAAATGGGCTCGGGCCATAGCCACCGGCGAGGTTAGGTATCTGATAGCTATTAGGTGGACGACTCCATTCCATATGTTCCAGGGTCACGATGACGCAGAGGGCCACTCTGGCGTTCTCTGGCCACCTGAGCGCCGCACGGCTGGCATTCAAGGGAGACCAGTCATAATGCTCGTGGTCCATGCCAGCGTGTAGCTCTGGAAACACGTAATCACGCTCGACGGGCATACGACGCCTCCTTACTGATTGACGTGTGCCGCATGGGCCATCGCCTGCTCGTAGTAATTGGCCAGATAGTACTCAGCGATCTCATCGGTGGTGGCCTGCCATACCCGATCGTGGGACATGACATAGTCCAGCACCTCTGCCAGGTATTTTGTGCGATGGGGGCGACCCATGACATATGGGTGGAAGGCAATGCACAGCAGCCGGCCGTTCTCCTCACCCTCACTGTAGAGCTGGTCAAACTGGGCCTTACATATCTTGGCGTAGTAGTCAGCCTCGTAGTGATGTCGCATCAGGGGGGCATCGTTCAGCTCGGAGGTATAGGGGATACAGACCAACCTCCCCGTTCTGACCTTAATAGGCAGGGGGTGGTCGTCGATTTTCCAGTCCGTCTGGTAGGTGAAGCCCACCTCGGCAACGATGTCGGGCGTGCGCTCCGTGTTAGAGGCCGCCGGCCCAGACTGGCCTTTCAGCTCTCGACCCGTGAGGCGTTTGAACGTGTCGCGACAGCTTTGCAGGAACTCGCGCTCTTGCTCCTCAGAAAACATGGTGAGATAGCGGGTGTTGTAGAAGCCGTGATTTACAAAGGTCCAGTCGCGCTTGAGCATGGCGTCGGCAATGTCCGGGAAATGCTGCAGCACCCCGATGTTCAGGGTGGTCGAGCACCGGATCTGGTAGTGGTCGAGCACCTCGAGCACACGCCAGAAGCCCACGCGATTGCCGTACTCATGGAGTGAGTACTGTTGCACATCGGGCAGGGGTGTTCTGGGCCAGGGATTGCGCACCCCGTCCAGGAGAGGCAGATATTCATAGTGCTCGATGTTGGGGGCGACCCAAAAGGCCACCCTGGCATTAGCAGGCCACTTGATGGTGGGACGGTCAATCATGGGCAAGTAGTCGACACGATTCGGTGGTAAAGGCATAGGCAAGTACCTCCTGAGGATCACTGGCCTTTTAGAGCGCAGTGTAGGCTATCAGCCTGAAGCTTGCAAGGATGCCGCGCGCTCACGCGAGATGCAAAAGTTGGCTCGCGTTACCCTCGTAGATTTTCTGGCGCCCTGCGTCGTTGCTCTGCGCCTCGTCCACAAACCGTCGCCATGATTCCAGGAAATATTCCCCCCGCCCTTTGGTACCGAGCAGGATCGACAGGTATGCCTGCCTGAACTCCTGGGCGGTAGAGTGCGCGAAGAGGTCGATACGCATAACAGTCTCCTCGAAGGTAGTGCTCATGGGTGTGGGGATTCGGGCATGGCAAGCGCCCGCAAGAGGCAAACCTGTACACTGCCCCAATCGCGCGCCGAGAGACGTCCGATCACGTGGACTGCGGAGGAAGTAGCCATACCCAAATAGGCACGAAACGCTGAGGGGTGGCGGAGCCCGGCAGCGGCCCAATCCTGGAGGACATAGTCTGTAGGGGTAGTGGCAGTGGTGACTTGTGTAGTGAGGACAGCCAGGATCACATCGGGACGGTGTGCGTGGTAGAGACGACTGGATACCACCACAGCCGGGCGCCGCTTGATACCGGTCGCGCCGATAAAGTCAACCGTCACGACATCGCCGGGCTCAGGCATGCTCCTCGTCCTCCAGGAGGGTATCAATATGCTCCCAACTGGCCCGCCGGAAATCACAGAGGTCCTCTTCAGACCACTCATCATTGTAGTCCACCACAGCGTGTGGTGGAATGTCGTTCAGGATCAGCGCCGCTAGGCGCAAGCGGTCCGCCATCGACAGCGGCTTAATAGTCTGTTCGTATATTTGATCCACGGTCATTGTGCAGCTCCCATGAAAATACTCTTCTTGCTCAGGCTATTCTAGCACCACACAACAAGACCCCCTCAGCGAGATCTGTCCACCTGCGCCAGGGTGGCCTCCGCCTGGGGCAACCAGAACGTCATGTCCATGGCACGGTAGAGATCGATGGCAGCGGACAGCGCAGTATGCACCTGCTCCTGCTGGCCGGTCTGGGTATAGAGAGTGCCGATCCCAGATGACAGTGCGCCTGCAGAGGGCGCATGCTCAGTTCCTCGGACCATCTGGGCGGCAACCTGGACGTCGAACGCGCCACTGGTCATGGCCAGGCTTGTCTATGACCGACAAGGAGTTGCATAGATAGCACGCGATCCATCCGAGCCGCTGGGGATCGTTGAGCCGCTCGGCAAGCGTCTCGGCAGCGTGCAAGTGGTCCAAGATCCGCGCATGTTCACCAAGCGGCAGCAAGGCATTACGCAATTCGAGCCGCAGGTCAATGGCCTGTTCCAGCCTGTCGCGGTCCTCAGGAAGCTGCTCCAGGGCTGCCAGTGCCTGCTCAAAACGCCCCACAGCTTCGTGGTGTGCCGAGCGCGCCATGGCCCTCGTCCCGGCCTGCCGGCAATATGTTACAGCCTTGTTCCAGACCTCGCCCCGCACGACGTGGTGAGCCAGCCGTTCGACCTGCTCGGCCAGATGTGGTGGGGTGTACGACAGGGGCGTCCGGTCCTGCGCCGGGGCAGGTGCTACGGCTGATGGTGGGGCCGCCTCTGGGGCCCTGGTCCAGAGCCAGCCGCGACCTGCATCATCAACTACCTGGGGGTGCGCGTAGAGGAGTTCGTCTTTGAGCGCCTCTAGCTGGTCATCGTCGAGTTGGAATTGGAGCTTGAGGGCGCGATAGGTGACCCGTCCGCGCTGCCGCAAGAGATCCACCGCTTGATCGAGCACCGCATAGAAGTCCATTGCTACTCCTCTGCCTGTGCCAGTGACAGACAGGGCAGCTCTGCTATAGCGCCCCCTGGACCAGGAGCTGCTGGGCCCAAGCCTGGTCGGCATTGCTGAAGGGCGGCATCAGCGCGTGACGATAATTGAGGGAGTAATCATAGCCGGCACGATCATATACAGTGGTGAACATGGCTTGCAAATCCAATACAATATCGGGATCAGCCCCGGCTAATGGTATGGGCACAGACGGTAGCGGTTGACGTAAGGACCACGCATAGACTTCGGCCTGAAACCGTCGCTGTCTCCGACAAATAAACACATAGTAATCGCCAGGCGGCAGCGGCTCAAGCGTCGGTAAGCGTTCACCGCCACGTAAGAAGTCGAGTTCCACAAGGTGTGTGGCGCTCAACAGTACCTCTTCCCGCTTCCGCAAGTATTCGCGTTGTCCATCACTGCCCGCACACTTGTTTCCAGGCGAGAGCACTTCGATGACTGTGACCACTTCCATCGTCTCGCGTGCGCGGATAGTGAGGAAGGCTTCGCGTACCTGTTCAGGCACGGGCAGGTGGCGTATAACAGGCGTGACGACAGCGGACGTTGCCATAGTCTCCGTGCTCTCTAGAGGGCCCTCGCTCCTGGCGCGTTCAAGCACGGTCACATCAGGGCGGATGAACACCGAGCCACTGCTCGGTATGTGTTCAACGTACACGCGCTCTTCCACACGTACGACGTAACGAGGACGTGTGTGAGGAATCAGCGACTCACGTATGACTTCAATCAGGGCATGATGGAAATCTTCCCATATTTGACTTTCGATGAAGGGATCCATACCCGGAAAAGGTGACGGCACAACGATTTACCTCTTGCTATAGCGGATCAAAACCCCACATGTACTCAGTCACACATTAGCAGAAGCAGACTCCTGAAACAAGGCGTGTGCCATCAGCGCTGGACGATTCTCGGTAGCGCGAAGGCCGTGATCTCCGGGACTTCCCGTTGAAGCGCTCGATGTCCACCAGCACCCAATGCGCACCATGGCACTCGCTGGGACAATGCCACTGCACAGCAGTACCACAGGGAAAGTAAGGTGCAGAACGATGGTGCTCAGCCATGGCAGCATCTTGACAACTCCAGTCTCCTGGGAGACAGCCTACTTCCCCTCTGTGATAAAATCTGCCACCCGCTCCCCAATCATAATAGTCGTCGCGTTCGTATTGGCGCGGATGCAGTCCGGCATAATGGAGGCATCGGCGACCCAGAGACCTTCGAGTCCATGCACCCGCCCGTATTGACTGACCACCGCCATCGGATCCGAGGCCGGGCCCATCTTGCAGGTGCCTGAGACGTGATGGGCCGTGCCAAGGTTGCGCATGAGCCAGTCGTCCAGGACCTCATCCGAGGCCAGATCAGTATTGGTCGGTGTGATGCGTTCGATAATGAGGTCTTTCCATGCCGGATCTGCGCCCAGGCGGACGGCCAGGCGGATGGCTTTGCGCATGCGCTCGCGGTCAAAGGGAGCCGTGAGGTAGCGATAGTTCAGGAAGGGCTGGGCGTGGGGATCAGGAGAGGTGAGCAGCAACTCGCCAGCGCTCAAGGCGAGCTGGAGACTGCAACTCAACCCAACGTAGTTGGCATCATCATCAATACGCACCTGTACGGGTCGATGCTCGCTGGTCATAAGAATAGGGGTAATCTGCATGTCATTCTGGAGATAGGATCCCGCGACCGTGTAGCGTAACCCGACCTGAATGGCCGGGGCTTGCACATCGGGCCGCTCACCGGCCATGCGGAAGAGCACGGTGGCAGAGGGATGATCACGGAGGTTTTGCCCGACCCCTGGCAGGTCGTGCAGCACCGGGATACCCACACTCTGGAGCTGTGCTGCCGGGCCGATACCAGAGCGCAGGAGCAGGTGTGGCGAGCCAATGGCGCCACTACTCAGCACAATGTGATCTGCTTCGACTGTGAAGCGCTCCCCACCGCTCTCGACTTCAACCCCAACCGCTTGGCGGCCCTCAAACAGGAGACGGCAGGCCATGACGTTGCCCTTGATCGTGAGGTTCAGGCGATGCCGTGCCGGGTCGAGATACGCCAGGGCCATGCTGATGCGCACCCCATTCAGGGTATTGCGCGCTCTGGGTGAGACGCCCGTCGATTCAGGATGGTTCTGGTCCGGGTCATCGCGAAAGTCGGCGGCCAGACAGGCCTGATGAAAGGCGAGCGAATGCGGCAGCCACTCCTCTCGCTTATAGCGGCGCACCGGAACTGGACCGTCGGAACCGTGGAATTCCCCGCTAAAATCCATGTCGGTTTCCATTTTGCGGAAGTATGGTAGGACCTTGGCGAAGGACCACTCCTCGTTCCCCCAGGCAGCCCAGTTGTCGTAGTCCTCGGGGATACCACGGTAGAGCACCTGTCCATTGATGGCGCTGGAGCCTCCGGTCGCCTTACCGCGCGGGATCGTAAGACGGGTTTGCTGCGGCGTGACGGTCGCCACGTAGCCCCAGTTATGTGGACCATAGGCCGACAGCCAGACATTGTTGCCCAACCTAAGGTCATCGGGGAGATGCTCGAAATTCGGGTAATCCGGCCCAGCCTCGAGCAGGAGCACCGATCTGTGCGGGTCCTCCGACAGGCGGGCCGCGAGCACACTCCCAGCCGAGCCTGCGCCAATGATAATCACGTCGTATCGCATAGCATCCTCTCCTTCCTGGACTTCATCCTCTGGTGTGCGGGCCGCCAGTATACGCCTGGCCTGGGGCTGCAACAAGCGTGCATCTGTGCTCGCAGACCAAGACGCCCTGAAGCGCCGTATCGATCAGGCCACGCGGTATGCGCTACTCGACCAAGGCGCTTTGAGTCCACAGTGC
>JBMDXC010000711.1:0-7753 GCA_048594805.1 Candidatus Entotheonellaceae bacterium | reverse complement strand
AGCGGCAACCTCCCTCAGTTCTGCTGATGCCGGTATTCTGGCCCAGAGCAGGGCCCAGCTCGATTGGCACAGACGCCATCAGTTTTGCAGCGTGTGCGGCCAGCGCACTGAGCAAGGCCGTGGCGGCCAGGTACGCACATGCATGGCCTGCAAGGCCGACCATTTCCCTCGCACCGATCCTGTGGCCATTATGGTTGTGACCGATGGTGAGCGGTGCTTGCTCGGACAGAGTCGAGGCCGGCTGTCGCGGACGGGGACATACTCGGCGCTGGCCGGGTTCATGGACCAGGGTGAGTCCATCGAAGAAGCGGTTCGACGCGAAGTAAAAGAGGAAGCTGGGATCGAGGTGGGCCAGGTGCGGTATCATTCCTCACAACCCTGGCCCTTTCCCTCTTCGCTGATGATCGGCTGCCATGCCCGTGCCCTGACTACTGATATCCGTATAGACGACGAAGAGATGACGGATGTCCGGTGGTTCCCCCGTGCTGACGTCCTCTCTGCGCTCCGGGGTGAGCATCCGCACCTGCGTGTGCCAGCGCCTATTGCCATTGCACATCACCTGATCAAAGCCTGGGCCGAAGGCGACGTCCGCTGGGAGTGACAGCTCCCAAGGGCTTTACCTCGTGCGTGCTGTGGATAGCGGGCCATACGCACGCACCTCTGGCTTCTGGAAAAGAAGGTATAACCAAGTACCTGACAGAACCAGATAGGGGTCGCCACGTATCCTCAGACATTCCTCAGGAATTCCTCCGCTGTCCCTAAAGTACGGGGCCTCTGTAATCGTGTACAATCTGTTCTGATATGACACAGCCCAGGGGCTCCCGCGTCCCGGACAGCCGTGCGCTGCCTGCGCGGTACTGCGCGCGTATCGGGAGACGAGAGCGTGCACGAGACCCTTCTGCCTACGCGAAGGAGAGGCGTATGGAACGCACCCCGCTCCCACTTGATGATCTCTCTGCCGATCCCATAGTGCGTCCCCAAGACAGCATACCTCGCGGGGCCCCGCTCTGTCAGCTAGCCCCCTCAGGCCTCGCCCTAGGCGACACAGTCCCCGCGGACTGGCGTGATAATCCAGCTGTAGACCGTGTCCTCACCGTCAATGGCTGGGTTATTGGACCCCACGCTACGGCTCGTGCGGCCGATGATAGCATGCAGCGAGTGGGCCAGCCGCGGGAGACCCAGCGCCAGCAGAGGCAGCAGCTAGAGAACCTGGGCCTTATGGCTGGTGAGATCGCCCATGACTTCACTACGCTCCTGAGTGCCATTCTGGGCTATACCGAACTCGCGTTGGCTGATGTGCCGCCGCAGAGCGGCATCTGGTGTCACCTGCAGCGCGTCCTCCGTGCCGGGTGCCGCGCGCAAGACCTCGTGCAGCAGCTCCTGGCGTTGAGCGGTCAGAGGCCGCTGGAGCGCACTCCGGTCCAGCTCCACGAGGTTATTGCAGAAGCCGTGATGCTCCTGCGGGTGTCCCTGCCCTCCACGATTGCTCTTCGGCAGCACATTGCGCCCGATGTGGGCGTCATCCTCGCAGACGCCACACAAATCCATCAGGTCGTGCTGAATCTGTGTAGTAATGCGGTGCATGCCATGCGGGAGAAGGGCGGCAATCTAGAGATCACCTGGGAGGCGGTAGAAGTCGACGCCAACACGGCCCAGGCCCGGAATCTGGCACCAGGAGCACACGCCCGGTTAACCGTCCGGGACACGGGGCATGGCATTGCGCCCGAGTGCCTCGAGCGGATGTTCGATCCCTTCTTCACCACCAAAGGGACGGGCGACGGGACAGGACTGGGGTTAGCCATCGTGCAGCGCATTGTCGCGAGTCATGAAGGCGTGATACAGGTTGCCAGTACCGTAGGACAGGGCACCACAGTCGAGATTTACTTCCCACGGCTCGCGAGGGAGCGCACCCAGGCAGCCGTGACGGAGACGCAGCAGTCTCCCGAACTCGTGCACATTTCCTGTACGGAGGAGGCGGTACCCTTCGCGCCCCTGGGCTAGCCGCTCCTAGCGTGTCTGGATGACGCGGCGACAGCATGGGCGGTGTCAAAGTCCTGGTAGGGTTCCGGGTGGCGCCGCCCAGGTGATGACTCCCACGGGTACCCAGGCGGTGGACATTCTCAGTGGAACAATCTCGCATGGGCCTGTCCAAGTTACAACTCGCACAAGACCAACTACGTTGAAGCCTTCGATCCTGAATACCGACAATCAGGTCCGCTGTTTCATCCACGCTTAGACAAGCGGAAGATATATTATTCGCCACGTTGAAGCACTCTTTGCTCTCTTCCCAGCCCACGATCTCAGCGCATGAGCGATGAGACTCCCACTCTGTGTCCATTCATGGCTCTGTAGGAGGCTTAAACGTCTCACTATGCCACGGAGTTCGTCAGTAATGATAGCGGGCCTGGAGAAAGTCAACACGGTCAGCGCTTACCAGATACACAAGGCGATGCTCCTGGGTCCACCGGTGCGACCACCACCTCCTCGGTTGTGACAAGATGTACAGAGCCCAGCGCTGCGACTGCCTGCAATGTGATAGCATACTATGGAGCGCCCAGCGTGATGCTGGCCACCCAATATAGCGTATCTGCAAAAACCTGCTTCATCGCTTAGGGGTGCCGTAGATATAGTGGTCTAGTTGATCAGTAAAGTCTGCCGGTAACTGGGCAAGCTCTCCGGCAGGGATGGCCGCGGCAATCTCGGCCAATACCCCGGCAATAGGACGAGTATCGTGCCCTTCTGCACTATTTCCTGTCGCAGGATACACTAGGACACGCAGCTTTTGGCCAGCGAAGTTGGGTATCTGGGCGACAATCTCCTCCCAGGTTCCTTCGAGTTCAAGTAGTGGGGTAGTCATGGTCATCCTCCTGCTCGTCTTGTATCATAATAGAAGGCTTTTGCCGCTTCAGCGCAATCGGGACGGCCCTTGGGAGTTGCTGCAAGGTCATCCCACAAGTGTTCTACGAGCTGGAGTTTCTCTGAGGGGTTCAGGTCAAAGATGGAGATCAACGAAGCATCAAGCACATCGCGCTCGGATCCACTCCCACACGTACAAGACATTGTCTCAGGTCGTGCACTCCACGGAGCTGGGGTCGAAAACAATCTACCAGTCGGGCGTTCGGCCGTCCGCACCGCCAAACAGGACTGCGTTGCCCAGCGCGGCTTTGATCTGCCGATCTGCATACGGATCGAACGACCGCCGGCTAGCGCCAGCGGCATTTCGAAGGATGTCCTGGGGGTGATGGCCACTATGGTCTAAAGCGCGCCGCGTTGGCACAAGGAGCCGGTACCCCTACTCAGCTCCAATACCCGCGTCAACATCTGCGCCCTGCTCCAGCTTGGCGTGATCGAACCGTGTCGGCTGCTGTGTGGCAAAGCCACCCACGCCTGCACGATCTCAGCCGATAATTTTCACCATTGCTACTTTCTTTTTTCCTTCATACAGTTCAAAGGCATGACCAGGTTTCAGTCGGTCAACAGGCGCTTTCTCGACCAGGAACCGTGCCCTGGCGATGGAAGGGTTCCCCTGTACCGAAGGAGGTTCGTCAAATTCTAAAACGATGCTCCAAGCTTCCTGCAACCATGTACCGGCATCCTCTGGAAACCGCGAAATGGTCGCATACTGCTTGCCAGTAGGCAAAAACGTACGCCCCCCTTGTTCTGCCGGAATCCAGTGTACCCTGGCTAATACAGATTTACTCATGACCGCCAAAGCCTCACAACAGCATCTTGTAATTGATGCAATTCGCCATATCGCGCTGGTCCAATACCATCGAGTTGTTCCCACCGCAACAGATTCTCTGCCACACTGGCGGAGAACTCTACCTCCACTATGCGATAGTTCCCTGCGCCCTCTAACCTTTCACCCCACTGTGCCGCATCCGCTGCACTCTCCGCAAAGAACTTGCCCTCAAGACCACTCGGAACCACTGCAAACTTGCCGGTGCGTATGAGTTGTTGATATTCCGCCTCACTGACAGCACGGTAGAGCGTAACAGGCTTCATTGCAACTCCACAATTGGTCGCGCGTGTGAGATTGTGCACCTCTACCAGAACCCTGTCAAACTGGATTGTCTGGGATCAGGGCCATGCAATTCTGGATGTTCCCCTGGTATCATGAGGCCTTTGACTTTTTCCATCGGTGCCAGAAAAGGGAGGGATCTTATATTGGTGGCTGGTTCGCGGCGGCAGCAATAGGCACAGAGAGGCTCTCAGTGTTAGAGAATCTCCGCGAGGTCTGGGCTAAGCAAAGGACCATGGAGGAACGGTTCCTGACACCTTTTCTGCCTGGCTTGCTCTGCCCTCGCGAAGCAATGCTCCTACGCGCTTTGAAGGATGCCGGTGACCCGTGGATCACCTGAGCTCAGTACGCATGCTCGCGCCACTGCTGACAGCTCCCGCTTCTCATGCATAAGCTCGCGCACACGCTTGAGAGCTTGTTTGGATCTGTCCCGTGCAATTACATTGGTTTTATCGGCGTGGTAAGTCGTCAGCTCCTTCAAGTACTCCTGAATACGGTTCCAGCACTCGGCCCAAACGGCTTTGCGTTTGTCCATGAGCGGGGGAAAGTCAAGGTTGTATCTTTCGACCGAATACTCGACTCGTGCCTTCTCCCAGGCATCGGTAAGGTGCGCAGCCGGTATAGCACGACCCTCCATATTGAAAGAGAGTAACCCCGGATCGTCCTCGTCGATAGGATCGAGTAGCTGCGCATCTTCATACCGAACATCACCCTGGGGGCCGACCCGAGAGCATCCAGGGCGCAGCGGGAAAAAAGTGCCTTTCTTGCGGTTCCCGACATTCCCACAGATCCTGAAGTTCTGCCAATCGAATGCGAGCCACCAATACCCTTCGTGGGCAGTGCCGTTGGCATCCTTTGCGGACTTCTTCGGTCGGTAGTGCTCAACATCCCAGTGACTGAAGCAATCCTTTGCTTCCGAGAACCAGCACTTCTGGTGTGACAGATGCAGCAGCCACTGCTTGAGCTCGCCCCACACGGCGCTGTTGTCGTCAATGATCTTGTCTCTAGCGGCGGCATCGGGAGCCGCTTTCAGCTCGTCGAGCAGCCTGTTGGCCTTGATGAGCCAGGCAGCGTCAGGCTCCTGATCGCGAAGCGGGATATACCTCATACCGATTCACTCTCTCCGCCGGATTCTTCGGCAAGGACTTCCTTGAGGACCTCGTCGGCCAACCTGGCCTGCGCCTCGATCTCCTCCTTAGACAGGGCGATCTCTGGCTCAGCTCCGCGCCGCCGCGCCATCGCGTTTGCAAAGTGCTCAAAGTAGGGATTCGGATGGGTACGAGAAACCCCCAACTCATTCAGTTCCTGCGCCAGTTGTATCAGCTCTGCCTGCTCAGCGCCCGTTTTCTCTTCCTTTCCGAGAAGCTCGTAGTGCCGATCCAGCTTTGCCAGCACTTCCGGGGCCAGCGTCGAACGTAGTCCGTAAAGCTCTGACTTGAGCAGCCCCTCCACGCCAATGCCAATCGGATCATACTCCGGCTCTAAAGAGACGATGCGGTTGTCCTCCTGCGCAAGGATGCGCACCTGGTTCCTGTGCAGGCTGCCAATCATCAGGGGATTATGGGTCGCGATGATCAACTGGCCCTTCTCGGCACGGATGTTCTCCTGGAGCAGCTTTAGATAGTCGTAGGTCCATACCGGGTTAAGGTGTGTGTCGGGTTCGTCGAGCAGGTACAGCGACTCGTCGTTCTGCGTGAAGAGCAGCAGACCGAGCACGGTCAGGAGCTGCTGCTCGCCTTCGCTCATCTGCGTGAACTTGACGCGCGTGCCGTCCGTGCGCTCAACAGTAACGCGCACCTCGTCGATCAGGTCACACAGGAACAGACTCTCAAGGTAGCCGAACAGAGTTTTCGAGTCCTCGTCCTCCTCCTTGAGCCCGGCCAGCTCTGCCTCATTCTTGATGAAGAGGTAGAGCCGCTCAGTGCTCTCAGCCTGCCGGCGCACGTCGCGCTCCACGGCCTCAGTGTTGCGGATCGGCGCCAGGGCATGGCCCCAGAGACGGTCGAGAAAGCCTTTGAACGCACCGAGGGCATACCAGAATCGTGCGTCGCCTTCAGCCTTCCGTGTCTTATTTGGGGCGCTTCTACCCCACCATGGCGTTTTCAGCACAAAGAGTGCCGACTCGAAGCGCTTGATGCCAAGATAGCGCTCGAGCAGCTCGCGAGCGCTATCTTGCCTGGCAAGGAAGAATGCCAGCAGCACGAGCTGGCTGTATTCCTTGCGGCAGAAAAACAGCCGCCGCAGCGGTAGATGACGATCCG
The DNA here is from genome assembly GCA_048594805.1 of Candidatus Entotheonellaceae bacterium. Taxonomy (GTDB): domain Bacteria; phylum Tectomicrobia; class Entotheonellia; order Entotheonellales; family Entotheonellaceae; genus SXND01. The sequence continues at coordinate 1,471 of JBMDXC010000711.1, read as the reverse complement.
GGCTCTTCAGGATACGGTCGTAGTGCCTGCGGGTCGGACGGTCGAAGTGCCGTTCGAGCCGACTGCTCCACCCTGTGTAATAGGCGAAGACGTAGTTGGGGAGGTAGGTGTCGATGTCACGCTGAAAGGCCGTTTGCGTCAACGACTTGCCGTCGACTGTGATGTCAAGGCGCCTGCTCGGCCGCACAGGATCGGCGTCGAGTTGGATGGTGTGATCGCGGCATACGTACTGCAGCTGGTACCCGCAGCCGGGCACACTGCCGAGCTCCAGCTCACGGAAGATCTCGACGATGGCCTCGATTAAGTTTGACTTGCCCGAGCCGTTGCGGCCAATCAACACTGTCGTTGGCTGCGATTCGCCGAAGTTGATCTCAAATGACCGCAGGTTGCGATAGTTTGGGATGCTGAGACGTTCTAGCTTCATGCGGCCTCCAGCATGCGTGGTGCGTTCGACGAATCGCCGCGTTTCTCCCGCAGCAGGCCGCGCGCTTCTTCGTCCTTGAGCTGGTCGTAGAAGTCGTCGATGTCTAGCTGAGAGCCGGACCACAGCGCTTCAGCGGTAAGCGGGCCACGGTCCCTGAGTATTGTGGTTAGGTGTGTATCTTGAATGTCTCTGCGGGTGAGCATGAGGGCCTCAGCTTTTTGCGATATCTTGGGACGGCTGCCACCTTTGCGTCGCTTGGGACCGGCTATACTTTCCGACGCTGCTCGCGCGGTGCGAATGCGTTCCAGCAGCACGGAAGCAGGTTCGTCGTTTGGGTCTTGCGGCACCAACTCGCCGCGGAAGGCCTTGGCGAGCAGCGCGGGCGTCAGGTGCTCGACTTGAGCGTGGGCGACACGGCAGCGGGCTTCGAGACGGTCGGCATAGGAGAACAGGGTTTCGACACGGCGGACGATCTCGTCCTGCTCCTCCGCTGGAGGAAGTGGCACAGGTAACGCCGACAGGACGGACTTGTTAGTAGAGGCTAAGTTCGTAGTCTGCTTGCCACGCGATAGGAAATAGTCGTACCCGCGACTGTTGCCGTACCAGGAGAAAAACTTTGGAGAAAACCGCTGGTCGTTCAGTCGAGCGCGGAATACGTGGTTCTGGAAGACACATGGCTCAATCTCGCCACCCCACACCCAACCTCGTCCGAGCTTGTCTATGTCTCCCCCTTCGTTAAACAGAATGTCGCCCGGCTTTAGACGTAGCTCTGCCAACCTCTCTTGAGGCACACGGATTGTCTTGATTTCTGTCAGATCGAAGAAACCACGTTGTACATTCGCCACACGCAGGTAGGGAACTTCAGTGTACTCGGAGAGCTGCTTTTTTGCATCCTTCGTGACACCACCGACAATCGAGGCAATATCGCCTAGGCGTGCCCAGCCCCAGGATTGTGGAAATACGTAGTCTTGGAATGCATCGGCGTCCGAGAACTCAAAAGTGTGCATAGAACGCTCCACTCCTTGAGTTACCCTCCACTCCTCCGTC